>JBOGDK010000001.1:0-60932 GCA_050701795.1 Micromonosporaceae bacterium
CACGGGCCATCGACAGCGCCGCCGACAGCGTGGCGTCCGCCAGCACCGACAGCGCCGCCATCACGTCTTCCACATCGCGTTGCCCGGTGAGGTCAGCGGCGGCGAGACCCAGCAACACCCGGCGGTACGCCGTTCGCAACGCTATCACCGCGTCCGCGCCGAAGGTGCCGACTCCCTCGATGCCTGACGCCCCGGACTTGGCACCTTCGCCGGTACTGCCCGCCACCGCCGCGTCGAGCACAGCCGCCGAGGGTTCCGGTACCGCCACGGACAGGGTGCGCCACTCATCGGGATGGGCCACCAGATGGTCGCCGAGTGCGGTGGACGCACCGAGCACCGCGACGAGTTTCGTCCGCAGATCGGGGTCGTCACGTACCGCGTCGATGACGTCCGGGGCCACCTCCACCAGACGTTGCAGTTGGCGTACCGCGAGGTCCGGGTCGGCCGCGGCGCCGAGCGCGGTGAGCACCTCACGGGCCGGCTCGTCCGCCGGCTTCTGGGTCTCCTCCCGCCACAGTGCCAGGCCGGCGTCCCCCAGGATGGCGGCCGCTCGGGCCCCGTCTCTGAAGCCGTACCGGGCGAGCCTGGCGGTGGTACCCATGTTCGGCTACTCGCCCAGCATCTGCAGCCGCCGCAGCGGATCCTGTGCCGCGTCGATGTCGAGATCACCGCGGGCCAGGGCGGCGAACCTGGCGGCGAACGGTTGCCACACCTCGGCGACGTCGTCCAACCCCGCGACGGTGGTCCGCACCATCGTGTCCGGGTCGTGGCCGAGTTCGATCAGTTTCGCGGCGTCCTTCGCCGCCCAGTTCCGGATCATGTCGGCGTCGGGCTCGATGTGGAACTGGGTCGCCCAGGCCCGGGGACCGATCCGGAACGCCTGGTGTGCGTACCGGGGTGAGCTGGCGAGCAGGGTCGCGCCGGCCGGTAGCTCGACGACCTCGTCGAAGTGCCACTGGATCACGTCCGGTGTGAACGGGACACCCGCGAACAACGGGTCGGAGTCGGCGACATCCCGGCGGGCGACCAGTCCTCGCCCGATCTCGGGTCCGGCCGCGGCCACGTCAACCCGCCCCCCGTACGCGTGGGCCAACATCTGCGCGCCGAGGCAGATCGCGAGGGTGGGCAGCCGTTCGGAGACCGCCCGCCGCAGCAGCGCCTGCTCGGCGGGGAACCAGTCGGTACGGTCCCCGGTCGGGTCGTTGACGCTCTGCCCGCCGCCCAGCACCACCAGCGCGGCGTACCCGTCCAGGGATTCCGGGAGCGGGTCTCCTGCGTACGGGCGTACCGGGGCGAGGCCCAGGCCCTCGCCGGTCAACCAGTCGCCGAGCCGGCCCACGGGGTCGCTCGCGGAGTTCTCGATCACCAGGGCACGCGGTTCGGCACGCGGTTCTGTCACGTCACCGAGGCTAGTCCCCGCCAGGTCCGGCCGGTGAGGTGTGTCGGCACCCCACCGGCCGTACCGGTCACCACCAGTGGTTGTTTTTCCAGAAGTTCCAGGCCCGGATCGGGCCGTTGTACCGCTGGTTGGCGTATCGCAGTGCCGCCAGGGACTGGACGTACCGGCGGTTGTGGGCGCAGTCGTTGTTGACGTACCAGTAGCAGGCGAACCGCACCCGGGCGTCGCTGATTGCGGGGCGGCCCATCTGCCCCAGGCCGTAATAACCGGCCGGGTTGTGCGCGCTGGTGTTGAAGCTGCTCTCGTTACAGATGATCTTCATCATCGCCCGGCGCTGGTCGAGGTTGGTACCCCATCCGCTGGGTACGCCGTCGCCCTGCTGCGCCGCCGCCCGGCGCAGTACCGGGTAGAACCAGTCCGGCACCCCTGGATGGTTGTCGCAGCCCGCCGTGATCGTGACGTCGTCATTGGCGGTGGCCGCAGCCTCTGCCTGCCCCTGGCCGGTTCCGAGCCACATCAGCCCGGCGGTCAGCGCCAGCGCCAGCATCGCGGCCCAGTGCCGCCACCGGCGGACCGTTGTTTCCTGGTTGCTCATGTCGCCTCCCTCACAGTGCCCCGGACGGGCCGCCCCGACGACGACACAGACCCCGGAGACTTGAGCGTTCGGCAGGACCCGTGCTCCCGGTCACTGCCGGCTCACATGGTGCAAGGGAGCGCTGACCGATCGCTGACCGCACACGCGACCGCCCCGCACCGGGCTACCGGTACGGGGCGGTTCGCGGCTGACGTCAGCGTCAGCCGTACTCAAACGGGCCTCTGGCCCCTAAATGTCAGATTTGCTGCTCGGCGAGCTGGAACGAGACTTTGCCCTGGTCGTCGACGTCGGCATCGAGCGCCTTGTCGTCGAGCACGTTGGCGGCGGTCTCCTCAAGGAACAGCCGTGCGCCACCATTGTCGACCACCTTGTCGCCCGTCTCGGGCTCGGTGGCCAGCGACAGGGTGAGCCCGCCGCTGTTGTCGGTGGCGTCCGCCGCGATCCGCAGCCCGGAACCATCCGGAACCTCAGGTTGTGAGGTGAGCGTACGAATCACGGAAACCGCGTTGTCGGTCAAGGTGAGCACGATGGGATCCCTCGCTAGTCGACTACTTGGTCCGCCTACCCACGTTTCCTCGGATCGGTGGATCCGTCAAATCGGGCACAACCGTCCAGCCACGTGACCCGGACACTGCCCGCGCGGGGAGAACGGCACGCGTGCCCCAGCCGGAAACCAGGTACGCATGCTCATCTGCGTACCCGAACGACGTCGCGGTAACCGTCGGTGACAGCAGGAATTGGCGCCTGCGCGGGGCAGTGACCAGCGCCACACCTCAGGGGGTCGGACGGGTGTCGCCCGGGCCGGTGTCTGAGGATCCACAGTGGACAGTTAGATTGCCCACCAGCCGGAGAGATCTGAGCGACCCCCGTAGAACCGGGGCCGACCGCTGTGACGTCTCAGCCGCTGCCGGCCGCGCGTACGTACTGGAGCACCTCGTCCGCACACCCCCAGGAGACGGTGACGCCGGCACCGCCGTGCCCATAGCAGTGCACGGTGAGCAAGCCGTCAGCCCGTACCGCCTCGCACCGGATCGACGGACGTGCCGGCCGCAACCCCACCCGGTGCCCGAGCAGCTCCGCACCCCGCAACGCCGGCACCAGCTCCACGGCACGCCCGAGGATCACGTCCGAGGTTTCCGCAGTGGGATGTACGTCCCACTCCCCCGGCTCGCTCGTGCCGCCCACCACCACGTCGTGCTTGCGCGGCACCACGTACGTCAGGCCCCTGGCACCCTGGTCGGCGATCAGCCATTCAGTGAGGCCAGGCTGCCTGAGATACACCACCTGACCGCGTACCGGTGTCACGGCGGGATCCCCCGCCAGGTGGCGCGCACCCAGGCCGGTGCAGTTGACCACCACGTCGGCCTGGTTGGGCAGCTCGTCCAGCGTCACCCGGGTCAGCGTGCCGCCGGCCGCCTCCAACCGTCCCACCAGGTACGGCAGGTACCCGGACATCTCCACCACCGGAGAGGTGAACGACCAGCCGTCCGCGAAGCCAACGGGCGGGGTGATCCTTCGCAGCCGCGGTACGGCGTCCGCCCACCACGGCTCGGCCGCCGGCTCGACGAGGTACTCGCTGCCGGTACGCATCCGTACCGTGTCGGTCTCGCGGGCCAGCCGCGCGAACTCGGAGTACGTGGCGGCCGACCACGCCGCGACCCGCTCCGGTGGCGAGACCAGGTACGGATACCACACCGCCGCCGCCACCGAGGAGGTCGTCTCGGCGGGCAGATCCCGCGCCAGCACCCCGACGTCGTACCCGGCCTCGGCCAGGCGTACCGCGCAGGACAGGCCGGTCACGCCGGCCCCGATCACCACGACACGCACCGGTTCACAACTTCAGGTAGCGGGACCGCTCGTACGGGGTGACCTCTCGGCGGAACGCTTCCCACTCGGCGCGCTTGTTCTTGCAGAAGAAGTCGAACACGCCCTCACCGAGGGTCTCGGCGACGAACTCGCTGCTGGCCATGATGTCCAGCGCCTCGGAGAGGTTCTGCGGCAGCGCCTGGTAGCCCATCGCCTTGCGCTCGGTGTCGGTGAGCGACCAGACGTCGTCCTCGGCGCCGGGGGGCAGCTCGTACCCCTCCTCGATGCCTTTCAGACCCGCCGAGAGCAGCACCGCGAAGGCCAGGTACGGGTTGCACGCCGAGTCCAGGGAACGCACCTCGACCCGGGCCGAGTTGGGTTTCCCGTACGCGGGCACCCGGATCAGCGCGGAGCGGTTCAGGTGGCCCCAGCACACGTACGCGGGAGCCTCGGTGATCCAGTCCGCCAGTGGCTGCGGGAACAGCCGCTTGTACGAGTTCACCCACTGGTTGGTGATCGCGGTGAACTCCCGGGCGTGGGTGAGCAGACCGGCGATGAACGCCCTGCCCACCTTGGACAACTTCATCTCGTCGCCCGGGTCGTGGAACGCGTTGCGCTCCCCTTCGAACAGCGACAGGTGGGTGTGCATCCCGTTGCCGGGCTGGTTGGTGAACGGCTTGGGCATGAAGGTCGCGTACACCCCGGCGGAGATCGCGACCTCTTTCACCACGTGCCGGAAGGTCATGATGTTGTCCGCGGTGGCGAGCGCGTCGGCGTACCGCAGGTCGATCTCCTGCTGTCCGGGCGCCACCTCGTGGTGACTGAACTCCACGGAGATCCCGATCCGCTCCAGCGCGAGTACGGCCTGGCGCCGGAAGTCGCGGGCCACCGCGTGCGTGGTGTGGTCGAAGTAGCCGCCGTGGTCGATCGGGGTCGGCTCGGTGCCGTCCATCGGGTGATCGTTGAGCAGGAAGAACTCGATCTCGGGGTGGGTGTAGAAGGTGAAGCCCTTCTCCGCCGCCCGGCTCATGGTGCGGCGCAGTACGTGCCGCGGATCAGCCCACGAGGGGGAGCCGTCCGGGGTCAGGATGTCGCAGAACATCCGGACGCTCTCACCGTCCCCGCCCTCGAACGGGAACACCTGGAACGTGGTCGGATCCGGCATCGCCACCATGTCCGACTCGTAGACCCGGGCGAAGCCCTCGATCGCGGAGCCGTCGAACCCGAGCCCTTCGTCGAAGGCGGACTCCAGCTCGGCCGGCGCCACCGACACGCTCTTCAAGGTGCCGAGCACATCGGTGAACCACAACCGTACGAACCGGATGTCCCGCTCTTCGAGTGTGCGCAGCACGAACTCCTGCTGACGGTCCACAGCATCCTCCGGCGGCAGCTCAGTCATGACGGCAGTGTTCTCCGGTCCTGTTACGCCTACGTTACGACGCGGCGGGCGGTGACCGTGCGCCGACGCGGCCAGCGGGCGCTGCGGGGCGGTACCTCGCAGGCCGCACCCGGAAGGGGCCGCACCCCGAAGCCGGCCGGATCCGCATGATGCGGACCCGGCCGGCGGGGGGACCCAAGGGGGTGGCTAAAGGTCCGGCGCCTTGTAGAGCAGCCGGTTCGGGGTGTTCGCCGGATTGTTCTTGATCACGTTCCTGGTCGACACCGAGATCACCCAGGCGTTGACCTCCGCGCTGGAGGAGGTGGGGTCCACTTCCCGGTAGATCGCGCCGGCTCCGGTGACGTGAGCCGCCGCCATCGAGGTGCCGCTCAGGGTGGCGGTGCCGGACCCGGGCCAGGCACCGGTGACGCTCACCCCCGGTGCGTACAGGTCAACGCAGGGGCCGTAGTTGGTGAACGAGGCCCGGCTGTCCGACCCGTCACTTGCCGCGGTGGTGATCACGTTCTCCGCACTGGCCGGGGAGAAAGCGCAGGCGTCGGTGTTGCTGGCGCCCGAGGCGACGGCGGTGAACACCCCGGCGTCGGCCATCCCGGTGGTCGCGTTGTTGATCGCTTCGTTGTAGCTGCCTCCGAGCGCCAGCAACGCGACAGCCGGACCGGTGTGATGCCCCGCGACCCAGTCGATGCCCTCGATCACCCCGGAGAAAGTGCCGCTGCCGTTGCAGTTGAGCACCCGTACGCTGCGCAGCGCCACGTCCTTGGCGACGCCGTACCGCTGCCCTCCGACGATGGAGCCGAGGTGCGTACCGTGGCCGTTGCAGTCCTGCCCGTCGCCTCCGAACACGTCGTAGGCCACCGCGGCGCGACCGGTGAACTCGGGGTGGCTGGTCTGCAGCCCGGTGTCGATGATGTACGCGGTGACGCCCTGCCCGCTGTGCTGCCAGGAGTACGACGAGTCGAGATCCGGTTGCCGTTCGTCGATCCGGTCCAGATTCCAGGTCGGGTCCAGCTGGGTGGCCTGGGCGTGGACCTGCCCGTCCGGCTCAATCCGGTCGACGTGTGGGTTGCGCCGTAGGGCAAGTACCTGGGCGTCGGTGAGCGTCGCGGCAAAGCCGGACAACGCGGTGGTGTAGACGTGACGCGGCCGGACCCCGAGCGACTGTGCCAGCGACGTGGCCTTCACGCCGTCGGTGAGCGTGACGATGTACGGGTTGCCCCGGTCCGGGGCGGCAACCGCGCCGGGCGCCAACGAAGGGGCCAGGACCAGTGGCAATACCGCGGCGAGGACGATCAGGGAGCGTCGCATCGTCAGCCACACCTTTCCGGAAGGCGACTTTCTGTACGGGTACGACTACCGGGTGCGCGCGACAGCTTATCAACATTTATCGATATCCCGGTACCCGCGACCCCATACCGGACCCCTGTCCCGGGCTGGGCATGAAACAGCGGGGCCAGGCGCTACCGCCCGGCCCCGCCGTCACGACCAGTTCTTTGAGGAAGCCCCCGCTACAGAGCCGGCCGCTTGTAGAGCAGCCGCTTCGGGGTACCGGTCGGGCTGCCCTTGATCACATTCTTGGTGGAGACGTCGATGATCCACCTGTTGACCGCGGCACTGGACGCCCCAGGGTGCAACTGCTTGTAGATCGCCGCGGCGCCGGCCACGTGCGGTGAGGCCATGGACGTTCCACTGATCGTGTTGGTCCCACCGTTCAACCAGGTCGAGGTGATGTTGACGCCGGGCGCGTACACCTCGACGCAGCTGCCGTGGTTGCTGAACGACGCCTTGGTGTCCGTACGGTCGCTGGCGGCCACCGTGGTGACGTTCGCGGCACTCGCGGGCGAGGCGTTGCAGGCGTTGGCGTTGCTGTTGCCGGCCGCCACCGCGGTGAACACCCCGGACCGGGTCATCGCGGTCACCGCGTCGTTGACCGAAGCGCTCCTGGACCCGCCCAGCGACATGTTCGCCACCGCCGGGTTGCCGTGGTTACGGGTCACCCAGTTGACCCCCGCGATCACCCCGGAGAACGTCCCGCTGCCGTTGCAGTCGAGCACCTTCACACCACGCAGCTGGACCCGCTTCGCGACCCCGTAACGTGTCGCGCCGATGGTGCCGGCGACGTGCGTACCGTGCCCGTTGCAGTCCCGGCCGCTGCCACCGAACGCGTCGAAGACGTTCCGTGCCCGGCCGTCGAACTGCGGGTGTCCGGCCTGGATGCCGGTGTCGATGATGTACGCCTTGACCTGGTAGCCCCTGTGGTTGTAGCTGTACGTGTCCGACAGCGGGCGCTCCCGCTCGTCGATCCGGTCCAGCCCCCACGGCGGGTTGTTCTGGGTGGCGGTCGCCCGCACCACTCCGTCCTCCTCGATGCGCGCCACCCGCGGGTTGCGCTGCAGCGCGGAGACCTGCCCGGAGGAGAGCTTCGCCGCGAACCCGTTCAATGCCGCGGTGTATGTGAACAGCGGTTTCGCCGCGACCCCGGCCGCCACGTCGGTGGCCCCGATCCCGCTGTCCAGGGTCACGATGTACTGACCGGCGACCTTCTCGCCGCTGGCAGGTGTCACCTTCACGTGCTCGACGGTGGTCGCCGTGGCGGGCAGCATTCCCGCCACGGCCAACGGCACTGCCGCCGCGAGAACGAGCAGATGTCTGAGACCTCGCATAGGTACGCCTTTCCGGAGCGGATCCGATGGAGATTGAAGAAAAATCCTTCAGTTTTGGTGGATGAACTGAAGGAAACAGACATAACCCGCGGGACATCAAGAACCCGCATACAGATCGTCAGGCGTTTGTAAAACCTGTACCGCTGGTCAGGTGGCACTTCTTGTGGTGCGACCCGGTCCCTCCGGGAACCGCGAGGCAGCCCGCTGTGTGGCGTTGCGATGATGGGTGCATGCCAACGTTGCGCGTCGCACTTGCCCAGACGAATCCGACCGTCGGCGGGCTGGCCGGCAACTCGGCCCTGGTCCGCGACTGGACCCGCCAGGCCGTGGCCGCCGCCGCTCACGTCGTGGTGTTCCCGGAGATGACGCTGACCGGGTATCCGCCGGAGGATCTGGTGTTCCGGGAGGCCTTCGTCGCCGCCAGCCGGGCCGCCCTGGCCGACCTGGCGTCGACTCTGGTCGGCGATGGCGCCGGGGACTGCGCGGTCGTCGTCGGTTACCTCGACGCCGACGGACCCGCCCGGCTGGACGCCGACTCCGACCCCGCCCGCGGACCCCGCAACGCCCTCGCCGTACTGCACGGCGGCCGGGTGGTCGCCACGTACTACAAGCACCACCTGCCCAACTACGGGGTGTTCGACGAAGACCGCTACTTCGTCCCCGGCGACACCCTTCCGGTGGTACGCATCGGCGGCGTCGATGTCGCGCTCACGGTCTGCGAAGACCTCTGGCAGGCCGGCGGCCCGTTCGCGGTCGCCGGACGCGCCAACGTCGGGCTGGTGGTGAACATCAACGCGTCCCCGTACGAGCGGAACAAGGACGACGTACGGCTCCCGCTGGTACGGCGTCGCGCCGCCGAGGCCGGCGCCACCGTGGCGTACGTGAACACCGTCGGCGGCCAGGACGAACTGGTCTTCGACGGCGACTCGATGGTGGTCGCCGCCGACGGCACCCTGCTCACCCGCGGAGTCCAGTTCGACGAGCAGCTCCTCGTCACCGACCTCGACCTGCCGGCCGCCGCCGGAGGCCCGTCCGGCGACGTCGGTGAGATGTCGGTGGAGCGGGTGACGCTGTCCGAATCCGTGGACACCCCGGCCGAGCCGGCGCCCCCGCCCGGGATCGCGGACCGGCTCGGCAGCGAGGCCGAGGTGTGGCAGGCGCTGGTCACCGGCACCCGGGACTACGTACGCAAGAACGGCTTCCGCTCGGTGGTCATCGCCCTGTCAGGCGGCATCGACTCCGCGGTGGTCGCCGCGATCGCCGTCGACGCCCTCGGAGCTGATCACGTTGTCGCGGTGTCATTACCGAGCCAGTTCTCCTCCGAGCACTCCAGGGACGACGCCGCCGACCTCGCCAAGCGCACCGGCCTGGAGTACCGGGTGGAGCCGATCCAGGAGATGGTCGACGCGTTCCTGGTCAACATGTCGCTGTCGGGTCTGGCGGTGGAGAACCTGCAGGCGAGGATCCGCGGTGTGGTCCTGATGGCGTTGTCCAACCAGGAAGGCCACCTGGTACTCGCCACCGGGAACAAGAGCGAGTACGCCGTCGGCTACTCCACCCTGTACGGAGACTCCGTGGGCGGGTACGCGCCGATCAAGGACGTACCGAAGACGCTGGTACAACGGCTGGCGCGGTGGCGCAACGAGCACGCCGCGACCCGTGGCCAGACCCCACCGATCCCGGAGCACACCATCTCGAAACCACCGAGCGCGGAGCTGCGTCCGGGCCAGTTGGACAGCGACTCGCTCCCCCCGTACGACGTACTCGACGCGATCCTGGCCGGCTACGTCGACGACGATCTCGGCCACCGAGAGCTGATCGCCGCCGGGCACGACCCCGCCATCGTGGAACGCGTGATCCGCCTTGTCGACACCGCCGAGTACAAACGCCGCCAGACCGCGCCAGGCCCCAAGATCAGCCACAAGTCCTTCGGCCGCGACCGCCGCCTCCCGATCACCAACCGCTTCCGCGAACACGCGTAACCCTGCGCGAGGGGGGTGTGACATGTTGCATGGTTTGGTATCGGGGGGTTGGGGTGGTGTCAGGATGACGGGATAAGGCTATGTCCACCCGGGGACCCGTACGCGGGCCTCGAGGCAAAGGAGCCGACTATGTCCGTACCGCATGCCCAGCCACCCGAGGTGGCCTCTCTCTACGGCGGCCAGACCAGTACGAAACGGGTCCGGATCCCTCACCTGCTCGCCGCGAAGGAACGCGGCGAGAAGTGGCCGATGCTCACCAGCTACGACCAGTACACGGCGTCGATCTTCGACGAGGTCGGGATCCCGGTGCTGCTGGTCGGTGACTCCGCCTCCAACAACGTCTACGGCAACGAGACCTCGCTTCCGGTCACCTTGGACGAGTTGATCCCGCTGCTGCGGGCGGTGGCCCGCTCCACGAAACGCGCCCTGGTCGTGGGCGACCTGCCGTTCGGCAGCTACGAGGCCGGCCCGGAACAGGCGCTCGGCAGCGCCGTACGGCTGATGAAGGAGGGCGGCGCACACGCGGTGAAGCTGGAGGGCGGCCGCCGGATGCGGCGCCAGATCACCGCGATGGCCGTGGCCGGGATCCCGGTGATGGGACACGTCGGCTTCACCCCGCAGAGCGAGCACCAGCTCGGCGGCTACCGGGTGCAGGGACGCGGGCTCTCAGCTGAGAACGTGGTCGCCGACGCGCACGCGGTCGCCGAGGCGGGGGCGTTCGCCGTCGTGCTGGAGATGGTGGCCGCGGATGTGGCGAAGCGGATCACCGCGGAGCTGCCGATCCCGACCGTCGGCATCGGCGCCGGCCCCGACACCGACGCCCAGGTGCTGGTGTGGCAGGACATGGCGGGCCTGCGTACCGGGAAGACGCCGCGGTTCGTCAAGCGGTACGCCGACCTGCACGGCGTACTGAGCCGGGCGGCGGGCGAGTTCGCCGAGGAGGTGCGCGGCGGCGTCTTCCCGTCCGAGGAGCACGCCTTCTCGTAGGGTTGCCGGATGCCGGTAACTGTGGACGAGGTCCGCGCGCTCGCCCTGACCCTGCCACGTACCGAGGAAGCCCTGGTGTACGACAGGGTCAAGTTCCGGGTACGCGGCCTCGTCTACGTGTCGTTCAGCCGGGACGAGACCCTGATGGGTTTCGGTTTCCCGAAGGAGGAGCGGGAGGCGCTGGTCGCCTCCGAGCCGGAGAAGTTCCTGATGCCGGAGCGTTCGGACCTGCGCTTCCAGTGGGTACGCGCCCGGGTCGCGGCGCTGGAGCCCGACGAGATGCGGGAGCTGGTGATCGACGCCTGGCGGATGGTGGTGCCGAAGCGGGTCGCCGCCGAGCACCTGGGCGGCTGATCAGACCCGTACGCCTCGCTGCCGGGCCAGTGTGCGGTCCGCCGTCAGCGCCGGCAGGTTACGGTCTGGCTGGTAATCGGTTCCTGTCGCTATGATTCCCGCGCCGGTGGAGCGATCCCCCGGCAACGGGGAGGGCACATGGGCCAGCCGGCGTTCGCGGTGCTCGGCCCCCTGCTGGTGTCCACCGGCGGTGCCCCGATCCGGATCGGCGGCCGGAAGCCGTCCGCGATTCTCGCCACGCTCCTGCTGCAGCCCTCCAGGTCGGCGTCCGTCGACGTACTCACCGAAGTGTTGTGGCCGTCGGGGGCGCCTCCGTCAGCGGTGGCGAACATCCGCACCTACGTCAACTCGCTCCGCAAGACGTTGGCCGCCGGCGGACTCGACCCCCAATGTGTGCGTACCGACCCCTCCGGGTACCGCCTCGACGTCGCTGACGACGACATGGACCTGGTGTGCTTCGAGCGGTTGCTCGGACAGGCCAGGTCCCGACACGCCGCCGGAGAGGATGCGCGAGCCCTCCAGGCGTACGACTCCGCGCTCGGTCTGTGGCGGGGACGTGCCCTGCAGGACCTCACCACCAGCGTGGTGTGGGACCCGGTGCTGACCCACCTCGGAGAGCTACGGGCGGCGGCGGTGGAGGAACGCGCCGAACTTCACCTCGCCCTCGGCCGGTACGAGACCGTCGTCGCGGACCTCAGAGCGATGCTGGCCGAAGACCCGATCCGGGAGAACCTGTGGCGGATGCTGGTGCAGGCGCTGTACCAGACCGGACGTACCGCCGAGGCGAGATCCGCGTACACCCGAGCCGAGACGGTGCTCGCGACCGAGCTCGGGGTCAGCCCGGGCGTAGCGCTGCGGCAGCTCGGCAGCCAGATCGCCACGAACGACCCGGACGGCCGTTGCGGGGGCGGTTGCGCGACGCCGGTGCCGATCTGTCAGCTCCCGATGGACATCGCCGACTTCACCGGGCGAGGGCCCACGGTGGAGTCGACGCGAGAGCTGCTGCGCTCCGCCGGGCAGTGCCCCGTGGTGGCAGTGCTGTCCGGTGCGCCGGGCGTCGGAAAGACCACGCTCGCGGTGCACCTGGCGCACCAGGTACGCGACGCCTTTCCCGACGGTCAGTTGTTCGTCGAGATGGGGTCGGTGTCCGGCAGCCCGCGCCACCCCGCGGACGTACTGGCCGAACTCCTGCGGTGCCTCGGGCTGCCAGATCCGGCGATCCCCGCGGACCTGGCCGAACGCGCCGCGGTGTTCCGGGCCCGGGTCGCCAGCCGCCGGGTGCTGGTGGTGCTTGACGATGTCCCCACGGGCGATCAGGTACGACCCCTGCTACCGGGCGCGGGTGGCTCCGCTGTCCTGATGACTTCCCGGCGCCGGCTGCCGGACGTACCGGGCCGGCACTGTGAAGTCGGCGTAATGGAGCACCGGGAGGCTCGCAGGCTGTTCGCGGCGATCGTCGGTGAGGACCGGGTTCGTGACGAGACCGCCGACACCGACCGGGTGTTGTCCGCCTGCGGCCTGCTGCCGCTCGCGGTACGGATCGCCGGCGCCCGGCTGGCGAACCGTCCGGGTTGGACGATTCGGGAGTTGGCGGAGTCGCTGCACCCCGAGGACGGCCGCCTGGATCAACTCCGGGCAGGTGGGCTGGAGGTACGGGCCAGCGCCGACCTCAGTTACCGAGCGCTGTCGCCGTCGGCCGCCGCGACGTTCCGGGCACTGGGTCAGCTTCCCCACGTACCACTGCCCGGCTGGATCGTGTCCGCGGTCGGCCGAGGGTCGCCGCCACAGGACGACCTCGAGACCCTGCTCACCGAACACCTGCTCCAGTACGTCGGAGCGGACCGGATCGGGCAGCCGCGGTACCAGCTGCACGGTCTGCTCCACGCGTACGCTGCCGAACTCGCCGCCCATGGCCCGCTTCCGGAGCGCCGGGCAGGTCAGCAGCACCTGGTACGAGCGTTCACCAACCTGGCACGTACCGCCAATCAACGTATGTCGACCCGATTCTTCGGCATCGTGGGCCATCGGCCGCGCAACGGCAACGACACCCACCACACCGCCGAGACGGTACGACGTGACCCCGTCACCTGGTTCGAAACCGAACGCCATCTGCTGGTCACCTCCGTCGACTCCGCTGTCGCTCTTGGCCTGGCACCTCAGGCGGCCGATCTGGCGGTCGAACTCGCCGGCTACTTCGACCTGCGGGGGCACTACCGGGACTGGTTGCACACTCATCGGGTGGTGCTGCGGGCGCTGCCCAACACACCCGACCGGTCCGCGGCGTCACTGCTGCGCAACATGGGCCAGCTGCACCTCTACCAGGACCGGTACACCGATGCGCTGGCGGCTTTCGAACAGTCTCGATGGATGCTTCGAGAAGTCGGTGACGGCTGGGCGGAGAGCGTCGCCGCGATCGGCACCGGGTCGGTGCACCGGATTCTCGGGGACTCCGACACCGCACTGAGCGACTTCACCTCGGCGCTGCACCACTTCGACAGCGCCGACGACCAGCACGGACAGACCGTCGCTCACAACGCCATCGCCTCCGTCTGGCTGGACCGGCGGCGCCCCGACAAGGCGTCCCCGTGGTTGCGGACCGCGCTGCGGTTGTCATCGGCACTCAGCGACCGGCACCGGGAGGCGCAGGTACGCCGCCGGATGGCGGTGCTGCACGAGATGGAAGGCGACCGCCGGAGCGCACAGCGACAGCTCGAGAACGCGTTGGTGACCTTCGACGATCTCGGCGACGCCCACTGCGCCGCGTACGTCCAGCAGGCGATCGCTGAGCTGTGCTTCCGGGATGGCCGGCCGGCGGTGGCCTCCTCGCTCCTGACCGATGCGTTGAGCGTGCAACGGCAACTCGGGGATCGCCGTGCCATCGCGAGCGCGACCTCGCTGCTCGGTGAGCTGAATCAGGCGACCGGTCGTACCGGGACGGCGCGTCGCTATTTCCAGAGTTCCCTGTCGGCCTGGCGGCAGCTTGCACAGCAGGATCAGGTGGCGTTGATCGACGCGCGGCTGCGCAATCTGGGGTGACATGTGGCGGCCCGCGGCCGCCAGATGGGACGGCGCACGCTGATGGCCGGCGGTAGCCACCACCGCCGGCCATCAGGGTGAATCGGTGTTCAGTCCCGCGGGACTGGACCGTTCAGCAGGCCTTCTGCTTCCGCTTGAGGTAGTCGTACCAGCGGACGCCCTCGACCACGGAGACGACGACGTTGCCGTCGTGCTTCTGCTCGTAGTGCAGGTGCGGAGACAGGTTGTACTTCGCGGACGACTTGCCGACCTTCCCGATCACCTGGCCCTTGCTGACCGTTGCGCCCTTGGAGACCATGCGATCACTGAGGTGCGCGTACCGGGTCCGCCAGTAGCCGCCGTGGCCGATCACGATGGTGTGCCCGTAGCCGGTGGCTGTCGAGTAGTAGGACGCCAGGACCTTCCCCCCGGCGCTGGCGACCACCCGGCGACCGAAGTCGTCGGGGGCGCCGCTCGCGTTGTAGTGGTTCCAGTCGATCGAGTGCGGCGGGTCGTGACCTCTCCAGTTGTTGCCCGTCCAGGTCTGACCACAAATGAACGGCATCCGGAAATTCGGCCGGGCGGTGACCCCGACCTCCGCCTCCGCGTTCGCCATCGTGGCCACCAGCACGCCAGCTGCCAGCGCCAACGTGGCCAGGAAGGCGAACAGTCGCCATCTGGCACGCGGCAAGCTCAATGCACGCATCGTTCCTCCTCCGGGAGTGAAGCGACCCGCCAAGGGCGGGCAGGTGTTCATCCAACGAGGAACGGATACAAACCAGATACAAGTCGGCTACTTGTCAGCGAACCCTTCCAGCCTCCGCGCCGGCAGCAGGCCCTAGACGTCGGTGACCCGGATCCCGGCGTGGGACTTGTACCGCCGGTTGACCGCTATCAGGTTCGCCGTCAGCGCCTCCACCTGACGCGCGTTACGCAGCCGACCGGCGTACACGCCCCGGATCCGCGGAATCCGGCCGGCGAGCGCGATCACCAGGTCGGTCGCCTCACGGTCGTCGCCGAGCACCAGGACGTCGGTGTCGATCTCGGCCACCTCGGGGTCGGCCAGCAGCACCGCGCTGATGTGGTGGAATCCGGCCACCACCCGGGATTCCGGCAGCAGCGCCAACGCCTGCTCCGCCGCGCTGCCTTCCGGCACCTCCAGGGCGTACGGCCCACGCTTGTCGAAGCCGAGCGGGTTCACACAGTCGACCACGATCTTGCCGGCGAGCTGGTCGCGTACCGACTCCAGGGTCTTCGCGTGGCCGTCGTATGGCACCGCGACGATCACCAGGTCGGCCTCGGCGCTCACCGTGGCGTTGTCCCCGCCCGTGACCCGCCCCGCTTCGGCACCCGGCAGCGCCGAGAGCTCGGCGGCGACCGCGGCACCGCGCTCAGCGTCCCGGGACCCGATGAGCACCCTCTGGCCAGCACGGGCGAACCGGTACGCCAACCCACGCCCCTGGTCACCGGTGCCGCCCAGGATCGCCAGCGTCACGTCATCGACAGACATCCGGCCATCTTCACACGTCGGCGACGGTGAACTGGACGCGGCGTCGTGTGGGATCGGCCTCCACGAGGCGTACCCGTACCGGCTCGCCGGGTTTCAGGCCGGCCCCTTCACAACGGGCGCGTACCGGTGGGTCCTGCAGCGTGATCGAGGCGCGGTTGTCGCCGTTGACCTCGATCACCGCCGCGTCGAACGTCTGCCCGACCCGATCTGCGAGCAGCACCGCCTCGGTGAGGTCGATGGTGGCGCGTTCGGCTTCACCGGCGCGCCGGTCGGAGGACGTGATCACCTCTGGCAACTTCGGTACGGCCTCCCGCACCTCGGGCGGCACCTCGCCACCGGAGTGCAGCGCGAGACACACCTCGGTCGCGTACCGGTCCGGCAACCGCCGCAACGGGGCCGTGACGTGCGCGTACGGGGCGCCCACCCCGGCGTGTTCGGGATGATCCGGGGCCGCCCCGTCGAAGGCGGTGTAGCCGGCACCGCGGAGCAGTTCCGTGATCACGTCCAGCGCGGCGGCGCCATGCGGGGTAGCCGGGTCGAGCTGCGTCACCACCTCGCCGACGGTCACCCCGTCCGGCCACCGCACACCGAGCGCCTGGGCGGCCGCGCGTACCCGCGCCAGGTCTTTGGCTTCGGCCGTCGGGAGGGTACGCAGCAACCCGAAGCCCCCGTCGAGCATGATCGTGGCGGCGGCCATGCCGGTGAGCAGCGAGATCTGCGCGTTGTACTCCTCCACCGGGTACGGCGCCCGCAGCTCCAGCCGCCAACCATCCCCGTCCCGGGTGATCTCCTGTTCCGGAAGCGGCAGGTTGATCGCGCCGTGCCGTTCGGACCAGGCATGCCGCAACCTCCCCACCTCGGGCAACAGCGCGATCGGCTCCGGCGTGGTCCCGGCGTCGACGGCCCGCTGCACCTCGGCGTAGTCGAGCTTGGCGCGACTGCGTACCGCGGCGCGTGCCACGGTGACCCCGGTCTGTTCCGCTTCGCCGTCCAGGTCGATGGTCCACAGCACCGCGGGGCGTACCTGGTCCGGCAGCAGGCTCGCCGCGCCCTCACTGAGCACCTGCGGGTGCAGCGGCACCCGGTCGTCCGGGAAGTAGATTGTCTGACCCCGGGCCCAGCTTTCCGCGTCGAGGGCGGAGCCGTGCGGCACGTACGACAGCACGTCGGCGATCGCGTAGTGCACCCGGTAGCCGGAGCCCTGACGCGCGATGTGGACCGCCTGGTCGAGGTCGAGCGAATCAGGTGGGTCGATCGTCACGAAGCCGATGTCGGTGCGGTCCGGCAACCCGGCGAGCACATCGGTGGCGCGTTCCGCCGCTTGTTCAGCCTGTCGCATCGCCTCGGCGGGGAACTCGGTGGGCAGCTCCAGCTCGCGGCGCAACGCGCTGAAGTCGATCCGCGGGGCACGTACTCGCAGACTCGCCACGCCTCACCAGCCTTCCTGGTCATCCCTCTGGCAGGGTCTACTCACCCTCCCACCGGGCGTCCTCGGCTTCCAGTTCAGATTCGCGCTGCTTGACCCGTTCCAGCGCCTGCTCCGCCTCGGCCGGCGTCCGGTACGGCCCGAGGAGATGCTGCGCGGGGCAGACGTCGCCGGTGGACTCCACCCGACTGTGCCGCAGGCACCAGGAATACGCCGTCTCGCTCATGACCTCCACTCTGCCCGATGTCCGCACCTGGTTGGCTGCCGACATCTCGACACGCCATCGCGGTCGGCGTGTTGACCCGCCCTCACCCCACCACGTGGGATGGGTCAATGGCTGAACGGGTGAGCGCGGGCATCGAGCTGGCATTCGATGCCGAGACCGAAACCCGGATCCGCGAACTCTGGACCCGGGTGGAGGCCGAAGGCGTCGCCCCGCTGGCGAGTCACACCCATGCACAGCATCGCCCGCACCTGTCGGTCACGGTCGCCGACTGGCTCGACGTGACGGTGGTACGCGATGCCCTCGCCGCCCTGCCGTACCCCACCGGGCTACCCGTCGACCTGCGGTGCGTCGGCCTGTTCCCCGGTGGCGTGCTCTGGCTCGGCCCGGTCGTCACGGAGGAGCTGCTGACGCTGCACCACGAGATCCACCGGGCGCTGGATCGCGCTGGCATCGTGTGCTGGCCGTACTACCGTCCGGGGCGCTGGATGCCGCACTGCACGCTGGCGATGCAGGTCGACGACCACCTGCTCGGGGCCGCCGCTCGGCTTGCCTCGGACGCCCTGCCGATATCCGGCCAGCTCGTCGGCATGGACCTGGTACGCCACACCACGGACGCCGCCGAATACCACCCGCTGTCCTCAGTCGAGCCGCGGCACCGGCCATGACGGGGGGCGGGACGGAAGTCGCACCAGGTGCCGTCGAACGGGAAGTCTCCGGCTTCGATCAGCTTCACCACCCGTACGCGGCCGTCGTACGGGTACCGTGCCGAGCTGTGGAGACCTCAGACAGAGACGACCAGGCGACCGTACGGCGGGCGGACCCCCGCGACGCCGCCGCCGTCGCCGAGGTGTGGCTGAGGTCGTACGCCGCCGCCCTTCCCACCGTCCGCCGGGCACACTCCGACGACGAGGTACGAGCCTGGTTCCGCGACGTGGTGGTGCCGTCGCGAGAGACCTGGGTCGCGGTCGTGGACGGCACGGTGGCGGCCGTGATGGTGCTGCACGGCGACTGGCTGGAGCAGTTGTACGTCGACCCGCCGTACCAGGGGCGTGGGATCGGCGGCGACCTGACCACGCTGGCGAAGCGACGCTGTCCAGGGGGCCTGCGGTTGTGGACGTTCCAGGTGAACGCGCCGGCGCAACGGTTCTACGAGCGGCACGGGTTCCTGGCGGTGGAGCGTACCGACGGCGCCGGAAACGAGGAGCGTGAGCCGGACATCCGGTACGTCTGGCGGCCCCGGAGCTGAGCCCACGTGGCGAGCCGATCCGAGCCGGTGCCCGGCAGACCCGCCGTGGCAGGCCGAGCTGTGGCAGGCGGGGCCGCCAGACGTACTTGTCAGATCTTGGTGACCCGTACCGCGTCGGCGATCACGTACCCGGTCGCGGTGGTCCACCGGCTCACCGCGACCAGATCCCGGTCACCGGCGGCGAGGCTGAACGTGCCGAGGGAACGCCAGGCTCCTCCCCCGCTGCGCTGGTCCACGTTCACGACCTGGTTGCCGCTGGTGGTGACGATGACGTGCGGGGTCGAGCTGCTGTAGCCGGCGTTCGACGGGTACCACACCTCGACCCGGTAGGTACCGGCCTCGGGAAGGTTCACCTTGAACCACGCAGCGTCGCTGGCGAGCACGGGATCGGCGTACCGGTAGTTGGTGCCGTACCGGGCGCTGGAGAACGTCGAGACACCCCAGTTGGCGCTGGCAGTGAATCGGCCAGCGGTCGCGTTGTCCACGATCACGCTCCAGGAACCGCCGCCGCCCGCGAGTCGCTCGGCGACGTCGGCACGCAGCTGCGGCAACCTGCTGTAGAGCACATCGCCCGGGCAGGCGGTGGAATTCACGTCCCGGTGGCCGATGATCCTGCTGGTCGCGATGCCGTACTCCTGGCAGATGTACGCGCAGTGGTCCACCAGCGCGTCGTACAGCGCGGTCGTCGGACCCACGGATGTGTACGTTCCTTCGTTCTCGATCCCGATCGACGTGCTGTTCGCGCTGCCGGCGTGGGCGCCGTGGACGAACCTGATGCCGTCCCGCAGGGTCTCCAGGCTGCGGTGCCGGCCTTCGGTGACGTACCCGCCGCGGCTGATCGTGAAGTGCTGTCCGGTGTCGATCCAGCCGTTGTTGTCCATGTGCCAGTTCTGGATCGACCGGGACAGCGCGAACGCGTGCGACAGCGAGTAGTCGGTGGAGTTGGACGTCGCCGTGTGGTGGATGATCAGGTTGGTGGGCCGGTAGTTGTTGATCGACACCGCGGACCGCGGGGGCCGGGCGCCCCACTCCGCGGTGCCGTAGATCCGCGGTTCCGGTACCGCGGCGTACGCCGCCGCGCTCCGGACCAGTTCGAACCCACCGGCGGCGACGCCGACGCCGAGCAGGACGGCGCCGCGCATCAGGTCACGGCGGGGTAGACGGGCAGCGGACATGGGAGCCTCCTGAGCAGGGGTGAACGGGGGGTGGTGTGTGGTGCCGGGGGGTGTGGTGCGGGTGGGACCAGATCGTGGGTCCCGCAACGTCGCTGTGAGGACATCGAGGGGCCCGTGACGCGGCGGGACGGGCACGGCCAGGGTGGCCGGAGAACTCGCGACCGGCCTGACGGGAGGGCCAGGACCGGTGTCGCACCGTTACGCCCGGGTGATCCGGACCGCGTCGGCGATCACGTACCCGGTGGTGGACGTCCACCGGCTCACACCTACGACGTTCTGGGCACCGACTGCCAGCGAGAACGTGCCCAGGCTGACCCAGCGGCCGCCGTTCGTACGCTGGTCGACCCGTACGGTCGTCAGGCCACCGACGGCATCCACCAGGTACGGGGTGGCGCTGTTGTACCCAGGGTCGGCCGGATACCAGACCTCGATGCGGTACGTGCCCGCCTCCGGGATGGTGGCGCGGTACCAGGCCGGGTCACTGGCCGGCACCGGCGAGGCGAACCGGTAGCTGGTGCCGTACCGCTGGCTGGACCAGGTGGAGGTGCCCCAGTTGGCGCTGGCCGCGAAATCGCCACTGGTGTTGTCGACGATGGTGGTCCAGGTACCTGAGCCGGTCACCACCCGCCGCCCGCTGCTGGGGCTCTCGTTGTGCAGCCGGTCCAGGGCGGTGACGTAGTAGGTGTATGTCCCGGAGCCAGCCGCGGTGTCGGTGAAGGTGGTGTCGCGCACCGTCCCGATCAGATGCTGGGCGTCGGCGAACCCGCAGGGGTCGGCGGTGACGTCACCGGAGAACCGGTAGACCGCGTACGAGGTGCCCTCGCCGGTCCACGTCAGCCGGATCCCGTCGGTGCCCCGGGTGGCCCCGGTGATCGTCGGTGCCGCCGGGGGCGCGCCCCCGAGCTGCGGCATCACCGGGATCAACGCGGGCCGCGAGTAGTGGTCGGTCGCGACCCTGCTGATCCCACCGAGCCGGTCGGCCCGGACGTCCTTCGCGCTGAACCACACGTCGCCTGTGACCTGCGAGTAGCCGCGATTGAGGGTGAGGTGCCGGGTCAGCTCGGTCGGGTCGTCCCACGCTCCCCCGGTGCCCACCTTGTACGCCGCCTGCCCCACGTACAGGTCCACGTCGGTGCCGGCGACCACGTCCGACCACCACGGCACCAGCTTCGCGTAGTCCGCCGCGGACTGGCCGATGTACCAGTAGAGCTGCGGATTGATGTAGTCCAACCAGCCCTGCCTGACCCACCTGCGGGAGTCCGCGTAGATCGCGTCGTAGGACTGCAGCCCGTTGGTGTCCGAGCCGAGCGGGTCGGTCGCGGAGTTCCGCCAGATCCCGAACGGGCTGATCCCGAACTTCACCCACGACTTCGTGTCATGGATCCGCTGGTCCATCTCCTGCACCAGGAGGTTGACGTTGTTACGGCGCCAGTCGCCGATGTTGTCGAACCCGGCGCCGTACCGCTCGTAGGTCTCCTGATCCGGGATCGTGACACCGCTGACCGGGTACGGGTAGAAGTAGTCGTCGAAGTGCACCCCGTCGACGTCGTAGTTCTCCACGGCGTGCAGGATCGCGCCCTCGACGTGGCGGCGTACCTCGGGGATTCCAGGGTTGTAGTAGAGCTTCCCGCCGTACGAGAACGCCCAGTCCGGGTGCTGCCGTACCGGGTGGGAGGAGTGGAGCCGGCTCCGGTCGGTGTGCATCGCCACCCGGTACGGGTTGAACCAGGCGTGGAACTCCAGGTTCCGCTTGTGTGCCTCGCTGACCAGGAAGGCAAGCGGGTCGTACCCGGGGTTGGTGCCCTGGGTGCCGGTCAACCACTCCGACCACGGCTCGTACGGTGACGGCCAGAACGCGTCGGCGGTGGGCCGGACCTGCACCACCACCGCGTTGAAGTTGCGTTGCCGGGCGAGGTCCAGCCAGGACAGGTATTCCGCCTTCTGGGCCGAGATGCTCAACCCGGTACGGCTCGGCCAGTCGATGTTGGCGACACTGGCGATCCACATCGCACGGAACTGGCGCTTCGGTTTCGCGGGATCCAGAGTGCAGAGGATG
This sequence comes from Micromonosporaceae bacterium, assembly GCA_050701795.1. Taxonomy (GTDB): domain Bacteria; phylum Actinomycetota; class Actinomycetes; order Mycobacteriales; family Micromonosporaceae; genus WHSM01. The sequence goes on from JBOGDK010000001.1 coordinate 21,837, forward strand.
GTCGGTGTCTCATCGGGGACGGCCGCGATCCCGGGGGACGTCGAGGCGACCAGGACACCGGCCGACACGGCGCACACCGTGAGGACCGCCACTGTGTGGCGGATCAGGTGACCGAGGGAGATCCGCGGTGCACTCATCGGCGACGTCCTTGACAGTGTCGGACGATTTGCTGTTGTTGTAGGAAAGTTTCGAGCAACACCACGTCCACCGCAATAGCCGGGGGTCAGGAACCTCGGACGTCGATCACCATGCTGAGCACGAACAGCGCCACCACCGCGACCGCGCCGGTCAGCACCAGCGCCGCCCCGGCGAGCACTCCGGTGATCAGCAGGATCGCGGTGAGCGCCAGTGCGGTGACCACGGCGGCGGCGATCTTCCAGTCGTCGCCGATGATGAAGTCGTACCAGAACCTGCCGAATGCGGTGAGAAGCCGCATCGTCACACCTCCTCGGCAACTGGCGTGGCATGCCGAAGCTTCGGAAGTACGGCGACCAGCACCCGGGAGACCACGAACCACACCACGAGCAGGCCGACGATGGCCCAGTCACCACCGGGCCACGCCATGCTCTGGTGCCCGGGTCGCAGCGCCCCGAGCCCTTCCACGGCCCAGTACGTGCCAAACGCGCCGAGCAGCAGGCCGACCCCGTACTTGAGGGTGTTCTCCGGTATGGCGGCCAGCGGACTGTGCAGCACCGCGCCGAGAACGAGCACGATCGCGCCCGCGCTCACAGCTCCCCAGATGGCGGCCGGCATGTTGTTCGCGCTGAGCCCGAAAGTGATCACGATGAAGACGACCTCCACTCCTTCCAGGAACACGCCCTTGAGTGACACCACGAAGCCGAACATGTCGACGCCGTGGCGCTCGTTATCGCCCGCGGCGCGCGCGGCGGCGGTCTGGCTGGCGTACTCCTGGCTCTCGTCATGAAGTGCCTTCAGCCCGCTGGCACGCAGGGTGGCCCTACGCAGCCACTGCAGGCCGAAGATCAGCAGCAGCGTGCCGACGACGAGCTGCAGCGCCGCCTCGGGTAGCCAGGTGCTCAGCGCGTAACCGGCCGCGGCGGTGAACGCCGCGAGCGCGACCAGCGCCGCCGCGGCGCCTGCCAGGGCAGAACGCCAGCCACGGGTGAACCCCATGGCGAGCACGATCGTCAACGCCTCGACGAACTCGACGAACGAGGCGAGAAAAGTGGCTGTCACCACCCCCCAGGTTGCGGCGCCCACCGCAACTCCTCTCCGTCACACAGCCGCCATGATGTGGCGCCTGTTCCCCACCACGCTAAGCATGATGGGGCCTCGAGAGGGGGTTTCCGGACCAACTCAACGGCAGGGGAAGTTGCTCCTGGTACAAGTCACCCCGGTGTTGTACGCGGAGTTGAAGTGGGTGTAGTAGGCGTCGTACAGCGGATGTGTGCCCCCGGTCTCCGAGGCCATCTTGACGAAGATCTCGTCGTTCTCGTTCAACGCGTCCTGAGTCCAGTTCTGAGAGCCGCTGTACACCTTGTACTGGTACGAGGTGCCGTACTTGCCGTACGCGAGGAAGAACTTGTCGTGGATCTTGTCCTTCCTGTGGATCGCCACACCCGCGCTGAGCAGGTCGTCGTAGACGGCCCGGCTCATGGAGATCCCGTCGGTCGAGTTGCCGCCCACCGCCATCCAGACGTGGCAGCCCTTCGACTTCATGCTCTTGACCTGGCTGACCAGTTTCGGGCGTCCTCCGGTGACAGCCGCCATCCCGATTCTCAGTCGGCAGTTGCTGTCCGGCGTCATGTCGTTGATCCGGGTCACGATCGTGTCGGTCTCGTTGGCACCTTCCGGCGAGGCGTACGCGTCCGCGGCGGTCGCCTGGTAGTAGCCGCGACCGGATGCTGAGTCGTAGTAGTTGTTGCCGGAGTAGTGCCTGCGGTTCCACATGTCGGAGAAGTTGGCGTTGAGACCGTTCATGAACCCGGTGTCGCCGTAGATCGTGATCGTGTTGTTGAACGCGTCAGGGCCGCTGGAGTAGGTGAGGTTCGCCGATCCGAACCAGGAGACGCTGCTCCGGGCCACACCGTTGGGGTCCTTTGTGGACGTGAAGGTGAACATCTTCGTGTGCATGTCACCGTCCGCGCTGGTGCTGATGCACCCACGGCCACCGCTGCTGTTCTGGCAGAACTTGTGGTACGTCAGTTGCTTCAGTGTGCTCACCGCGGGGTCGGTGGAGGATTCGTTCTTACCGTCGATCACCACCATCACGGTGACGCCACGGTTCTGCGCCGCCAGCAACGCGTCGGCGACAGAGTTGATGCTGATCGAGTGGATCGCACCTTTGATGGTCGAACCGGCAGGCGCCGCGTTGATGAGACGCTGCAGTTCGGTGTGGATGGTGTAGTCGCGACCTGCGCTGGGGTTACTGAAGTGGGCCCACACGGGGTAGCCGGCGATGATCGCCGACCTGGAAAACCCGGCGGCACCCACCGATCCTTGCGGCGTTGACGTGGATCCGGACGCGGCCACCGGGGAGGCGAGCCCGCCTACCAGGGCCAGGAGAACTGCCAGGGAGCCAAGGGAACCGGCGGGTAGCGAAATCCTCATGCTGCACAATGCTGATTGGAAACCTTCACTGTCAACGGTTGCTCAGAAGGAAATATGCACGGGGTGTGGTTGCAGCCCGACACCAACCCCGACACCCGGAGGCCGTACGGTGCTCCGCCCAGCGGACCCGTTACATGGGGAAGTACTTGATCGTGGCCGGCTTGCCTCCCGGGCCACCGAACGCGGGGAACCGGGCCACCAGCCAGCCGTCACCCATGCCGATCAGCTCGGCGTCCCGAGCTCGCCACAGTTGCCGACCGTTGCGCGCGTCGGCCACCCGAAGGTCCGCGATCGGATCGACGCGGCCGTCCGCTGACAGGGCTTGCCCATCGAACGCGAAGACGCCACCCACGGCCCCGAATCCGCCGAACCTGCCGAACCCGCGGAGCGCCGGCAGTCGCCGCCACCGTTCCCTACCGCCTGTGATGTCCACTGCGACAAACTCCACGTGTGCGCCGGCGGGATCCGTCCCGGCGTCGCGGAGCAGCACAGCGATGTCGCCATCGACAGCGACCACAGGGGAGGCGAACGAGCCCCGCCACGCGTTCTCTCCGGTCGCGAAATCGACCAGCTTCGGCCGCTCCGACTGTCTGTAGTGGACCACCAGCATCTCGGACAACAGCAGGGGAAGCCCCGGACAGTCGCCGGCGATCTCCTCCGGTGCCCGGGTCAGAGGCACCCTGTTGATCAACGTACGGTCACCAAGGTTCCGTGACCACTGCTTCCGCCCGGTACGCACGTCCCGCACCGTCAGCTCACCAGGGCAACTCCACCGCGGCCGCTGATCCCGTCTTACGTCGCCGACTCGACGGTGTCGGGTCAGGACCCGGAACCAGGGCCCTGACCCGACCGGTAGTCCACTCAGGCCGCGCTCGTGGCCAGTTCCCAGTGGTGGGCGTACGCGACAGCCTCCGACTGCATCCAGCCCGCGAAGCCTTTACGGACTCGCTTCCCCGGCCTGAACCATGTGCCGCGCCGCACGTCGACGACGACCGCGGCGCCGTCCGGCAGCAGCGACGGCATTCCACGACGCATCGCATCGAGAACCACCTGCGCCACGTCCCGGGAAAGCGGTGCCTGTTTCAGGTAGAGAACGCATACGTCGGTCGTACCGTTCGCGCGCCGCAGGCCCAGGTCCGGCTTTACCCTCACCGTGACAGGACCGATGTCGACGGTTGTCTCGCCCACCGGCACATAGCTCGGACGCCTGGTCGGCATCGTCCCCAGCCAACCCGAGGTGAGCTGCTTGTAGTGGGGAGCCTGCACCGGGCGTGCTCGCTCCACGGCCTGCGCCAACATCACCTCATCGCGGCATTCCTGGCGGCCGCGCTTGATGGCGATCCGAATGGGTTGGTAGAACATCCAGGCAGCGCCACCGGGCGCGTACATCGCGGCCTGTGCACTAATCAGACCGATCCGGCGACCTCCCGCCGTGTTGACGTAGTCGGCGAAGGTGAGGACGTTGATTCTCGGTGTCACTCCGGGTACCACCTCTCTGCCCAAAGGCAATCCCGTGACACCACACGCGTGACGATTTCCCAATTGGTGTGTACACACCCGAGGTGAAACCGTTAGGGTCGCGTTGTCTACGCGCGGACCCGGTGCGGGTGGCGCCGCCTGGAGCGGGCCCTCCGCCCCGGGTTCCTTCCATTCTACTGTGGACGTCTGTCAATTTCCGCGCTCCGGAGCCCGGCGGAACGACACGTATTCCAACGCTCCCGGAGCGCGTCGAGTGGTCGAGAAACCGCAGTCCCAGGAGCCGCGGTGAGCCCGCTATTCAAGCGACGTCCGGGCTCGCTCGGACACGGCAGATGGCAGTCACCAGGCGGCTACCTCTAGGATCTCCGCATGCCTGGACCGATGAGACTTCTCGGGCAGTCACCACTCGGCTACAGAGAGCAAGACCTTGACGTTGTCCGAGGGTTGGCGATCCTGCTCGCGATGGGTTGGCACCTCAACGGTGCGGCCACCGGTATCGGTGTCATCGACGCCCTCCGGTGGCCCGGAACGACGTTCGGCTGGGCCGGTGTGGACCTGTTCTTCGTTCTCTCTGGCCTCCTCGTCGGACGGCTCATCTTTCGGGAGATCGAAAACACCGAACACTTCGACCGCAGGAGATTCCTCGTCCGAAGAATCTTCAAACTCTGGCCCGTGCTCTACGTCTTCCTGATTGCCCAGCTACTCCTCGGCGACAACCCGTGGAACACCTACTTCTTCCAGACGCTGCTTCACGTACAGAACTACGCCGACACCTCCCACAAACACCTGTGGTCGTTGGCCGTGGAAGAACACTTCTACCTGGCCGCCGCGCTTCTCCTACCTTTCGCCGTACGCCGCAAGTGGCCCAGCTCGGCACTTCTCTGCGCGTTGCTGGCGGTCGTCGCGGTGGAGCCGATAGCACGCACCGCGGGATACCTCGCCGGAGAGCCGTACGTCGACCTGCAGTGGCTGACCCATTTCCGGGTCGACGGACTCGCCCTCGGCCTTGCCCTTGCGGTACTGCAGGTGTATCACGCACCGGTATTCGATCGGCTGGTCGCTATGAAGGTGTTGTGGGCGGCGATTACCGTGGCGGGCCTGGTGTGGCTGATCCTGGTGCCGAAGTACAGCCTTCTCGGGTCGACCATCGGCTATACGGTCACCGCGGTGACCGGCGTGGCTGTGATGCTCGGCATTTACCGATCCCGGATCGCGGCCACGCTACGGAAACCATTGAGCGTCGTCGCCGTCCTTGGAGTATTCAGCTACTCGATCTACATCTGGCATATCGCCGCCGCCAGCGCGTACGAGAAGCTCGCGGCGTGGCTGAAGGTGGAGGTTCCGGCGTGGGCTGACCTCGGTCTGCGTTACTTCTCGGCGATAGCCGTTTCGATCATCATGGTCCGGATGGTGGAGTGGCCAGCACTGCAACTGAGAAACCGGCTTTTTCCCACGCAATCCACGGTGCGGGAGCCCGAGCCGCTCAGCGCGCGTACCGGTGAGCCCGGGCCAGCATGAGCCTTTCCGCGGGGAACGCCGTCATGCCGGCGGTGGCCATTGCGGGGAATCACGACCGGCGGCTGATGGACATGGCCGAAGGCCGTTCCAAGTAGGCCTTCAAGGGAACCGACCCAGGCGCCCGACCACCGCGGGCCGCAACCTCACCTGAGCGCTGCGGCCGCGCTATGACGCGAGACGAATTCGGCGATCGGGTCGGCTACGGCCGCCGGGGCCGTGGTGACCGAGAAGTGATCTCCGTCCACGAGGATGGCCTCCTCGCGCTGCGGGAACAACTCGTAGAGGAAAGCTCGCGCCGCGGGGTTGATCGGGTTCTCCGAGGCGGTACCCCACGAGAGCACCGGGCTGTCGATCTTTGCCGCCTGCTCGACCCCGTAGGTCCACTCGACCAATGCGGAAATTTCGCCCTCGACGAACGTCGCCGCGTCCTTGATGCCCTGGTCGACGACGCCGGGCCCCGCGGCCTGTGCCGCCGCCCGCCAGTCCAGCCCAGTTGGCTCGAAGAGCGCCTCGTAGGCGCCAGCGATGTCACCCGCCTGGTAACGACCCACCGCCGCCTCGAACGCCGGTCCCAGAATTCCCAGCAGCTCCGCGAAGTCGCTGGCAGCCAGCCAACTGCTCGACGGCAGCGGCTCGAGCAGCGCCAGAGACCGTACCCGATCGGGGTAGGAGGCTGCGAGTACGAGCGCGATCATCGCACCCTCGGAGTGGCCGACAAGGTGTGCCCGGTCCACGTCGAGGTGGTCCAGCAGGGCGACGATGTCGGCCGCCTGCATGTCGAAGCCACCCGCCGGTCCGCCGCTCTCGCCGTACCCGCGCCGGTGGTAGCGGATCCTCTGGAAACCGCTGAACGCCGGCTGTTCGGCCAACGGACGAAGGAAGTCTGCCCAGATGGCGCCGTGGATGAACAGCAGCGGCTCCCCTTCACCCTGGACGTCGTAGGCCAACTCGATGCCGTTCACGTTCGTCGTCTTCATCGGAACCCCCCGGGTCGTAGGTCTCTTTCATCTGATGCCCGCCTAGCGAGCTTCTGGTTCGAGACTGGCCGACCGGGGCAGCCGTACGGATCGGCATTGGCTGCCACCTGAGTCCGAGGGCGTGGGTACAACTACCCATCTCCTATCCGGCGGGCCATGCTGGAGGTATGGAAGCCGTCGCGACGGCACACCTGGTCCGCGCACGGGACCTCCACCGTGCGTCCCGGTGGGAGGAGGCGTGCGCGGAGTACGCCGCGGCAGACGCCGAAGAGCCGCTCGCCGTCGAGGATCTTGAAGCGTTCGCCGAGGCGGCCCAGGTCTCTGCCCGAGGCGACGAGGCGGTCGCCCTGCTTCACCGTGTCTTCGACCTCCGGGTCAGTGCCGGCGAACTCGATGACGCGGCGCAGGTGGCGTTCTGGCTGTGGTGGGTCCTGTTGAACAGCAACGAGGTCGTCCAGGCAAGCGGTTGGCTCAAGCAGACAAGCCGCACCCTGGGCCCCGCGATGGCCACCAGCCTGTGGCTCAGGATCCCTGAGGCGATGTTCCACGGAGCGACGGGCAACCGCTCTCGCGCCGGCGAGATGCTGGGGGCGATCGTCGACGAAGGTCAGGGCGAGGTGGTCCCCTGGGCCTTGTGCATGTGGGGCCAGACCCTGATCGACGAGGGGCGGCTGCAGGACGGGCTCGATCGCCTGGAGGAGGCGATGGCCATTCTCCACCATGGCCTTTCGCCACGCGTCACCCCATGGATCTACTGTGCCGCCGTCCGCGGGTGCTGTCTGGCACGCGACTTCGCCCGCGCCGGGGCCTGGAACCGGTCGATGAGCAGGTGGCTCGATTCGCTGAGCAGTCTGGGAGGCGCGTATCTCGGGAACTGCCGCATCTACCGCTCGCGGTTGATGTGCCTCAACGGCGCCTGGCCGGACGCCCTCGAGGAGATCGCCGCGGTCTGTACCGACCTCGACGGCTACACCGGCTGGGTCTGCGGCCACGCGTACTACCAGCTCGGTGAGGTCCGGCGGCTACGTGGCGAGTGGGATGCCGCCGAAGCCGCCTACCGCCGCGCGGCGGAACATGGCTGCCCGACACAGCCGGGACTCGCCCTGCTCAGACTCGCCGAGAGTGACGTCGACGCCGCGTCAGCCGGCGTCCGTCGGGCGCTGACCGAGGTGACCGCGAAGCCCGACCGCCTGGACCTGTTGAAGGCCGCGGTCACCATCTACCTCGAGGAGAGGAATCTCGAGGCGGCCCGGGATGCGGTGACCGAGTTCGAGGAGATCACTGGCGAGCTGACGACGCCTGTCATCGAGGCCGAGACGTCGGCCGTGAGAGGCGCACTGGCGCTTGCCGAGGGCGACCCCGGAAGTGCGTTGCCACTCCTCCGGCGGTCCGCCGGTACCTGGCAGGAGCAGGATGCCCCGTACGAGAGGGCCAAACTGAACGTCATGATCGGGCAGGCCTGCCGCGCGCTCGCTGACCATGATGGTGCGCGGCTCGAATTTTCAGCGGCCCGGGAGACATTCGAACGGCTCGGTGCGCGTCCGGATCTGGCTCAGCTAGACCGTATCGTCGCGGCCACGGACCCTGGTCCCGAGACACGCGGACTCACTCCACGGGAGATCGAGGTTCTCTGCCTCATCGCCCGAGGCAAGGCGAACCGTGCGATCGCCAACGAGCTGCATCTCAGCGAGCGTACGGTGCATCGCCACGTGTCCAACATCTTCACCAAGCTCGGCGTCGACTCGCGTGCCGCCGCGGTCGCGTACGGAATCAAGCACCGCATCGTCGAGATGGGCACCCTCTAAGGGGCGAGCTCCGATTCGTCGCGGCGTGCCGCTGACGCAGGTCAGGGCCATGTTGTGCGGCCATGACCTGGGGCACGGCGGACGAGTCGGCCTGTACGCCGGGTTCTGTCGCCGGACGCCGAAGCGCCCCGCGGGCGGTCATCCATCTCGGCCTGCCGTCGCCGACAGGCTCTAGCGATCTACCCGCAGGCTCGGGCGGGCCGCCCTCGAATGCCTGCACAGGAGCCCGAAGACTCCCTCTTGACCTTGCTCCGGGTGGGGTTTACCGAGCCACCCCGGTCACCCGGGGCGCTGGTGGTCTCTTACACCACCGTTTCACCCTTACCTGTTGTGACGCCGTAACGCCGCACCAGGCGGTCTGCTTTCTGTGGCACTGTCCCGCGGGTCACCCCGGGTTGCCGTTAACAACCACCCTGCCCTGCGGAGCCCGGACGTTCCTCGGCGGCGGGAGTCCCCCACCGACGCGACCGCCCGGCCAACTCGTCCGCCGTGCCTGTCCATGGTACCGACGTGCGGTCCGGCACCACGATCTCGTACCGACGGGTCTGCGTGTGCCGTCAGCAGTGGAAAACCCCGCGATACGGCATCAAGCGGGCCCCGTAACCTCAGTCTGTGGATGTTGCCGATGCACTCCTGCTGCTGGCTGCCGGGCTCGCGGCCGGTGGCGTGAACGCGCTGGCCGGTGGCGGCTCCCTGGTGAGCTTCCCGGCCCTGCTGGCCACGGGGCTGCCTCCGGTGGCCGCGAACGTGTCGAACTCGATCTCGGTGTGTCCGGGTTACCTCGCCAGCGTGTACGGCAGCCGCGCGGATCTGAGGGGTGAGCGGCGGACGGCGTACGAACTGCTCCCCACGACAGCCGCCGGCACCGCTGTGGGGTGCGCCATCCTGCTGCTCACCCCCGCTCGGGCGTTCGAACTCGTGGTGCCGTTCCTGGTACTCGGCGCCGCGGCGACGTTGGCGTTGCAGGGACGGCTCCGGCGGATCGTCGGCCACCCACACGAGTTGAGCCACCGGCGGCGGCGTCTCTACCTGCACCTGTTGGCCGGCCTCGGCGCGGTGTACGGCGGCTATTTCGGTGCCGCCCTGGGGGTGGTGCTGGTCGCCGTACTGGCGCTCGTGATCGAGGAGCGGATGGCGGGGATCAGCGCGTTGAAGAACGTGTTGGCGGCAGTCGTCGGCCTGATGACCGCGGTGGTGTTCGGACTTTTCGGGCCGGTGCACTGGTTGTCGGTGCTGGTGCTGGCTCCGGCGACGATCGCGGGCGGCTACCTCGGGGCCCGGTTGACACGCCAGTTGCCGTCCGCTGTGCTCCGGTGGGTGATCGTCGGCTACGGCACGGTGATCGGGTTGGTTCTGCTGGTCCGCGCATTCGCCTGAACCGCCCGGGGAAGGTCAACCGCGCACACCGCCTCTGGGCAGAAGATTGTTGACAATCAGAGGATCTCGGTTGTCACCATCCTGTCTCGAGTCCCTGCGTCCGTGAGGAGCCACTGGTGGAGGCCACGACCGCAATTCCTTCACCGCAGGCCGCTGCACCAGTGGCGCGCCGACGACGTACTGGTCGGTGGGGTGGCCGCCACCCCCGGGGGCGAGCTGCGGCTGCCGGACGGGACGGGCCTGGAGGTCACCGTGGACCCCGAGCGGGTGGCCCGGTACGCCGAGCTAAACCGCACCGAGGGCCCGCGCGGCCGTGGCACTACGTGGCCAGAACGCCCAGGTGACTGGTGTCGTTGACCAGGCGTACCGAGATGCCACCGTCCGGCCAGGTGTCCACGATGGAGACCCCGGCCGGGTCGAGATGCAGCTGGTGCAGGAACCGTACGCCGCCGTCGAGCGCGTCCCGGAGCACCACCTTGATGGTGGTGACATGGCCGACCACCACGATAGTTTCCGCTGGGTACGCGGCCAGCAACCGCGCCACGGCGGGGCGTACCCGCGCGGTGACCTCATCGATGGATTCCCCGTCCGGCGGCGACACCGCGGTGGAGGCCAGCCAGGCGTCGAGTTCCACCGGCCACCGCTGGCGTACCTCGCCGAACGTGAGGCCTTCCCAGGCGCCGAAGTCACACTCCGCGAAGGCATCTTCGACCACGACCTCCGGTACGCCGAGCACCTCAGCGAGCTCCTCGCCGGTACGTCTCGCCCGCACCAACGGCGAACTGACCACCCGGGTTTTCGCGCCGGAGTCGACCAGTGCGCTGAGGCGGGCAGCCGCGGCCAACGCCTGCGCCTGGCCCTGCTCCGTCAGCACCGGATCACCACGCCCGGAGAACCGGCGCTGTACGGACAGCGAGGTCTCCCCGTGCCGTACCAGGATCAGGCGGGTGTGCTGCTCGGCCCGCGGGGCCCAGTGTCGTGGCCGCGCCGACCCCGCGGTGGGCTCGTCAGTCCGGGCGCCCAGCACAGCGGCCGACTCCGAGTCGGTGCTGGGGACAGGCGACCGGTCGGCGGCCGCGGCGGTCAAGCTGCCGGTGGTGGGAGCCGGCGCAGTGGGAGCCGGCGCGGTGAGGGCTGGCGGGGTGGGCGCGTCAGCGACGGGCCGCCCCGCCGGGCCTTTTCCCACCGCGGCTCTCCCCGGCTGCTTGCCGGCCGCGGCGTCCATCGCGGCGTTCGCGAGGGCGTCGGCTTTGAGGTTCCGCGCCCTCGGGATCCAGGTCAGTTCGACCTTGTCGAAGCCCCGGATCAGCTCGGCGGCCCGGGTCGCGAGCGGACGTAGCCCGGGGTGCTTGATCTTCCACCGGCCCGACATCTGCTCCACCACGAGCTTGGAGTCCATCCGTACGCCCACCACCCGGGCACCCAGCTCGGCCGCCGCCTCCAGCCCGGCGATCAGGCCCGAATACTCCGCCACGTTGTTGGTCGCGGTGCCCAGCGACTCCGCACGCTCGGCCAGCACGATCCCGCTGTCCGGATCGACGACCACCGCGCCGTAACCCGCCGGTCCCGGGTTGCCCCGGGCTCCCCCGTCGGCCTCGACGATCACCCGTTCGACCGCCATTACAGACCCGACTCCTTGGTACGCACGAGGATCCGCCGGCACTCCTCGCACCGTACGACCTCGTCCGGGGCGGACAACCGTACCCGCGACAGGTCGCTGCCGGCCAACTCCAGGCGGCACCCCTCACAACGCCCGGCACGCAGCATCGCCGCACCCTGGCCCGTCTGCTCCCGGATCTTCTCGTACAGGGCCACCAGGTCATCGGGTAGCGAGCCGACCAGAGGACCCCGGTCGCCGCGAAGCTGCTGCTCCTCCGCGGAGACCTCCGCCAACGCGGCGTCCCGGCGACGCGCGGTGGCGTCGGCCTGCTCGGTCAGACTCGCCAGCCGGTTGTCGACGACGTCGAGCGCCGCCTGGGCCCCCTCACGCTGCTCCATCAGCTCCAGCTCGGAGTCCTCCAACTCCTCCTGCCGCCTCGCCAGGGTGGCGATCTCGTGCTGCAGGCTCTCCAGCTCCTTCGGCGCCCCGGAACCCGAGTCCAGCCGGCCCTGGTCCTTGGCGGCGCGCTGCCGTACCTGGTCGACATCGCGTTCCAGGCGGGCGATGTCACGGTCCAGGTCGTCAACGGCCACCAGCGCCTTGGCCCGCTCGTCCGCGAGGCTCTGCAGTTCGGATTCCTGCCGCCGCAGTTCCTCATGATCGGGCAGGTGGCGGGAACGGTGCGCCAACTGGGCCAGCGACGTATCGATCGCCTGAAGCTCCAGCAGGCCCCGTTGGGCGTCCGGATCGGCCTTCACGAGTGGCATTCCTCCTTGGTCGTCGCGCTGTCGGTACGCAGATTCCACGGGTCGGTGCAGAGGTCGGATACCACAGTCTCCACCCCGGTCTGCGCGAGCTGCCCGGCAACCGTATCCAGCCAGGGTCGTTCGGTGGCCCAGTGCGTCGCATCCAGCAGCGCCGGGCCGCCCCCGGCGAGGTGTTCGGATGCCGGATGGTGCCTCAGGTCGGCGGTGAGGTACGCGTCCGCGCCCGCCGCGTCGCGCAGGAACTCATCACCCGCCCCGCCGCACACCGCGACCGTACGGATCTCCCGCTCGGGGTCACCCGCGGCGCGTACCCCCGAGGGGGTTCCCGGCAGCGCCGACCCCACACTCCGGACGAAATCGGCGAACCGCATCGGGGCAGGCAGGTCTCCGACCCGGCCGATGCCGCGCCCCTCCCCGGCCGCCACGCCATCGGCGACCCGCAACGGCCGCAGGTCCGCGAGGCCCAGGCGGGTCGCCAGCGCATCCGAGACCCCGGGGTTGGCGACGTCGGCGTTGGTGTGCGCCACGAACAAGCCCATCCCGGCCCGGATCATCCGGTGCACGATCCGGCCCTTGTACGTGGTGGCCGCGACGCTGGAGACGCCGCGCAGCAGCAGCGGATGGTGGGCCACGATCAACTCCGCGCCCACCTCGATCGCCTCCGCCACGGTCTCCGGCACCACGTCGACCACGCAGAGCACCCGGCGCACCCGATCGGACGGCTCACCCAGCACCAGCCCGACCCGGTCCCAGGGCTGTGCCCAGGAGGGCGGATACCAGGTGTTCAGCTCGTCGATCAGCTCGCAGACGGTACGGGTCGCCGGCTCGGGACCACGAGGTCGCGAAGATCCGTCCCGACCCTGCGGCCCGCTCCGTTGCATGCTCACGGCGGGGAGGCTACCTCGTTCCGCGAGGTTCGGCGCAGCGGCGCGGCCTCACGCTCCGGCTTTCCGTTCCCATGCCCGCGGCGCGTCCGGTAATGCTCCGGAATTGCGTTCCAGTGCCCGTAGCGCGTCCCCCCAGGGGAACTGGGACATTCGGTCATCGCCGGTGCCTGGTGGGTGCAACGGGTACACGTCGTCGCCGTACAGCACGGTGACGCCCCACCGGCGCAGCCGTTCGAGGTTCTCCCCGAACGCGGGGTGCGCCGCCTGGGCGGTGTTCGTGAACGGCATCGTGACGATCGGCAGGCCCTTTCCGAGGCCCTCCACCAGCAGACCCAGCAGCAGCGTGTCACTGATCCCCGCCGCCCACTTGTTGATCGTGTTGGTGGTGGCCGGCGCCGCGATCAGGGCCGACGGCGGCGGCAGGATGTCCGGGTCCGCCGGCTGCTTGTACTGGCTTCGCACAGGGTGGCCGGTCTGCTTCTCCAGAGCGTCGGAGTCGATGAACTTCACGCCGTCCGGAGACGCGATCACACACGTCTGCCACCCCGCCTGTTGCGCGAGATCGACCAGCCTTCCGACATCTCGCGCGGCGGGACAACCACTGACGAGGATGTACAACACGGCGCCCATGGCACCCGTCATACCGCAACACCCATGTGGTCGGCGAGCTCAACGAGCGGTCTGACCGGATTCGTACGGGCGCGGCGCAGCACTTCGATGAGCACTTCGTGCGCCAGCGGGCGGCACCGCACCTCCGAGGGGGCCAGCCGGTCGGCGTCGAGCAGCATCTCTCCCGCCATCTCCAACTTCCCCATCTGGGTGTAGCCGCGGGCCACGTCGACGAAGTGATTCGCGCGCCGCTCCGCGGTGAGCCCGTTCAGCGCCTCCGTACTGAGTAGCCCCTCATGCGTCTCCACCGCGATATGGCCTTCTCCCAGCTCCACCGCCGCGGCCGCCTTGTGCACCAGTACATTCGTCGGCCCGAACGAGGTCCAGTAGTGGTTGGCGTCGGCGCCCAGCTCGTCCGCGGCGTCGACGGCCTCGCCGATCAGCTCCTTGACCGCGGGAGCGTCACCGGAACGCGCCGCCGCCATCGCACCCTGCAGCAGCAGGATTCCGTACACCGAGAGTCGTTCCGGGGTGGGTTTGTCCTTACCGGGCCTGATCTTCTCGGCGACGCTGACGTTGAGGTTCTGCGCGGGGCCGGGACGTCCGAGGGCAAGCAACGCGTTCGCGACCCGGTACGTGGCGACCCCGGCCAGCAGCGGGTTGTCGGCACGCTGCGAGACCGCGATCGCCCGGTCGGCCGCGAGCCAGCACAGGTCGTACTCGCCGAGCTTGCGCAGCACCGACGCCGCGATCTGGTACGCCTGGGCGAGCAGCGAGGCCGCCCGCCGGTCGTCGGTGGAGTCGAACGCCGCGTCGGCGGCCTGTGCGTCCCGGATCAGCCGGGGAAGGATCCGCGCCAGCACGCCGTACTTCGCGTGGTGGAACGTCATCCAGGAATGCCGTACCGCCTTGTCCAATTCGTCCAGGGACGGCGGCGCGGCGTACTCCGGCTCGAACAGGGAACCGATCTGGTCGTACCGCTCCAGGGAGTCGCGGATCTCTTCGACTTCGACTTCGTCGATGCAGTTGACCGACTCTGGACGGCGCTTCGGGAGTTCTCCGAGCATCAGCTGGACGTCGACCTGCAGCACCTCGGCGATCTCGTACAACACCGAGAATTTGTCCAGTCGGCGGGCGCCCCGCTCGACCTTGTCCACCCAGCTCTTGGATTTGCCGATCCGATCGGCAAACACCTGCTGGGACATTTTGCGCCGTTGCCGCCAATACGCTACGCGGCGGCCGGTCGGCAAACCGTCCATCGTGGCCCCCCACAGTCAACCCGTTCCCGGTCGTCTGGGCCGGGGCCCAGAACGTGAGGCTTTCGGGGTCCGGCGGGTCGCGCCGCCGGTTCTTCACAGCAGGTCCGCCGCCTGGTGTCCAGCGGTGGACTTCTTCTGCCCGGTGCTTTTGGCTGACGCAGCAACTCACCTTGTCGGGACGGTCACCTGTCTCCGCGTTCAGCGGATCCAGAGCGATTTCGAACCGTCGCACTTGGTGTGCGTTGCGTGACGTCCTGACCTCCTTAGCGTGATCCCCCGAAGCTTCCGAGTAGCGGTTCTACCTAACGCAACGAATCCATTCGCTGTGTGGTAACGAGGAGGTGTCGTAATGCAGTGGCCGCTACAGACACAAGGGCTGCGGCGGGCGGTATTGAAACGGGCCGCTTCGCAGTATGCCCGCCACGGCTGGCCTGTGGTACCAGGCGCGTACCCGATTTCTGGACGGTTTCTGTGCGATAGGCCCGGATGTCCGACCCGCGGCTGTCATCCCGCATTTGAAGACTGGCAGCAGAAGGCCGCACGCAGGCCGGCCGACGTCAACGGATGGTGGTCGCGGCGTCCGCACAGCGTCCTGTTGCAGACCGGTACGGCGTTCGACGTCATCGAGGTGCCCGGGAATCTCGGAAAGGCCGCGCTGCGCCGGCTCGGCCCGTACCGGCGCGACCCGGTCTCCATCGCCCCGAATGGACGGTGGATGTTCTTCGTACGCCGCGGCGAGCAGCTCCGTGCCGAGCTGACCGACCAGCTCCGGGTGATCCTCCACAGTGAAGGCTCATGGGTGCCGGCACCACCGACCCGGTTCCCCGAAGGCCGGGTGCGCTGGTTGATCACACCCACCGACGCCGGATGGCGGCTCGGGGACCCGGGCCGGATCCAGGGTGCCCTGGCGGCGGGTGGTCGGTGCCGGGAGCGGCCCGATCAGGTTTCCGGATACCGGTGGTAACCCGGGAAGTTGCCGTACAGCTTCTCATCCGGTACGTCGGTGACCGCCTGCACCAGCAGCTCGCCGCCCGCGAACGCGCCCTTCCACGACGCCCCGACACCACCGAACGGTTCCGCCTTGTCCCCGCGGGAACGTGGCTTGTTCACCCCCACCTTGAAGGCCTGTACCTCGGCGGCGAGCTTGCCCGCGAGCTCCTCGTCGTCACAGGCCAGGCTCGCCACCAGGGCGCCGTTGGACGCGTTCATCGCGGCCAGCAGCTCCGCCTCGGTGTCCACCACCACGATCGTGTCCACCGGGCCGAACGGCTCGGCGTGCATCAACCGGGCCGATCCGGGCGGGGCCAGCAACGTCACCGGAGCGACGTACGCGGAGCTGTCCTGACCAGGTACGAACCGCGCCGGATCCAGCGAGGCACGGTGCAGCGGTACCGCCCCGCCGGCCAGTGCTTCGTCGACCCGTTCGTGCAGCTCGGTCACCTTCGCGGCACTGATCAGCGGGCCGAAATCCAGCTCCGGCAGCGGGTCGGCATCGTCGGCGACCGCCAACGGGTGCCCGATCGCGATCGACCTGGCCACCGGCAGGTACGTGTCCAGGAACTTGTCCACCAGCTTGCGCTGCACCACGAACCGGGGGTACGCGGTGCACCGCTGCTTGCCGTACTCGAAGCCCCTCTTCAGGTGCTTGGCCAGATCGTCCCACTGGGAGTACTCCCAGACGCCCCAGGCGTTGAGGCCCTCCATCTCCAGCATGTGGCGTTTGCTGGTGTCCACCAGCTGGGCGGCCACCCGGCCACCGACGTCCCGGCCGCCGACGAACGCCACGGCACCCACCGCGTCGGAACGTACCAACACTTCGGACAGTTGCGACCCACGCCCGGACAGCAGCGTGACCGGCAGCCCGGCGGCGTGCATCAGGGCGTGCGCCACGGTCAGGCACACCCCGCCACCCTGCGTCGGGGTCTTCGCGATCACGGCGTTGCCGGCCAGCAACTGCACCAGTTCGGCATGCACCAGCACACTCATCGGGTAGTTCCAGCTCGCGATGTTGCTCACCGGGCCGGGTAGCGGGTTACGCCGGCGACCGTCAGGGTCGACGAGCATGCCGTCGACCTCGTCGAGGTACCAGCGCACCCCGTCCAGAGCACGGTCCACATCGGCGCTGGCTAGCCGCCACGGCTTGCCGATCTCCCACATCAGCAGGTGCGCCAGCAGCTCCCGCTGCTCGGTCATCGCCTGCACCGCGGCGCGTACCCGGGTCTTTCGTTCCGCCAGCGGCACCGCTCCCCATTCGGCGTGCTGCTCGGTGGCCGCCCGTACCGCCCGGGCGGCCTGGGAGGCGTCCAGCATCGGGAGGTTCAACAGGGTGCTGCCGTCGACCGGGGTCACCACTGGCGCCGAGGCGCCCTCGTCGCTCCACCGGCCGTCGATCAGGTTGCGGGTACGGTCCCCCGCGAACCCCTCGGGGGCAACTCTGGCGGCCGTGGCGAGCAGCCGGTTCCACTGCAGATGGGCGGGTACGTGAAGCTGCGCTGTCATCGGCGTCCTCGACTCTCGAGTCCGGGCCCGTGACCGGGCTGAGTGCTGGGCGGGATGCGCCGCGCTGGGTGGTCACCGCGCGGCGGTGTGCGAGCTCCTCGCCGTTGAGCAGCCGAGACTTCCCTCTGAGGCTAAGCGCCGGCGTCGGCCACGGCCACCGGTAGGTGACCGAACCCACTGGGACCGCGTACCAGCATCTGGTAGATGATCTCCAGCCTTCGGGACCAGCCGGTGCCGCCGCGACGCACGCCACCCACGCGACGGACCACCAGAGACGTTGCGCTGCGACGAGTTTCACCGTGCTCCGGTAGGGCCGAACGGCGGCATCCCCGGGATGCTTGTCCCGTGCGCATCACCTCCGTACCCGCCGACACCGAGCTGCTCGACCTCCCCTGGTCGACCCCGCTGGAACAGTGGCGCTCCGCCCAGCTGGTGACCCTGCCCCGGGGGATCTCCCGGCACGTGGTGCGGTTCGTACGGATCAACGGCACGGTGTACGCGATCAAGGAGACCCCGACCCGGATGGCCGAACGCGAGTACGGGCTGCTGCGTGCTCTGGAACGGATCGGCACCCCGTCGGTCGAGGCGATCGCGGTGGTGCACGACCGTACCGGGTCCGACGGTGCCGAGATCGGCGCGGCGTTGATCACCCGGCACCTGCAGTTCTCGCTGCCGTACCGTGCCTTGTTCAGCCACACGCTGCGTCCGGACACGCTGAACCGGCTGCTCGACGCGCTCGCGCTGCTGCTGGTACGGATGCACCTGGCCGGCTTCTTCTGGGGCGACTGTTCCCTGTCCAACACCCTGTTCCGGCGCGACGCCGGTGCGTTCGCGGCGTACCTGGTGGACGCCGAGACCGGGGCGATCCACCCTCACCTGTCCGACGGGCAACGTACCGAGGACATCGAGTTGGCCCGGGTGAACATCTTCGGGGAGGCGCTCGACGTCCAGGCCGCGGAGTTGCTGGACCCCTCGATCGACCCCGAACAGGTCAGCGCCGAGGTGGTACGCCGCTACCAGGCACTGTGGCACGAGCTGACGTACTCCGAATTCGTGCCGTACGACGAACGTCACCGCCTGGAGGCACGGGTACGCCGCCTCAACGAGCTGGGCTTCGACGTGGAGGAGCTGACACTGGCCACGGTGGGCGGGGGCTACACCGTGCAACCGAAGGTGGTCGACGCCGGGCACCACACCCGGCGGTTGATCCGGTTGACCGGGCTCGACGCCCAGGAGAACCAGGCACGCCGGCTGCTCAACGACCTCGACCGGTTCCGTGCCGAACACGGCATCGACGACGAGGACGTGGCCGCACACCGCTGGCTGACCCAGATCTTCGAACCGGTGGTACGTGCCGTACCACCGGAGCTGCGCGGCAAGCTGGAGCCGCCGGAGGTCTTCCACCAGCTGCTCGACCACCGCTGGTATCTGTCCGAAACGGCCGGCGGGGACGTCGGATTCACCGGCGCCCTGCCCTCGTTCCTCACGGGCGTCCTACCTCACAAACCGGACGAGCGGGCGCTGCTCGACCGCGAAGACCCAGACGCCGGCGCCGACATCGACGAGTCCACTGGGGGCGTAGCGGCTCAGCCGTGATCGTAGTGTCCGGGTGGATCACCGACCCGGCCCCGGGAGCCTGGTTTCACCAGGACGAACTGGCCCATCATCCCGCTGTCCTCGTGCGCCAGCAGGTGGCAGTGGAACATGTACGGCGCCCGGCGGTCCGGGTACGGGCCGAACCGCACCGCGAACCGTACGGTCGCCCCAGGTGGTACGTACACCGTGTCCTTGCGTCCACGTTGCCAGGCCGGGGGCGGCCGACCGTCCACATCGATCACCCGGAACGCCGCGTTGTGTACGTGGAAGTTGTGCGGAATCCCCTGGGTGTTGCGTACCCGCCACACCTCGGCGGTCCCGGACGTGGCGGCGAAGTCGATCCGGTCCATGTCCATGGTGCGACCGTTGATGGTGAAATCCCCCAGGTCGAAGGCTCGCCGCGGGGCATCCGGCGACGGGGTGATCGGCGGTGCGCTCCTAAGTGGCCGCGGTGGTGCCGGATTGCCGGTCAGCTCGGCGGCGGTTCGTAACTGCAGCAGGTCGAACGTGTCGTCGCCACCGGCAAGCTTCTCGTAGAACGGGTTGCCGCCCAGCTCAGGGGGAAAGCTTCGCAGCACCACCCGCTCCGAGGGCCTGAACCTGGCCACGATCTCGATCCGCTCCCCCGGCGAGAGCATCACCCGCCGGGTGGCCACCGGCGCGGGCAGCAGGCCGGTGTCGGTGCCGACGACCTCGAACGGCCGGTCGTCGGTGAAGCCGATGTCGTACACCCGGGCGGTGCTCGCGTTGAGCACCCGGAACCGGGTGTACCGCGACCTCACCGTCAGGTACGGATCGTGCGTCCCGTTGACCAGGATCTCCTCGCCCAGCAGCCCGGTGACGTGCCGCCCACCGAAGCTGATGCCAGTCTCGTCCAACCGCCCGTCGGCGGTGAAGTTCTTGTCCTGCACCACCAGCGGGATGTCGTCGACGCCGTACCGCCTGGGCAGGCCGGACCGCGCGGACGTCGCGTCGTTGACGTAGATCAACCCGGCGACGCCCCGGTAGACGTGCCGCGCGGTCTGTCCGTGCGGGTGCGGGTGGTACCACAGGGTGGCCGCCGGCTGGTCCACCGTCCAGGACGGTGACCAGGTGGTCCCGGGCGCGATCGATTGGTGCGGCCCGCCGTCGGAGGCCGCGGGAAGCTCCATCCCGTGCCAGTGCATCGTGGTCGGCTCCGGCAGCCCATTGTGGACGTTGACGCGGACCCGGTCACCACGGCGGATCCGCAGTGTCGGGCCCAGGTAGCTTCCGTTGACCCCCCAGGTGGGGGTGCGCCTGCCCGCCAGAAGCTCAGTGACACCGGTGTCTGCCCGCAGATCGAAGACCCGACGGCCGCCTTGCGTGGTAGCCGGATCCAGCATCGGCGGGATCGCCAGGGGCTGCCGGAAACTCAGCTCGCCGACGTTGCCGCGGCTGGCGTCGTACCACAGCCAACCGGCGACCGCCGCGACCGGCAGCAGCACCGCGACCACCAGAACACCGACCAGCAACCGCACCACCCGCATCAGGCCGTGCCCTGCCGGTCGTGGTCCTCGCCGGTGCCCCGCCGTCGCGGCCACGCCGCCAGCGCCACCCCGACCCCGACACCCCAGAACCCGAGCAACCGCTCCGGCATCGGCACCAGGCCCACGTTGCCCACCAACTCCGGCAACGGGATGAAGAATCCGCCGATCAGGAAGAACCCGCTCAGCAGGATCAGTCCCGCACCGACGATCACGCGCGCGCTCCGCATCGACACCACCTCCGATTCGACTGGTACACGACGCTACGGTCGGTCACCGCGCTGGCGCGTCGTCGTACCGGAGCCGGGTTACCTACTCATCCCGTACGGCAACTACTCCCTGAGGAGTACGCGACAGTCCACGGCGTCCGCGATCATCAGTGCATGAGGTTCGTACGCTGGCCCGACCGCCCAGTCGACGCGCTGCTCGCGCTGCTCGTCGCCGCGGCCCTGGCGCTCGCGGTGGCGCTCGCGGAGGAGCCTGCGTCCCGACCGTCCGCGGTCGGTGGCTACCTGGTGAGCGTCACGCTCGGTGGCCTGCTGCTGGTCAGGCGCCGGTACCCGGTGGGTGTCCTGGTCGCCTCGGCGGCCGCGGTGCTGGCCTACCACGCAGCCGGATGGCCGGCGATCGGCTACCTGTGGCCGCTGACAGTGCCGCTCTACACCGCGGGTGCCGCCGGCCGGGCCGCGCTCTCGGTCGGGGTGGGTTCGGTGCTGATCGCCCAGGGCGCGGCGTGGCGGCTGCTGATCGACGCCGAATCCGGGCTACGGCTGGCCGACGAGGTGATCCGGGACGCCGCATGGCTCGGGCTCGTGGTCGCGCTCGGGGTGGCGGTCCACAACCGGCGCGGCTGGGAGACCGCCACCCGGGAGCAGGTCCGTGCCGTCGCGCAGGAGCAGGCCGAGGCACTACGACGGCGGGGGGTCGAGGAACGCTTGGGGGTCGCCCGCGAGCTGCACGACCTGGTGGCTCACACCCTCACGGTGGTGGGTGTCAGTCTGCACGTCGCCGACGAGGCTCTCGACCGGTCTCCCACCCGGGCACGGAAGGCGATCGCCGAGGCCCAGCGGGTACGCGGCGACGCGATGGGAGAACTGCGCTCCCTGATCCGGGTGTTGCGGGCTGACCCCGACGAGGCCGCGCCCCGGCTGCCGTCACCCGGGTTGGCCGAGTTGGACGCCGTACTCGCCGACGCTCGTCGCGGCGGCCTGTCGATCACCCGGGACGAGACGGGTGATCCGTCCTCGGTGCCCCCGGCGGTGGCGCTCGCCGCGTACCACATCGTGCGGGAGGCGATCACCAACGTGCTCCGCCACGCCGATGCCCGGCACGTCACCCTGCGGTTGTGCTACGACCCCGACGAGGTGGCGGTCGACGTCGTCGACGACGGCACCGGGGCAGGCGGCGCCCCGGTCGCCACGACCGGGCACGGGATCTCCGGAATGCGGGAACGCGCCCTCGCGCTGGGCGGCGGGCTCGACGCCGGGCCCGAGGCGGACGGTGGGTACGCCGTCCGCGCCCGCCTCCCCGTGGCAGGGTCGGTGGCATGACGATCCGTGTCCTGCTCGCCGACGACCAGTCCCTGGTACGGGCGGGCTTCGCCGAGCTGCTCTGCCGGGACGGCGACATCACAGTGGTCGCCGAAGCGGCCACCGGGACCGAGGCGATCGCCAAGGTACGCAGGCACCGCCCCGATGTCGCACTGATGGACATCCGGATGCCGGAGCTGGACGGCCTCGACGCCACCCACCGGATCGCCGGCGACCCGGAACTGGCCGGCACCAAGGTCATCGTGGTGACCACGTTCGAGCTCGACGAGTACGTCTTCACCGCGCTGCGCGGCGGCGCCAGCGGTTTCCTCACCAAGGACGTCACCCCGGATGAACTCCGTCGCGCGGTACGCATCGTCGCCGCCGGCGACGCGTTGCTGACACCGTCGGTGACCCGCCGGGTGATCTCCCAGTACGCGGGCCGTGCCGCGGTCTCCGCGTACGACAGGGACCGACTCGCCATGCTCACCGAGCGGGAGCGGGAGGTGGTCGCCCTGGTGGCCGAGGGCCTGTCAAACTCCGACATCGGTTCCCGGCTGTACATGAGTCCGCTCACCGCGAAGACGCACGTCAGCCGGGCGATCGGCAAGCTCGGGGTGCGCGACCGGGTGCAGTTGGTGGTGCTGGCGTACCAGACCGGCTTGGTGGCTCCGCCACGGTGACTCCCGCTCCCCGCTCCCGCACGGGCACCGCGCGGCCCGGTCGGGTGATTATCGGTGGCGCGGACGGTGGGGCTGGCGCAGACTGGCGTGGTAGGCCAAGACTCCGGGGTGTTGCTGATGAAACCCGCACTCGACGCCACACCAGACCTGATCCCCGTGCTGTCCCGCGGCAAGCACCGTAACCCCCGTAAGGGCGCGTGCTTGATGGAGTTCGCCTCGTACCTCGCCGGGGAACGCTGGAGCGACCATCCGGACTGCACCCATCCGCTGCTCGCCACGCTGGCCCGTCTGGTCAACGACTACACCACCGACGTGGGTCGCAACCGGCTCGCGGGCCTCGCCCCCTCGGTGATCGGAGTCACCGGCGACGATCTGCGGCTGGAGGCCCGGATCGTGCTGCGCTGCGCGACGACGGCACTGCCGATCGCGTCGTACGAACGGCAGCGGGTGATGGCCGTGGCCGTCCTCACCGCGGAAC
This sequence comes from Micromonosporaceae bacterium, assembly GCA_050701795.1. GTDB lineage: Bacteria > Actinomycetota > Actinomycetes > Mycobacteriales > Micromonosporaceae > WHSM01. Next base: position 44,976 of record JBOGDK010000001.1, read on the forward strand.
GCATCCTCGCCGACCTGAACGGCGGATGTCCCCACTCACTCACCACCCGGAGTAGCTGGGCGCTGTCCCAGGCGCCGGACGCGGCATTGTGGGCCGAACGGTTCACCCGGCGCAGCCGTACCTCCCAGCGGCGATTCCGTCGCCATGCCGCACCCAGTGCGGTGCACTTCGCGGTGGATGGGATCGCCCGCGCCTGCGTACCGGATCCTGACGCCGTCCTGTACCAGCTACTCGCGAACACGATCGACGACTGCCGCTCCCTGCTCGGCTCGCAGGCCCAGGAGTCCCCTACCGCAGTTGTTTCGGTGGCACGCGTGAACGCCGCTAGTGAGCCTCCACACCTCACCTGTGCATGATCAGCGGCAATGGGTAATGAACCCGACAAACCCCTATTTCCGGGTATGCAACTGTTAGCCGATCTGTCGGCTATACGACAAATGTGCCCGAAGTATCACCGGAGCCCCGCCAGCTCGTCCGGTTCCGACGGAGACTCCCGGAAGGCTCCGTACGTGATGGAGGGGGTTCACAATGCGGAAGCTTTCCCGTTCTCTGCTGGTCGTGATCGCGGCCACCGCGAGCGTCGCGTTTTCGCTGGTCGGAGCACCAGCGCAGGCGGCTGGAGCGACCCGTACAATCGCCAGCGGCCTCGATAATCCACGTGGCCTGACCTTCGGGCCCGACGGCTCCTTGTACGTCGCCGAGGCCGGTCGCGGCGGCACCGAACCGTGCATCACCGGCCCGGAAGGTGAGGAAGTGTGCTGGGGTTCCAGCGGCGCCATCACCAGGATCGGGCACGGAGGCACGAAGCGAGTCGTGAAGGGCCTGGGATCGCTCGCGAACCGCGACGGCTCATCGGCCATCGGGCCGTCGGACGTGTCGTTCGCCGGAAAGCACATGTACTTCACCGTCGGTCTCGGGGCGGACCCGGCGGTCCGCAACGATCTGCCGAAACGTGGTCAGCAGACCAATGGCTGGCTGCTGCACGGCAGCAAGCACAAGCTCAGCGCCGAACAGGTCGCCGACATCGCCGGATTCGAGGCCCGACGGGACCCGGACCGCGCCGGACCCGACAGCAACCCGAACTCGCTCCTCGCCACCAGGCACGGCCAGGTGGTCGTGGACGCGGGCGGCAACACACTGCTGTGGGTGACGCGGAGCGGGCGGATCTTCAAGATCGCGCAGTTCCCCACCAGAAACGTCCCCGCCCCACCTGAGCTCGGAGAGCCTGCCGGGACCGAGATACCCATGCAGGCCGTACCGACCTCGGTGGTCTGGGGACCTGACGGCGCCCTGTACGTCGGTCAGCTGACCGGCTTCCCGTTCCCGAAGGGTGAGGCGCTGGTCTACCGGGTCGTACCGGGCAAGAAACCCACGGTGTACGCCAAGGGCTTCACCAACATCATCGACATCGGCTTCTCGGGCAGGAACCTGTACGTACTCGAGATCTCCGCCAACGGGCTGCTGTCAGGCAACCCTCAGGGCGCGTTGATCAAGGTCGGCAAGGGCTCCACGCACAAGACGGTGTTGTCCAAGGGCCTCACCATGCCGGGTGGTCTGGCGATCCGCCACGGCTTCGGCTACGTGTCCAACTGCAGCGTCTGCCCCGGTAAAGGCAGCGTGCTGCGGGTACGGCTGCACTGAGTCGCACGGCGCGGTGCGCGGTCGGTTACGGCCCCGCACCGACGGCGTTCGGGGCCCGTGGCCCCACGATCAGACCAGGACCGTGAGATCCCGGACGTAGGACAGTCCTGGTCGGCCGCTCAGGACAGTCTCGCCGACCGGTACGAATCCGGTGCGGGCCAACACGGCTCGGGACCCCGCGTTGTCCACGGTGGTGGACGCGCGCAGTGTCGTGAGCCCGTACTGGGTCGCGGACAGGGCGCAGACCCGTCGTACGGCGTCAGTGGCCAGGCCGCGCCCCGCGGAGCGCTCCGCGATCCGGTACCCGAGATCAGCCGAGCCGTCCGCCACGTCGATCAGGTTGACGCGCCCCACCACCGCGCCCTCAGTGTCCACCAGCACGTGGAAGTAGCACACGCCCGCGGACTGTTCCTCGAGCAGCTCGCGATGCCGGATCTCGAACCTCGCGAAGTACTCATCGCCGCGGTCAGGTATCACCGCGGCGAAGTACGCCCGGTTCTCCCGTTCGAACGCCAGGAGGGGCGGCGCGTGGTCGGGCCGGAGCAGCTCGAGTGCGGGCAGGGCGGGCATGACACGAAGATTACGTGCCAGGTTCGCGGTACCCACCCGACGGCGGGTGGGCAGTCCATCCAGTGCCTGGGCGCGCGATGCGTCGCGGGGCATCAGCACCTCTTACGACCGGCAGTCCCCAGACAAGGCCGGCTCCGGCGTGGGAGTTCGCCGATATCCCACGAAATCCGCTCAAATTGGCTTAGCCTTTCCGTGCCGCAACCGCTCCTTGCCAGCGTTGGGGAGCGCGCATCAAGCGCACTCCCCACCTGTCTGGAGCCACCACCCCGATCCGGATCGTTGCGCACCGGGTCGGAGCCACCTGGTCGATGCGCCCGGCGACGTCCACAGCCTGGGCCCCCGAGCTAGCTCGCGAGGAGTGCACGTTGTCAAGAAGGAGACGCCGGGTCACGGTGCAGAAGCTCACCGTCCCCCGGCTGGAGAAGGCGAAGGCCGCCTTCACGACTCGCCGAGTGCCGCGCAACCGGATGCGGACTCTGGTCAGCGGAACGGTACGTCCCCGTTCCGGTGACCTGGTGCTTGCCGCGGTGACGAGGATCGGCCAGCACCGCAAGATCGAGCAACCGAACGGACGACGCGCGATGCTGCATGTCGGTGACGAGATCCTCGTGACCTATGCCGACCGCTACGCCCCCGATCAGTTCGAGGCGCAGGTGCCCCACGATCTGGGGCGGGCGCAACTGGTGGCGGCAGGTGGCGTGGCCGCGACAATGCTCAGCCGGAGCCGGGACGTCAGGAACGCCACCGACATCCTCCCGATCGGACTCGTCGGCGACAGCTACGGCCGGGCGCTGAACCTGAGCGACTTCGGTCTCAAGGCGGTGAAACCTGATCGTCCGCGGCCGCGCACCATCGCCATCATCGGCACCTCGATGAACTCCGGAAAGACCACGACGATCCAGCACATGGTGCACAGCCTCAGTAGCGCGGGAGTCGCGACCGGCGCCACCAAGGTCACGGGTACGGGCTCCGGCGGCGACTACTGGGTGATGCTCGATGCCGGGGCGCTTCGGATGCTCGACTTCACCGATGCGGGGCTCGCTTCGACGTACCGGCAGCCGATATCCACCGTGGAACGCGTCGTACGGCAGTTGGTGGACCATCTGACCCACGCCCGATCGGACGTGAACTTCGTCGAGGTCGCCGATGGTGTGTACCAGCGCGAAACGGCGTTGCTGCTTCAGTCGAAAGTCTTCCACTCCCTGGTTGACGCCGTCCTTTTCACGGCGGCCGACGCGGCCGGAGCGGCAGCGGGAGTCGCCGAACTGAGGCGGGCCGGCCTCGACGTGGTCGGCGTGACCGGGCGGCTGACACGCTCGCCTCTGGCGATTCGGGAAGCCGAACGGGCGGTTGAGCTACCGGTGTTCACCAGGGCTCAACTCGCCGACCCGAAGACAGTGTGTGAACTCATCGGACTGAGCCCCACCCTCCTGGGGGAGGACGGCGCGGAATCGGAGCCGTGGCCCTCCAGCGGGTTGGACTGGGACGTCCCACCTGACGCGGACGTCGACGCCCCCGATGCCGAGGTCTTCGGTGCTGGTGCCGAGGATGCTGGCGCTGACAGTGCTGGCGCCAACCGTGCTGGCGCCAACGGTGCTGGCGCCAACGGTGCTGGCGCCGACGCCTCCGGTACCGACGATGCGGAACGGGCCGCTGACGAGGAGATCACCGAGCACGACGACCTCGCGGCCCCGGCTGCGATCTAGGGGTGGCACCGGTGAAACCCGACACGGATCTCTTCACGCTGAAACGGACCGGCGTGGCCATCGTGATCACGCTGGGAGTGCTGCAGGCCGCGGCCCTGGTCGGCTTCGTACTGCTACTGATGGCGACGGTGGACGCGCTCAAGGCGCCCACCCTGGGCCCCGCGGCGGATGCGGCCTGGAGAACCACCTTGTACCAGCTCGGCGCGCTCCTGGTGTTGGTGATGCTCCACGGCCTGCTGCGGGCGTGGGAATTCAACATCACGGAGAAGATCGGCTACCACGTGGTGGCGCGCATCCGGATGCGGATGTACCGGCACCTGCAGGGCATGATGGCCCGGCAGTTGCAGGGCCGGTCACGAGGTGGGCTGCTCCTGCGGTTCATCGGCGACCTGTCGATGCTGCGGATGTGGATCAGCCGCGGGTTCCTCGGCGGCATGGTCTCGCTGATCGTGCTGGCGGCCGCGCTGACCACATTGCTAGTGCTCAACGTGTTCATTGGGATGACTCTGGTGGCCGTGCTCTCGGCGGGCGCGGCCGTCTCGCTCACCAGCGGAGCTGCGATGCGCCGCGCGACCCGGATCATGCGCCGCCGCAGGTCGCTGTTGACCAGCAACCTGGACGAGCAGGTCAACGCCCTGACGGTGCCGCAGGTGTTCGGCCGCTCCAGAGGGGAGCACACCCGGCTCTCCCGCCAGAACAACGCCCTGCTGCGCGCGTTGTTCCGGGTGGCGGAGTTCCGCGGCCGGCTCCGCGGACTCGCGACCGCGTCGGCGTTGCTGGCCGTGGTGGCGGTGCTGCTCGTCGGCCTGGTGGAGGTACGGCGGGGAACGGCAACCCCGGGCATCGTGATAGCGGCGATCATCACCAGCCGCCTGCTCGCCACCCCGGTACGCAGGCTCGGACTGGCTCACGACTACTGGCACCGCGCCGATGTGTCGCGACGGAAGATCCTCGACTTCCTGCGCAGCTCCAGCCGGGCACTCGATCCGCCAGAGCTGGCCAAGTTGGCGGTACGCAAGGGTGGCATCGAATTCCGGGAAGTCACCGTACCCGGCGCGCTGGAGCGGATCACCGCCTCCGCGCAACCCGGCCAGCTGATCGGTGTGACCGGTCCCAACGGGTCCGGCAAGTCCACACTGCTCGGGGTGGTGGCACGCCTCGTCGAACCCGCCGACGGTCAGGTGCTCATCGACGGGCAGATCCTCACGGAGATGACCCCCCGGTCCACCTTCCGGATGATCGGCATGGTGGGCCCGGACCTGCCGCTGATGCGAGGCACCCTACGACGCAACCTGACGTACCGGCAGCGCAACACCGACGCCGAGGAACTGCGTCGCGTGGTGTTCGCCACTGGGCTCGACCGCGTCCTCACCCAGCTCCCCGAGGGGCTGATGACCTGGCTGGTCGAGTCGGGCCGGAATCTCTCGGCCGGCCAGCGGCAGCTCATCGCGCTCGGCCGCGCCATGATCGGCAACCCGCCGATCCTGCTCCTCGACGAGCCGACCGCGGGTCTGGACGCGCAAGGCAAAGCCGACGTACGACGCACCATGGCCCGCTACCACGGGACGGTTCTTCTGGCGTCCCACGATCCTGCGGAGCTGGCGCTCGCTGACCAGGTGTGGGTGCTGGAGCGAGGCCGGGTGATCGAGACCCTCTCGGCCGACGAGTACCGCAGCCGGCTCTGGTTGACAGCGCAGAGGGAGGACGCGTGGCACCACGTAGCCGTCCATTAGTGGGGCGCGCCTCCGCTCGCGGACCGCGCCCCCCGGTGAGCTACCGCACGTACGTACCGGAGCGCAACGACGGACGTCCGGCTCTGGTCCTGGTGCACGGACGGGCCCGCGCCGCCGCGGCACTGTTCCGGGCGTTCCTGCCGATGGCGGTTGCGCGCAACGTTCCGCTGCTGGTACCGACGTTCCCCCGTACCCGTTATCACCACTATCAACAGCTCGCAGGTGTCCAGGGTCCGCTCGCCGCACGAGGGGCGCTGCTGGCCGTACTGGAGGATGCCCGTAGCAACCTGGGCGCCTCCGTGGACACGATCGACCTGCTCGGTTTCTCCGGCGGCGCGCAGTTCGCCCACCGGTTCGCGATGCTGACAACGACGCGGATCCGTCGCCTCGTCGTCGCCTCCGCGGGGTGGTACACGTACCTGCGGCCGGGCACACCGTTCCCGTTAGGGGCCGGTGCCAGCAGGCTCAGCGGCGGCATGCCGGTCGACGTCGAGGCGTTCCTGCGACTCCCGGTGCATGTGCTCGTCGGTGCTCTGGACACCCAGCACGGGCCTGGGCTGCGTACCAGCAGGGCCATCAACCGGACCCAGGGCGACGACCGGCTGGTACGGGCGCTGCGCTGGCTGGACCACCTCGAGGAACGCGCGTACGCACACGACCTCGGCCCCCGGGTGACGTTCGACCTGATGCCGGATACCGGCCACTCGTTCAGCCAGGCCGTCTTCACCGGCGGCCTGGTCGGCCGGGCGTTCGAGTTCCTCCACCCGGTGTCGCCGGACGCCATGCCCCTGCAGGAGACAGATGTGGAGCTGCTGCCATGACCCGGGACCGGAAACTGATCACTGCGCTCACCACGCTCGCGGTGCTCGCCGCCGGCGCGGTCGTCGCCAGAGTCGTGTTCAGCGATCCTCCGGTGGCGGCGGTGCAGCGATCGGTGTCCCTGGGCTCGGACGGCCGGCTGTCCATACAGTTCGTCGGCGACACCTTCACGGGGGGCCGGGGTGAGCCCTACATCGCCAAGTACGGGTACGACTGGCCGTTCAAGAACATCACGTCGATGCTGGACGCGGACTTCACCATCGCCACCGCCGAAGCGGCGATCACCGCGCGCAAGGGCGTCTGGAACCTGGGCAAGAAGGACGCCTACAAGACACCACCACCATCCGCCGCCGCGATGGCGAGTGCCGGAATTGACAGCGTCACACTGGCCAACAACCAGGTTTTCGGTGCCGGGCCAGGTGGTCTGGCCGACACATTACGACATACCCGCGCCGCGGGCCTTTCCGCGTTTGGCGCCGGTTCCCGCCTTGCCGCGGCGGAGCAGCCACTGCTACTCAGGTCTGAGGTCGGCACCGTCGGCATCGTCGGGCTCGGGGAGAGCGTCGGGTTCAAGGCCTCTGACACCACACCGGGCATCGTGGTGCTCAACAGGAAGAGCATCGAACGTGGTGTGGGGATCGCCCGGGCGGCGGGCGCGGACTGGGTGGTCGCGTACGTGCACTGGGGCGAAAACTACGCGCCCATCAGCAAAGGTCAACGGTACTGGGCCGGGCTGCTCGCCCGGGCCGGGTACGACCTGATCATCGGCAGCGGCCCGCACGCCGCGCAGCCGATCGAGGTGACCGGTTCGGTGCCGGTCGTCTACAGCCTCGGCAACTTCGTGTACAGCACCCGGGGTCAATGGGAGAACGTGGCCGTGGGCGGGGTCGGCTTGTCGGTCGACCTGGTTCTGGCACGAGACCGCAAGCCGGAGCTGTCCGCACGGTGTCTGCTGACCGACAACGCGGTGGTGCGATACCAGCCGAGGCCGTGCACGGCTGAACAAGCACAGCGCTACCTGCCCAAGCTGCACGCCGGCAATGTGGGCAGGCAGAGCCGCAGCACCGTGCACTGCGACTGTTTCACCCGGTGGTACGAATGACACCAGGGGCGACCAGCGGACAGCTCCGGCGAGCGGTGACGGCGGGCCGCCGGTGCATGGTCGGGTCCGTCCGGTGGCGGGTGCTCGCCGCGATGAGCTGTGTGTCGTTGCTCGCGGGCTGCTGCATCGGGCCCTCAGAAGACCCGCTCGAACGCGCCCGGTCCCACCGTGGCGGCTCGCCCGGGCCTTGCCCGGCCGCGGGCCCGGCCATCACACCCGGCGCAGGCACGTTCAGTTTCACCGGGTACGCCCCGCTCGCCGACCGACCGGTACGGGTCTGGTACGTCGCGCCCGAGGACCCCGCCACCGCCGAGATCGTGTTCGTGATGCACGGCATGGAGCGCAACGGCGAGGAGTACCGGGACGACTGGGAGGCCCTGGTACGTGGCCGCAACGTACTGGTCGTGGTCCCGGAGTTCTCCGAGGACGCGTACCCGGGAACGTCGTCGTACAACCTGGGCAACATGGTCGACAGCGACGGCGACCCGGTCCCCGAGGAACAGTGGAGCTTCCACATCATCGAGGCGCTGTTCGACTTCGTGGTGTGCGAGGTGGGCAGCACCGCCGGGGACTACGCGATCTTCGGTCACTCGGCTGGGGCACAGTTCGTCCACCGCTTCCTGGAGTTCATGCCCGCGCACCGGGCCCGGGCCGCGGTGGCCGCCAACGCCGGCTGGTACACGTTCCTCGACAAGTCCGAGGACTTCCCGTACGGGCTCGACGGCAACCCGGTGGACGAGGAGACCACGGAGGCGGCGTTGGCGTCGAACCTGATCGTCCTGCTGGGCGCCGACGACATCGACGACGATGACGACTCGCTGAACAACGACGACCGCGCCAGGGAGCAGGGGCGGCATCGGCTGGAACGTGGGATGCGCTTCTACCTCAACGCGCGCGCCCTCGCCGATCGCGAGTCCGTACCGTTCGGCTGGCGGCTGGCCACGGTGCCGGGGATCGCCCACTCACACACGGACATGGCGGCGTACACGGCGTCACTGCTGTTCGACCGTAAGGACCCATGAGCACCAGGGGTACGCGGCGTTCGACCTGATGCCGGACACCGGCCACTTGTTCAGAGATAGATGTGGAGCCACTGCCATGACCCGGGACCAGAAACTGATCACCGTTCTCACCGCGATTGCCGTACTGGCCGGAACGATGGTGGTGGCCAGAATGGCTTTCAACGACCCACCGCCGGTCAAGGCGGTGGAGCGTACGGTCGACGTGGGCCCGGACGGGCGTTTGTCCATACAGTTCGTCGGCGACACGTTCCTCGGCGACGCAGCACAGCCCTACCTCGACAAGTACGGGTATGACTGGCCGTTCAAGAACGCCAAGGCGATGCTGAACGCGGACTTCACCATCGCCACCGCCGAGGCCGCGATCACCTCGCGTGTCGGACTCCTGAATCCGGGCAAGAAGTACGCGTACGCGGCGAAGCCGGCAGCCGCCCCGGCGATGCGCCGGGCGGGGATCGACGCCGTGACGCTGTCGAACAACCACGTCTTCGACGCCGGCGCGAAGGGCCTGGCCGACACGGTGCGACACACCCGGAGAGCGGGACTCGCGTCGTTCGGTGCGGGCCGCAACGTCGCTGAGGCGGAGCAGCCACTGCTGCTCAAGTCCTCGATCGGCACGGTGGGCATCGTCGGGATCGGGGAGAGCTTCGGGTTCACCGCTAGAGACGACGCCGCAGGAACGGTCGTGCTCAGCACGGAGAGCGTCCAGCGCGGGTTGGCTCTGGCGCGCGCGGCGGGTGCCGACTGGGTCATCGCCTACGTGCACTGGGGAGACAACTATTCACCAATCAACAAGCCGCAACGCCGGTGGGCTCGGGAGTTCGTACGCGAAGGTTACGACCTGGTCATCGGGAGCGGTCCTCACAGTTCACAGGGGATGGAGGTGATCGACTCGGTACCGGTCTTCTACAGCATCGGCAACTTCGTGTTCGGTGCCCCCGGCCGATGGGCCAGCTACAACCTGCCGGGAATCGGCCTGTCGGTGGAGCTGGAACTCGCGAAGCACCGCAAGGCCCAGCTGTCTGTACGGTGCCTGCTGACCGACAACGTGATCGTCGGGTACCAGGCGAGGCCCTGCACGGCGAACGAGACACGCCGCTACGTCACCGATCTCCACCGGGACATAGTGGTTAAGGGGCGCCACGCGGTGATGCCTTGCGACTGCTTCCGGGAACGCCACTGATGCCCGGCTCGGTCATCACCCCCGGCGCGGGGAAGTTCATGGTGTCGGGATCGGCGCCGCCTCAATCGGTGGCCAGCGGCTCGACGAGGTCGTCTGCCGGACGTGATGCTGAAGCCGGCTGAAGCCGTCGCGGCATCAGCTCGATGGTCTGTACCAACCAGAAGACGGCGAAGAGCAGGGCTACAGCTATCTCGAGCCAGAAGATGCTGATCACTTCGAGCCTCCACAGGGCGACCCCGCTCACGGCGACGAGAACCAGCAGCACGGCGATCCAGTGGTAACGATTCCGGGTCGGCGTGTCGACTACCAGGCGCAGCGGCCGCTCATCGTGGCGACGCGCGTTGGCGACGGCGACCACGAGAACACACACCAACAGGCCGACGGCGGTGGTGAAATGCGCATAGTCGATAAGCCATTCGATGCGGACGATGAAGGCAACCGTTCCCACCACCCACACAAGCAGAGCGAGGCCGAATCCCCACCAGAATTCCGCCCCGAAACGCCCCCGGCCCCTCCGCTTGAACACCACAGCGAGGCACACAGTGGCGACCAGACCCAGCAGGCCCATGACCAGCAGCGCGAAGATGTTGTTCTCGACGTTCGCCCTGGTGGCGACGGCCAGGGCCTGAACCGTGGGGCAGTCCGTGTCCGTGAGCAGGGGGCTGTCCGCCTGCTCGCAGATCGCAACGGCCGCCCGGTAATCCTGGATCCGCGAGGTGGGAACGATCGCGACCACGGCCGCGAAGATGCCGCCCAGGTTGAGAAGAACCTCCTCCACACTGGTCGTGCCCTTCAAGGCGATCATGCACGCGCCGAGACCGATGAGGGCACCAACGAAGATCGCTTGTGCAGGGGTGTAGTAGTACGCACTCACCGACGGCAACGGTCGGAATCCCTGGTGCGAGGTCTGGTAGAACACGGCTGCCCCTAAGCCGACCAGCAGAGCGACCATCGCCGTTCGCAGGTAGCTGTAGGACTTCACCCAGATGTCGTTGTACAGCTGTGCCTCAGTTGAGGAGTTGGCCTGGCCCGCCGGAACGGCTTCTCGAACATCCCCAGACATCTCGAAACTCCTATGTGTCGTTCCGGTCCACCAGGACAGCGGAGATGGTCAATGTGGAGGCACGTGGCCGTGTAACGGATCTACAGCCCCTGGACGGCGTTGTCAACGCTTGTCCACCTGCTCGTGAAAGGGGCCGATCAGCTGCGATCCGGTTCGCGCGGCATGCGGTAATCGCCTACACCTGACGACCGATGGAGGAGCAACTCTCAGCCTGGCGATCTCGCGGAAAGCGTTTCCGCTGGACGGGTGTGGTGGGCGCGGCTGGGTTCGAACCAGCGACCCCTCGCTTGTAAGGCGAGTGCTCTTCCACTGAGCTACGCGCCCGCTGGCTGGCGGCAAGATTACCCTGCCGCCAGCGTACGGCTCATCCCGGTTCCCCACCCGTACGGCTCGGAGCCGGGCCCGTTGTCAGACCTCCGCGACCTCGGACAGCGCCTTCTTCCATCCGCCCTGGTCACGGGCATCGCCGGGCATGTTCATCTCCGCGAACCGGACCACGCCCTGCTTGTCGATCACAAAGGTGCCGCGGTTGGCGATGCCGGCGGTGTCGTTGAACACCCCGTACGCCTGGGCGACTGAGCCGTGCGGCCAAAAGTCCGACAGCAGCGGGAAGTCGAGATTCTGCTGGTCAGACCAGACCTTGTGGCTGTACGGCGAGTCAACACTGACCGAGAGCACCTGCACCTCGTCGGTGCTGAAGTCGCTGAGGTTCTCCTGGACCTGGCACATCTCACCCTGGCAGACCCCGGTGAAAGCCAGTGGGTAGAACACCAGCAGGACGTGCTTCTTGCCAGCGAAGTCGCCGAGCGAGACCTCCTGGTTGTTCTGGTCCTTCAGGGTGAATTCTGGCGCCTTCGTACCCACCTCGATCGGCATGTGGTCCCTTTCCGGCTTGTCGGTCGCATCGTGATACTCAACCGATCCTAGAAAGCCGGAACGGGAACGCCTAACGCCGGTTACGGGATGTGCGCGGCGCCACGAGTCGGGCACCCACCCAGTCCCGGCCGACGCTGACACTCGAGGTCTGCTGCAGCCCTGCGGTCGGGGTCGACTCGCTGATCTCACTCGGCTCGACGTGGCCCTCACGTCCGGCCTTCGGCGTCAGCAACCAGATCACCCCGGTATCAGCCAGCGGTGTACGAGCGTCCATCAGGGCGTCCACCAGGTCACCGTCGTCGTCACGCCACCAGAACAGCACGACGTCGACCACCTCATCGGTGTCCTCGTCGACGATCTCGCCACAGCGGTCGATCACGACGTCGCGAAGCTCGGAGTCGACATCGTCGTCGTACCCCACCTCCATGACGACCATGTCCGGCTCCATACCAAGCCGGTCCGCCAGGCTCTTCAGGCCGTCGGCCTGACCAGCGGTCGCGCTCACCTTCCACTTCCCCCTCTGATCGGGCGTGCCCGTACGGCACCGTCAGCGCGTAGTTCACACGCCTCCGGACGCCGAACGCAAGTGGCACACCAAAGGAATCCCCTCCGTGATCACACTTGACGGCCCTCACAGTGGCCGCGCCACCAGGGTACGGGCTGCATCCTCCACCGCGTGCTCCGCCACCAGAACGTGTGCCGCGGCGGGCCCCACCGGAACGAAGGAGTCTTCGCTGGCCAGCATGGCGATCCGGCCCGCGAAGCCGGAGCCGACCAGCCTCGACACCATGGCGTCGGCGATCCCCCCGCAGCGGCGGGCCTCGTCGACCACGAGCACCCTGCCGGTCGCGGCCGCCTCCCGCAGGACATCGTCGGCGGGTAACGGCGCAAGCCACCTCAGATCCACCACCCGGCAGGCGATCCCCTCCTCGGCAAGTCGCGCGGCGACCCGCAGGCTGGCCCACAGCCCGTCCCCGTACGTGACGACGGTGAGTTCATCGCCCTCGCCGTACACCCGTGCCCGGCCGACCGGAACGTGGCCGGTGACCCACTGCTCAGGGGCCGGGTACTGGGCCAGCCACTGACTGTCACCCTCTACGTACAGGTCTCGGGCGTGGTAGAGCGGTGCCGGCTCCAGGAACACCACACAGGTGCCGTCCGTGCTGGCGGCCGCGATGCAGGTACGCAACATCGACGCCGCGTCGTCGGGACGCGCCGGTGCGGCGATCACCAGCCCGGGGATTTCCCGCAGGGCACCGATCGCGTTCTCGTTCGCGCTGTGCCCACCGCTGCCGTCCGGGGCGGCGAACCCGGGCACCCGGATCACCAGGGGGTTGCGGAACTGGCCCTGGGAGAAGAACTGGGTGGGCGCCGCCTCGTCCCGCAGTTGACCAGCCGCGTTGTGCAGGGCCGAAAGCCGGGGGATCTCCGCCACCGGCAGCAGACCGGCCAGCCCGCAACCGAACGCCAGCCCCAGCACCGAGGTCTCGTCAGCGAAGGTGTCGAACACCCGGGCCGCCCCGAACCGGTCGCGCAGCTCCTCGGTGATCCCGTGGTCGCCTCCGCCCGCGACCGCGTCAGGGCCGAAGACGACCATCCGGGGGTACGCCGCCAGGGCGTCGCACAACGTACGGTTGACCGCCCGGGCGAGGGTCACCGGACCCTCGTTCTCCGGCAGCCGATCGGGGAATCCCCGGGCCCGTACGTCAGGGGTGGCGGCCACCGCGGCGGTCTGCGCCACCCGCAGCGGCCGGCGCGGCGCCAGTGGCGCGGTCACCTCCTTCACGGAGCTGAGCCGGGGCTCGGCGACCACCTGCTCAGCAGCCTTGCGGACCCGCCAGCCGATCTCGTCGTACCTGCGGATCAGGTCTTCCGGGGTGGCGACACCGGCGGAGACCAGCTGTGTCGCCGCCACCAGCAACGGATCCCTGGACGCGTCGTCCGGGGTGGTGTGGTCCATCAGCCGTAGCAGATCCAGGTGTAGTACGGCTGGCCGGCGCCGCCCGCGTACCCACCGGACGGCCTCGGCGGCGGCCCGGTGGGTGTCCACCAGGTCGCATCCGTCAGCGGTGAAGTACGCCACGCCGGGCCGGGAACGCAGTACGTCCCCGACCCAGGCCGCGGTACCCCCGGTGCCGGTGGTGTCGTCCTGGCAGACGAACAGCAGCGGCAGCGGTACGCCGGCGTACTGGCACCAGCCTGCCGCGTTCAACGCCGCCGCGGTCGTGCTGTGGTTGACCTCCCGGCCCCCGAACGCGGCCGCCACCACCGCGTCGTCCGGCAGGTCCAGATCCGCCGCCCCGAGCCGCCGGGCCCGCTCCGCGCCGAACGCCAACCCGAGGGCGCGGGGCAGGTGCGAAGAGCCGTTCGACGAGGTGGGCAGTACGGCCAGCGCCCGGGAACCGTACGGCTCGTGCCGCCCACCCGACATCGGCTCAATGGCCGCGCCGACAACGGCGGAGAGCACGTCCAGCACCGGGTCGCTGGCGGGCACCTGCGCCGCCCGGGCGCAGTAGAACCCACCGGAACGCGGGTACAGCAGCGCCGGATCGGTGGGACGCAACGCCGCGGCGACCGCGGCCACTCCTTCGTGGCCAGCGGAGCTGACCGCGTGGTAGCCCTCGTTCCAGGACCGCAACCAGTACGCCGCGAGGTCGAGCTGCCGGCTGGTGAGTTGGGCTTCGTACAGCTCCTGAACCTGGTGTCCGGTCAGGTCGCCGTCGGCGCGAACGGGTACCGCGCCGGGATCTGGAGACTCTCCGGCGGGCTCCGGGGCCGCCAGCGCGGCGACCGCGTCACGAAAACTGCTGTCAAGATCCCAGGCCGACGTCACCGCAACAGGATCGCTGATATGCCCCGTTCCTGTCTCGCCGGGGTGCCGCCCATGCTGCGAGTCGGTCATCGCGCCTGGCCACGGGTCTCAAGCACCCCCGCTTCACGCCGCTAGGCGAACTGGATCGCGATGGCGACACCGATGGCCTCACCCATCAGCGTGTCGTCGAGCCCCTCCTTGGCGTCCTTACCGTCGTAGTACGCCGCGGTGGCGTAGATCACGTACTCCTTCGTCGACGAGACGTACGTGTAGATCTTCGTGTCCTCGGTGATCTTCGAGCCCTCCGGGGTCAGGTACTTGAACCACGAGTTGTAATCCGGGTAGTCGCCGTACTTCTCGGCGCCACCGTCCTTGGCGGCGGACTCCGAGCCGACATCGACGTAGCCCATCGTGACCGCGTACTTGTCGTCGTCGGAGGTGTAGAGCGCGAGGTAGACCTTCTTGCAACCCACCTCGGAGAGGGTGTTCTTCGCCTGGTCACCCGCCGCGACGTTCTCGCAGTCGGTCTCTCCCAGGGCCTCGCGGGTGTACTTCGGATGCTCCGGCGGTTCCAGATTGTCCGGGAACAGCACATCCGCGCGCTCCGAGTCGGTCATCGGGATGCCTTTGGAGTCGTCGCCCTCCGGGGCCGCGCTGGTCGCGGCGGCGGTCGGCGACGGGTCGGCGGTCCCGCCGCCTCTCGAGGCGTACCAGACACCGCCCAGCACCAGCACCAGGACCAGCACCAGGCCGCCACCGGCCAACGCCATGATCGCGCCGCTGGACATTCCGGAACCGCCGCTGGGAGGCGGCGCCCACGGCTGCCCGTACGGCGGCGCCGACTGCGCCGGGACCCCCGAGTACTGCTGCGGCGGGGCGGACGCCTGCGCGTACGGGTCGGCCTGGTACTGCTGGCCGTACCCCTGGTACGCCTGGGACTGATCGTAGGACTGTGGCTGGTCGTACGACTGTGGCTGGTCGTACGACGGGTACTGCTCGTACGACTGCGGCTGCTGATAGGACGTGTATTCGTCCGGCTGCGGTGATCCGTACGGATCCGGCTGCCCCTGGGGCGGCTGGCCACCGGCCGGCCCCTGGTAGCTCATTTCTCGCCTCGCTCAACCGCACCGGTCGCGCCCGTACGGACCGGAGAGTCGTCGTACCGTGCTATCAGTTTCGCTGGCTGGCGCTCGCTCATGACGGTCAGGGTACGGGTCCGCCGCACGGCCTGATCAACACCGACCCTCAGGGGTCGCCGCCGGCTCACCCCGTGAGCAGCGACAGCCGCACCTGCCGGGTCGGATTGTCCCCGTTGGTATCGACCAGGCAGACCGACTGCCAGGTGCCGAGCGCGAGCCGGCCGTCGACCACCGGCAATGTGGCGTACGGCGCGACGAACGCCGGCATCACGTGGTCCCTGCCGTGTCCGGGAC
>JBOGDK010000002.1:0-49629 GCA_050701795.1 Micromonosporaceae bacterium
GGTGGGTACGGCGCCGACGTACCGCGGGGAGGGCCATGCCTTCCTCTGACCGGAAGTTCTCGCGAGGCTCAGGTTTCCGCTGCCAAGGCCGCAGCGAGGGCCGCGTGCGGTGTTGGCACGCAACCGAGCGGGAACGCGGGCAGCGGGAAGCTGAGTCCGCGAGCGGGTTACGCCGCGAGGGCGCGGGAGAGGTACTCCCGGATCACCTGTTTCGCCTCGGCGAGCACCGCCTGGTCGCCGTCCGGATCACGCCGGAACGCCAACTTGATCAGCGCGTCGCCAGTGGTCACGGCGATCAGCATCGCGAGGTCCAGTCGAGGGCCCGGCTCGACGTCGCCGTGGCGGAGCAGCACCCCGCCCAACGCCCGGGCGATCACCGTGTCGTTGTCCTGACTGGTGTCCAGCAGGTGACGGTCCACCACGTCCCCGAAGTGCAGCACCCGGAATCCCGGCGCTGAACGGTGCAGCTCGATGTACTCGTCGATCGCGGTGTCCACGATCTCCCACCAGTGCGAGAAGCGGCTGTCGCCGAGCCTTGCCCCCACGGCGGACATGTACGTGTCGAGGTTGCGCTGCGTCAGCGCCTGCACCACCGCGCGCTTGTCCGGGAAGAACTGGTACACCGAGCCGATCGCTACGCCCGCCCGCTCGGCGAGCAGAGTCGTGGTCAGGCCTTCGTACCCCACTTCGTCGACGATCTCGGCACACGCGTCGAGCATCCGTTGCACCCGCGCGGCGCTGCGTTCCTGGACGGGGGCCCGGCGCAACGGCCCACCAGCCGCCCGCTGCCTCGGACCGTTCACAGGTCGCTCCTTCACCGCCACGACGGACCGCTCCCCGCTGATAACTGACAGGTCCGACAATCATGCCTCACCTGGATGGCCGGTGTGCCCGGTCCGACAACGCCCCACAGGCTCGGGAAGCACCGTGAATCACCCCCTTGTGGGAGGTTTGCAATGTGCCACCGTGACGGCGCCGGCCGCCGGGTGCGCCCCGGTCGCGTGGGGCGCCACACCACAGCGAAACGAGGTCTCCGATGAGCGTTCCGACCACCGGAAAGACCCCCAGCACACCGCCGCTCGAATGGCGCAACTGGGCCGGCAACCAGCGGGTCACCGCACGCCGGGTGGCCCGGCCAGCGACCCGGGACGAACTCGTCGCCGCGGTAGGTGAGGCACGCACTGACGGGCTGACCGTCAAACCGGTCGGCAGTGGCCATTCCTTTACCTCCGTCGCCGCCACCAACGGCGTACGGCTGGTGCTCGACCGGTACGCCACTCCGGTAGAAGTCGACCGGGAAGCGCGGACCGTACGCGTACCGGGCGGGATGCCGCTGCGAGAGCTGAACCGGCTGCTCACCGAGCACGGCCTGGCACTGTCCAACCTTGGCGACATCGACGCCCAGACCATCGCCGGCGCGGTCTCGACCGGCACCCACGGCACCGGCGCCCGGTACGGCGGGCTCGCCACCTTCGTGACGGAGCTGGAGCTGGTCACCGGCACCGGCGAGGTGATCCGGTGCTCCGAAGAGGTCGAGCCGGATATCTTCGCCGCCGCCCGGATCGGACTCGGGGCGCTCGGGATCATCAGCGAGGTCACCCTACGGTGCGAGGACGCCTTCGGGCTGCACTGCGACGAACGTCCGATGCCGCTGCGTACGGTGCTCGCCGAGCTGGACGAGTTGGCGGCCTCGAACGAGCACTTCGAGTTCTGGTGGATCCCGTACACGGAGCGGACGCTGACGAAGCGACTCAACCGGCTCGACCCGGGTGAGACCGTACGACCGCTGTCCCACGCGCGTGAGTGGTGGGAGGACACCGTCCTAGAGAACGTCGGGCTCGGCGCCGCGTGCCGGCTGGGTCGGCGCTCCCCCCGGCTGATCCCGTCGATCAACCGGGCCATCACCCGGCTGCTGTCACCTCGGGTGTTCTCCGACCGCTCCGACCGGGTGTTCTGCTCCCCGCGCCGGGTCCGGTTCACCGAACTGGAGTACGCCGTGCCGCGCGAGGCCGCCCGGGAGGCGTTCGCCGCGATCGGCTCCGTACTGACCCGCCTGGACGTCAGGACCACGATGCCGGTGGAGGTACGGTTCGCCGCCGCCGACGACATCTGGCTCTCCCACGCGTACGGCCGGGACACCGCGTACTTCGCGGTGCACCAGTTCGTGGGAATGCCGTACGAGGCGTACTTCCGGGCGGTGGAGGAGGCACTGGCGGCGCTCGGTGGCCGACCCCACTGGGGCAAGCTGCACTACTCCGACGACACGTCCCTGGCCGCGCGGTACCCGAAGTTCCCCGACTTCCTGGCGGTACGCGACCGGCTCGACCCCGACCGCGTCTTCCGCAACGCGTACCTCGACCAGGTCCTCGGGGAGTAAGCGGCAAGGCAGTGGAGATCATCTACGAACCCGGTGAGTTAGCTGTCACCCCCGGCGTTGCCAGGACACGCCGGGGAAACCGGCAGTCGCGGTCGTACGTGATGGCTGGAGACCCAGGTGACTCCTGTTCGTGGTTGTATCGCTGCGCTTATTGCGTATGCTTCAGTTATTGCGATTATTGCGAAGGGGGTGGACATGACTTCGGCGCTCCACACGCATGAGCCACATGGGGACGAGTCGAGGCTCGCTCGCGAGGCGCTTGTCCAGGTGCGGCGCGTGCTAGAGGACCATCCACGCGAGGACGGGCCCGTGCACCTGACCCTCGAAGACGGCCGGGAAACCGTCACGGTGCCGCGGGTGGCTGTGGACCTGCTCGTTCGGGTGCTGGCCAACTTGGCCGCTGGCCAGGGCATGACGCTGGTGCCCGCCCACGCCGAGCTCACCACCCAGCAGGCGGCCGACCTGCTCAACGTGTCACGACCGTATCTGATCAAGCTTCTGGATGAGAACAAGATCGAATACCGGACGGTCGGCACACATCGCCGGATCAAGGCGTCGTCACTGGTGGACTACAAGCGTCGCGACGATGCGGAACGCCGGGAAGCTGCCGATGAGCTGGCGGCGATGACACGGGAGGTGGGATCCGACTGATGGCGTTCGTTGTCGGATACGACGCCAACGTTCTTTACCCATCAACGCTGCGCGATGTGCTCATACGGGTTGCGTTGTCTGGGCTCGTCCAGGCCAAATGGACCGACGAAATCCTCGATGAGGTTTTTCGCAACGTCAAAGCCAAGCGACCAGACCTCGCACCCGCGAAGCTCGATCGGACGCGCCAGCTCATGGTGGCAGCGGTACGCGATTGCATGGTGACTGGCCACGAGCCGCTGATCGGCGCGCTGGAGCTCCCCGACCCGGACGACCGGCACGTCGTGGCGGCCGCCATTCGGGCACGTGCTCAGCTCATCGTCACGTTCAACCTCGATGACTTCCCCGCCGACGGACTGGCGGCATGGGACATCGAGGCAAAGCACCCCGACGATTTCCTCATAGATCAGTTCCACCTTGACGCCATCAAGGTGCACCAGGCGGTGCAGGCGGTTGCCGACTCCTGGTCGAACCCACCTGGAACAGCGGACGACGTTCTCGACAACCTCGAACGATCAGGCCTGCCTCAGATAGCCGCAGTCCTGTGCCGCTGAGAGAGTCGGTCTCGTGCAAATGCCGTACGAGGCGTACTTCCGGGCGGTGGAGGAGGCACTGGCGGCGCTCGGTGGCCGACCCCACTGGGGCAAGCTGCACTACTCCGACGACACGTCCCTGGCCGCGCGGTACCCGAAGTTCCCCGACTTCCTGGCGGTACGCGACCGGCTCGACCCCGACCGCGTCTTCCGCAACGCGTACCTCGACCAGGTCCTCGGGGAATGAGCGGCAGGGCACATGCGATGTGGGTGTGATGCACGTGATCTGGGTGTAGGCTGAGCCTATGTCGAAGACGATCCAGATCAGGGCAGTGCCGGACAGCGTCCATGCGACGTTGCGGTCCCGTGCTGCGGCGGCCGGTATGTCGCTGTCCGACTATCTGCTCCACGAGATCGACGAGATCGCTTCACGCCCTGAGGTGTCAGACGTGCTTCGTCGAGCGGCGGGGCGGTCCGGCGGTGCGTCGGGCGCTGACATCGTCGCCGCCATCCGAGCCGAACGAGATCGTGACGAGCCCGCGTGATTGTCATCGACACCTCCGCGGTGATCGAAGCACTGGCCGGACTGGACCCCGATCCACGGCTGAAACGCCGGCTATCTGGCGCTCGGGGTCGGCACGCACCGCATCTGATCGACGTCGAGGTGCTGTCGGGGCTCAGGGGCCTGGTACGCGGCAGCAAGTTGACCAGGGATCGCGCCACCGATATCCGCCGGGACTTCGCGGACCTGCGCATCATCCGTTACCCGATCGCCGGGATCGCGGAACGGGTCTGGGACTTGCGGGACGCGATGACCTGCTACGACGCCTGTTACGTGGCACTGGCCGAATCTCTTGGATGCCCACTGGTGACCACTGACGGCCGGCTCGGACGTAGCACCGGGCACCGGGCCACAGTGGAGCTGTACCCGGCGACCGGCGGCTGAGAAGAACAACGGCCGTCGAGATCATGCGCGGCAGCAGGCGCGACGTTGGGGGCACGTCGCCGCGACACCGGTCTGGCGGCGGTGTTCACCAGCTGTGCTACGCGGAGCCGGTGTGGCCGCGGATCCAGTCCGCGATCGCGTCGACCCGCGCGGCCTCTTCCTTCTTGTCGTGCGGGCAGGAGGGGCCGTCGACCTCGGTGCCGACCAGCCGCGGGCCGTCTTCGCTCTCCACGAAGTACGGGGCGCCTGAGTCGTACGGGCAGGCGCTGGTGTCGCTCTGCGGTTGGTACCCGGTGAAGTAGATCTCGTGGGCCGCCACCTTCTCCACCTTCATCAGACCGGTCTGCATCCGGTCCGGCCGGTGGGACAGGTCAGCTGACCCGTCGGCGGAACCCCAGCCCACGAGCCGTACCACGTCGCCCTCGGCCGGAGCGGCATCGGCGAGCGCGAGTGGCTCGACACCGGTGATCGGCTCGGCGAGCTTCGCGACCGCCAGGTCGGTGTCGGGCTGCTGCACCACCTCGACCACCTCGGTGCGCTGGCCGTCGTCGCCTGACAGCGTGGCCTGCCCGACGGTCACGATCACCTGGTAACGGGGCGGCCCACTGACCCGGTTGCGGGCTCCGTCGTGGAAGCAGTGACCGGCCGACACGATCCACTGTGGAGCGATCAGCGCGCCGGAACAGGCGGTGGCGTACGTCGTGCCGTCCGGACGGGTGACCTTCGGCATCGACAACGCCGCCGAGAACTGGTACATGCCGTCAGGCACGTCCTCGCCGTTGGCGATCCCGTGAGCTGGGCCGACGTAGGCCAGTGCGGCCACAGCCATCGCGGCCGACGCCAGCATGACGCGGGAACGAAATCTGGACACGAAGACTCCCATGCTGAGGTGTGGGTGGTGACCCTAACAAGCGGCCACCACTTAGCACTGTCCACATGGTCGGTTGGCGACGGTGCGACACGCCGTGCCGACCCGCGTGTCGCCCTGCCCGCACCCCACCAAGTGGGGGCGCCCAACCGGGTGCGGCGCCGACGGTCAGCTGGACTTCTTTGCCGCGGCCTTCTTCGGTGCCGACTTCTTGGCTGACTTCTTCGCGGCCTTCTTCGCAGGTGTGGCCTTCTTCGCGGCCCGTTTGCGAGGTGTCGTCGGGCCCTTTGCACGGCGCTCGGCCAGCAGCTCCGACGCACGTTCGATGGTGACCTCTTCCACAGAGTCGCCCCGGCGCAACGACGCGTTGGTCTCGCCGTCTGTGACGTACGGACCGAACCGGCCCTCCTTGATCACCACCGGCTTCTCGGTCGCGGGGTCATCGCCGAGCTCCCGCAACGGCGCCGCCGCGGCCGCCCGCCGGCCCCGGGTCTTCGGCTGCGCGAACAGCTCCAGCGCCTGCTCCATGGTGACCGTGAACAGCTGCTCCTCGGACTCCAGGGAGCGGGAGTCGTCTCCCTTGGTGAGGTACGGGCCGTACCGACCCGCCCGGGCCAGGATCTCCTGGCCGTCCTCAGTGGTGCCGACCGCCCTCGGCAGTGTCAGCAGTTGCAACGCGTCCGCCAGTGTCAGCTCGTCGATCGACTGGGTCTTCAACAACGACGAGGACTTGTCGCCGGACTGGACGTACGGGCCGTACCGGCCGGACTTCACCACGATCGGTTCGCCCGAGTCGGGGTGCTCGCCGAGCTTGCGTTCCCCGCTGCCCCGCTTGAACAGCTCCTCGACCGTCTCCGGGGTGAGCTCGTCCGGCGCGATCTCCTCTGGCAGCGGCGCCCGGGCCCCGCCGTTGTCAACGTCACCCCGCTGCAGGTACGGGCCGTACCGGCCGACACGTACCACCACCGCACCCTCAGGCGAGTCGAACAACGGGATCGAGTTGACCCCGCGGGCGTCGATCTGCGCGAGCTGCTCGGTGACCAGCTTCGCCAGGCCACCCGCCCGGGACACGCTGCCTTCGACGCCGCTGTCCCCACCGAAGTAGAAGGACCGCAGGAAGTCGACCGCGGCCTGGTCACCGGTGGCGATCGAGTCCAGCTGGTCCTCCATCGCGGCGGTGAAGCTGTAGTCCACGAGCCGGGAGAAGTACGACTCCAGCAACCCCACCACGGCGAAGGCCAGGAACGACGGGATCAGCGCCTGGCCGCGTTTGACCACGTACCCGCGGTCCTGGATGGTCTGCAGGATCGACGCGTACGTCGACGGGCGGCCGATGCCGAGCTCTTCGAGGGCCTTCACCAGCGACGCCTCGGTGTAGCGGGCCGGTGGCTGCGTGGTGTGGCCGACCGGGTCAAGCCGCTCCGCGGCCAGCTGCTGATCCCTGGTCAACGCCGGTAGCCGGCGCTCGCTGTCGTCGGACTCGGCGTTCTCGTCGTCGGAAGACTCCACGTACGCCTTCAGGAAGCCCGGGTCCGTGATGGTCTTGCCGGTCGCGGCGAAGTCGCATGCCTCGTCGGTGGCGGAGATCGCCTGGATCCGTACCGAGATCGAGTTGCCGACCGCGTCGGTCATCTGGGACGCGATGGTGCGCCGCCAGATCAGCTCGTAGAGCCGGAACTCCTCACGGGACAGCTCGTCGGAGACCTGACCCGGGGTCCGGAAGCTTTCCCCGGCCGGGCGGATCGCCTCGTGCGCCTCCTGCGCGTTCTTCACCTTGCGCTGGTAGCGGCGCGGCTCCGCGGGTACGTAGCGGTCCCCGTACAGCTCGCTGACCTGCTGCCGGGCGGCGGCCAGCGCCGTCTCGGACAGGTTGGTCGAGTCGGTACGCATGTACGTGATGTAGCCGTTCTCGTACAGCCGCTGCGCCACCCGCATCGTCTGTGACGACGAGAGCCGCAGCTTGCGCGCCGACTCCTGCTGCAACGTGGAGGTGATGAACGGGGCGTACGGCCGACGCCGGTACGGCTTCTCCTCGATCCGGGTGACCTTGAACGGCACCCCGTCCAGCCGCGCGGCGAGCCCCCGGGCACCTTCTTCATCGAGGTGCACCACGCCCGACCTGGCGCGCCCGGTGGCGGCGTCGAAGTCCTTGCCGGTCGCGATCCGGTCCCCGTCCAGGGCGATCAGGTTCGCCTGGAACGTCTTCGGCCCCTCCGCTGCCCCGGTGACCGCGAGCAGCGCCTGGATGTCCCAGTATTCCGCGGAACGGAACTTCATCCGCTGCCGTTCCCGCTCCACCACGATCCGAGTCGCCACCGACTGCACCCGGCCCGCCGACAACTTCGGCATGACCTTCTTCCACAGCACCGGGCTGACCTCGTACCCGTAGAGCCGGTCGAGGATCCGGCGCGCCTCCTGGGCGTCCACCCGGGGGCGGTCGATCTCGCGGGAGTTCTCCACCGCGGCGGCGATGGCGGGCCGGGTGATCTCGTGGAACACCATCCGGCGTACCGGCACCTTGGGTTTGAGGGTTTCCACCAGGTGCCAGGCGATCGCTTCGCCCTCGCGGTCCTCGTCTGTGGCGAGAAAGACCTCGGTGGCGTCTTTGACCAGGTTCTTCAGCTTCGTGACGTGCTGCTTGCGGTCTGGGCTGACGACGTAGAGCGGCTGGAAGTCGTGATCGACGTCGACGCCGAGCTTTGCCCAGGCCTCACCGCGGTGCTTCTGCGGGATCTCGCTGGCACTGCGGGGCAGGTCACGGATGTGGCCGAGGCTCGCCTCGACCACGTACCCCGGGCCGAGGTAGCCCGAGATCGTCTTGGCCTTCGCCGGGGATTCGACGATGACCAGACGGCTATTGTTGGCACTACGCGGCACGCACTCTCCAGTGAAGAATCAAGCCATTGGCATATGACACCGGGCCCACTTGCGGCCTGGTGCCGGCTGTCAAACGTAACGGGTCACCCGTATCGGCGGTGCCGGCGGGTCGTACAGGTAGGCAGACGTACGAGCCGAATTGTGCGTTACCCACCAGAATTTTTCACATTTCCGGTACGCGAATCGCCGTACGTCCTTGAAATGCCCGACCTGCGAGCCGGCGAAACTGCGCCCGGGCGCCTCTGCGTCGTCACCGGCCAGACTCCCACTGGCACCGTCCCCGGGGCGGTGCCGATCAGCTCGGCGAACCTGGCCACCCGGCGCCGGCCTACGATCCGGTACGCCGGCCCACCACCCCGCGGCCCGAGCACCGCACCCGGCAGCCCCGACCGCCGCAGCGCCGCCACCACCGCTGGCCAGGTCGTCTGGTCAGTGGCCGACAGCCCCAGCACCACCGCCTGGCTGTGCCCACCCGGAGGGCCGAGAACCCGGCCTGCCGCGATGTACCACAACCGCAGCATCGGGCCGTTCAGCTCGAATCCGTCGGGCGGGCGGGTGACCGCGCCGTGCAGCCAGCGCGAGGCGATCGGCGCGAGACAGGTGGAGAAGGCGGTACGGACACTGATGTGCCCCTCCATCGCGGCCATCTCGGTACCGGCCCCGCCGGGTACGGCGCCTCCGCCGACCACCGCCCCCTCGGGTTCCAGGTACAGCTCCCCGGCAACGAGGTGCGGCGCGGCTGTGGCGTCCGGCACGGCGTCCTCCGCCCGGCCATCGCCCGGGTGCGGCTCCTCGGCCACGGGGTGCGGCTCGTCCGTGGCGTCCAGCGCGGCGACCTCGCCCGCCGGACCTGCGCCCGGGTGCGGCCCCTCAGGACCCGGAAGCGAGTGTTCCCGCTGGTCAGGCGACTCTCCAGGCACGGCTGGCTCGACCGGTTCGCGGGAGCCGCTGCCGGTGACGCCGCGTTCGGCGAACTCGGCGAGCAGGGTACGCGCCCGCCACTGCTCCGCGACCACGACCGACACCCGCGCCGTACCGCCGAGTCGGACGATCTGACCTGGGCCGGCCAGCAGGCCCGCGAGATCACCCGGGCCCACCTCCACCACATCCGCGTCGAACAACGACAGCTGCCGCGACTCCGCCACCACCATCGTGCTCATCCCTGACAGTCCGGTGCCTCGTCGAACGCTGTCTGCAGCTCCTCCGAGGAGATCCTGTCGGTGTCCAGCTCGCCCGCGTCGTAATCCTTGGACAGCTTGTCCATCGCGGCGACCACGCCGTCGTAGAAGGTGTCGGCGGACTTTGTGGACAGTTTCTCGATGCTCTTTCTCGCCTTCCCGTACGCGTCCCGCGCGGACGAGAGCGCGGCGCGGAACTCACGCGCGATCCGCTCACCGTCGTCCACCGCGGGTACGCCGGCCACCTCGACCCCGCGGCGGGCGTCCTCGCTGGCGTCCTCGGCGCCGCGCAGCAGACCCACGATCGACGTCTTCGCCTGCTGCGGGGTGGTCGCCTTCGACATCTCGGTCTGGGTGTCCTGTGTGAGCGTGGCGATCTCCTCAGTCCACGGTGTCAACGCCTGACACACCCGGCTGGCCCAGTCGCGCGGTGCCACGCCATCGTGGCCGCACCCTGCCAGCAGTACGGCGAGCGCGGCAACCACGGCGGCGCCTCGAAGCGAACGCATGTACGAAACCGTATCGTCTGGGATCACTGTCGCGCTGCACGCCACGGTTCCCATCGTGCTGCACGCCATGGCCCTGTGCCGGCCACCGCCGTGCCGGAAGCGGCCGGAGTCCGGGCGGGCCGGAGTCCAGGCGGGCCGGAGTCCAGGCGGGCCGGAGTCAGAGCGCGGACCCGCCCGCCGCTAGCAGCCGCTGCCCGAGGACGCGCGCGGCCTGGCGCAGCTCAGGGCACTTCACGATCCGGTACGGCGCGGGGATCATCGCGAGCTGCTCGGCGTACCACACCGGGTTGCTGGTGCTGCCGACCAGCAGAGACGTCTCGGCATCGAGCCGCTCGAGCCGTCCGATGCTGCGGGAGACGCATCGCGCCACGGTGTCGACAGGCGCGTCGATGATGACCTCGACGTCGTACTCCCATCCGACGGCGAGGTGGTCGTCGAGCATGGCGACCGGGTCGAGGTCGGCTGGTGGGCTGAACTGGTCGCCGAGCACGTCCACACCGTGCACCCGGTCGATCCGGTACGCCCGTACGGCGTCCCTGGTGACCGACCGGCACAGCAGGTACCACCGGCCGTGGCGTACCACGACCGCCCACGGCTCGACCTCCATGGTCCATTCCGACCCAGCCTGGGAGCGGTAGCCGATCCGTACCCGCCGTCGCTGCGAGCACGCCCGCACCAGGACGGCCGTGGTCTGCGGGTCGGGCCGGGCGGCGGCGCGGTCGGGGGCCGGCGCCGTGCTCCGGCGTACCGCCTCGACCTGGGCGGCGACCGGTTCCGGGAGCGCCCGCACGATCTTGCCGAACGCGCTGCCGACCGGGTCGGCGGGATCGCTCGCGTCATGGTGGCCGTCGAGCACCGCCATGATCAGCCCGAGAGCCTCGGCATCGTTGAACATCAGAGGAGGAAGCCGCAGGCCGCGGCCGACGTGGTAGCCGCCGTAGGGCCCGCGTACGGACTCGATCGGGATGCCGGCCTCGCGGAGGATCCCGACGTACCGGCGGGCGGCCCGCTCCGATACGCCGAGCTTGCCGGCGATCCGGCCCGCGGTGATCCCCGGGTCGCCCTGGAGCAGTTCGAGGGCCAGCAACGCCCGTGCCGTGGGGCTCGCGTCAGGCTGCACAGCATCCCCATAATCCGGAAGTAGAACGTCCGGAATTGACTATAGGGTCCGACCATGACCACCCAAGCTGCGTACCTCCCGGATCCCGTGGAGCCTCCGGGACGAAGACTCCGACGACGACGAGATCTGGGCAGTGACCTGCTTCGCGGTCCGCAAGGGCTACCGGGGGCGCGGCCTCACGTACGCCCTCGCCCTGGCCACGATCGACTTCGCCCGTGATCGCGGCGCACGAGCACTTGAGGCGTACCCGATGATCACCGAACCTGGCAAGGAGATCACCTGGGGTGAACTACACGTGGGAGCCCGCCAGGTCTTCTCCGACGCCGGATTCACGCAGGTCAGCCACCCCACCGCGCGGCGGGTGGTGATGCGGATCGACTTCGAGACGTCCGGTCATCGGGACGCCATCAGATAACGGCGACGGCTCGGGTATTCGCCATTCACCGGATCCCGCAGCACCGTGGGTGCCGACCGTGAACCCGGCACCGGCCG
This sequence comes from Micromonosporaceae bacterium, assembly GCA_050701795.1. GTDB lineage: Bacteria > Actinomycetota > Actinomycetes > Mycobacteriales > Micromonosporaceae > WHSM01. The sequence continues at coordinate 11,549 of JBOGDK010000002.1, forward strand.
CCCGTGCCCACGGACAAAGGACCCGGACCACGGAACACGCCCTGGCGTGTCCCATGATCCGGGTCCATCGATCCGAACGCGGCGCTGCGGCCGCGCTGTCTCGGGTCAGGCGGCGACCTGCTCCTTGTCCGGAGCCGACTCCATCGCCATCGGCTTGCGCTTGCTGAAGATCACCGCGCCCACGATGATCGCGGTCGCCACGGCGGCGATCCCGATCCGCAGCGCCGGGTTATTGCCAGCACCGACGCTGTAGGTCACCACGGCCGGCGCGATCAGCAGCGAGACCAGGTTCATCACCTTGATCAGCGGGTTGATCGCCGGGCCGGCGGTGTCCTTGAACGGGTCACCGACGGTGTCGCCGATCACGGTCGCGGCGTGTGCGTCGGAACCCTTGCCGCCGTGGGCGCCGTCCTCGACCATCTTCTTGGCGTTGTCCCAGGCGCCACCGGAGTTGGCCAGGAACACCGCCATCAGGGTGCCGGCGCCGATCGCCCCGGCCAGGTAACCTGCGAGCGGGCCGACCCCGAGGCCGAAGCCCACCGCGATCGGGGCCAGTACGGCGAGCAGCCCGGGGGTCATCAGCTCGCGCTGCGCGTCCCGGGTGCAGATGTCGACCACCTTGCCGTACTCGGGACGCTGCGAGCCGTCCATGATCCCCGGCAGTTCCTTGAACTGGCGGCGTACCTCGAACACCACGGCACCCGCGGAACGGGACACCGCGCTGATCGCCAGCCCGGAGAACAGGAACACCACCGAGACCCCGATCAGGGCACCTACCAGTACGTCCGGCGCGAACACGTTCGCGACGAAGGAGTCCGTCTCGCCGGCCACGTCCCGCAGCGTGGCGGTGATGGTGTCGGTGTACGAACCGAACAGCGCCGTCGCCGCGAGCACCGCGGTGGCGATCGCGATGCCCTTGGTGATCGCCTTGGTGGTGTTGCCCACCGCGTCAAGGTCGGTGAGCGTACGCGCACCGGACTCGTCGATGTCCCCGGACATCTCCGCGATGCCCTGGGCGTTGTCGCTGATCGGGCCGAAGGTGTCCATCGCGACGATGACGCCGACGGTGGTCAGCAAACCGGTACCGGCCAGCGCCACCGCGAACAGCGACAGGGTGACCGAGCCACCGCCGAGCAGGGCCGCGCCGTAGACGCCGGCGCCGATCAGCAGCGCGGAGTACACCGCTGACTCCAGGCCGACGCTGATCCCGGCCAGGATCACGGTCGCCGCGCCGGTCGCGGAAGACTTCCCGATGTCCTGCACCGGGCGCCGGGAGGTCTCGGTGAAGTATCCGGTCAGCGCCTGGATCGCGGCGGCGAGCACGATGCCGATCACCACCGCGGCGATCGCGACCACCCTCGGGTTGGCGGACACGCCCTCCAGCGGGCTGTTCAGCTCGGCGAAGCTGCCGGGGAGGTAGATGAACGACGCCGCGGCCACCAGAACCGCCGAGATCGCGGCGGAGATGAAGAACGCCCGGTTGATCGCGGTCATCCCGCTGCGGTCGGACGGGCGGAGCCGGGTGATGAACACCCCGATGATCGCGGTGATCACACCGACGGTGGAGACGATCAGCGGGAACACCAGCCCAGCGTCACCGAAGGCGGCCTTGCCCAGGATCAGCGAGGCGACCAGGGTCACCGCGTACGACTCGAACAGGTCCGCCGCCATGCCGGCGCAGTCGCCCACGTTGTCGCCCACGTTGTCGGCGATCGTGGCGGCGTTGCGCGGGTCGTCCTCGGGGATGCCCTGCTCCACCTTGCCGACCAGGTCAGCGCCCACGTCGGCGGCCTTGGTGAAGATGCCGCCACCGACCCGCATGAACATGGCGAGCAGCGCGGCGCCGAAGCCGAAGCCTTCCAGCACGGTGGGGGCGTTGCTCGTGTAGATCATCACCACGACAGCGGCGCCCAGCAGTCCGAGCCCCACCGTCATGAACCCGACCACGCCACCGGTACGGAACGCGATCTGCATCGCGCTCTCCCGGCTGCCGTCCCGGGCCGCGGCGGCGACCCGTACGTTCGCCCGCGTGGCCAACGCCATGCCCGCGCCACCGATGAACGCGCTGAACGCGGCACCGATCACGAAGAACAGCGACCGGCCGATCTTGACCGCGGTCTCGCTGCCCCCGTCATCGACGTGAGCCGGCAGCAGGTACAGCAGCACGACAGCGATCACCACGAACACACCGAGGGTGCGGAACTGCCGGAACAGGTAGGCCGACGCGCCTTCCTGCACCGCACCGGCGATCTCCTGCATTTTCTGGGTGCCCTTACCGGCGCCGAGTACCGCCTTGACCAGCGCGGCGGCGAATCCGAGCGCCACCAGGGCGATCACCGCGGCAACGATCACGTACGACAGATTCGCGCCAGTAAGGGATACCGCCTGCCCCCCGCCTTCGGCGAGATTGAGCACGGACATCCGTTGTCCTCCTAGTTGCGAGCTTTTTGGCCGGGTCGGTCCGCGACACGGCGTCCCCACAGGTCACAGCGGGTCCCCGGGGAGTGGAAACGATGCGCGGAGTCTAGCTGCCGAGGGTGTCGCCGCTCACAGGCGGCCCGGAATGTGTGTGAGGTCGGCGCCATACCGCTTTCACCCCGGCGCCATACCGCCTTGACACCCGGTATCGAAGCCCGCCAGAGGGGACGCCAGGCCCAGCCTGGGAGAAACCGGCTGCGCTCCTCGTACGCCACCCGGCCGCGCGGGTGTTCGGTCCAGCCGGCGCTGCCGGGCCGGTAAGCGTGGTGGTATTCGATCGCGTAGAGGTGCTTGACGCTCTTGTAGCCGTAGTGGCCGGGCGCCACGAGACGGATCGGGCCGCCGCGCTCGACGGGGATCGGGGCGCCGTCGAGACGTACCGCCACCATGACGTCGGCGGCGAGCGCGTCGGTGAGGTACAGACACGAGCGGAACCCGTCGCTGCCTTTCAGCACCAGCCACCGGCAATCCGGCTCGGGCTCGAGGCGTTCGTGCAGGTCCTGGAAGCGATAGCCGCCCCAATGGATTCCCTGGACACTCCAGGTCGTCACACAGTGCAGGTCACTGCGCTGTTCTTTCGGTGGGCACGGCTCTTTCGGTGAGCACGGCGGCTCGCCGGGGTCTGGCGGCTCCGCGAGGTCGATGTCGACGCAGCTCCTGACGGCACCGCCAACGTGGAGCACCGGCTGGCCGGGTGCCGCCGGCCGCCGGGAGGCGAACCGGGGCAGTCCGAACGGCAACCACTCCCCCGTACGCTGACCTGGCGGCAGGTCATTCACCGCCGGAACACCCCCGGGTGCGTCGCGCCCCGGCCCTTCGTCACAGCAGGTCATACACGGTTCGCGCGCCAGGACATGCGTACCACCGTGCCGGCCCCAGGCCCCGCGCCCGGGCCGACTTGAAGATCATCCACGAGCCCGGCGAGCAGAGCCAGACCGACCCCGACGGCGACGGTCTCGTCAGGGAAGGCGTCACCGTTGCTCGACGCTTCCTCACGGGAAACCCCGACCAGGGCGAGAGGATCAGGCAGGGCGCCGTGCTCCAGCCGGGTCTCGGCGGGGGCGCGGTCGAAGACACGCACCACGAACCGGTCACCGTCAGTCATATCGACCTCGACAAGGTCGCCGATGCCGTACAGCCGGTGCAGCGCCACCGCCCGGGAGCAGGCCTCACCCACGGCGAGTCGTACCTCGTCGAGCAGACTCTCAGGTACGCCCGCGCGCCTCGCCACAGCGACCGCCACCAGTCGGGCGGTACGGACATGCGCCGGCGCGGGCGAGAAACCGAGTCGGACGGTCGGCATCATCAGCTTCCGGGCACAGGCGGAGTACCGGCGCTGGTGTCGCCGTCATCCCGGCCACCTTCGGGCCGCGAGCGCCCAGAGTGGCGCTCCGGCGCGTCGGCGCCGCTGTCAGACGCCTGCCCGCTCGGCTCCGCCGCCTGACCCCCGCCCGGGGAACCGCCCGGATCCGCAGAATTGTCCGCGTCACCGCCGCCGTCCGCCTCCACCGAGGCAGCCACCGAGGAGTAGATGTCGAAGAACGTGGCCAGCCCGGTGATCCGGAAGATCTTGAGGATCCGCTCCTGGGTGCACACCAGGGCGAGGTGGCCGCCCTGAGTCCTGATCCGGCGCAAACCACCGACGAGCACGCCGAGCCCGGTGGAATCGAGGAACTCGACGCCCTCCAGGTCCACCACGATCTGCTTGGTGCCGTCAGCCACCAGCTCCAACAGCCGCTCCTTGAGCTTGGGAGCGGTGTACACGTCGATCTCGCCACCGACTTCAAGGACAGTATGGTCCGCAACGGTGCGTGTCTGAAGTGACAGCTCCATGCAGAACCTCCCGAGACGGCAGCGATAAAGAGTACGTGCTAGCCCTCCGCACATCCAACCATCGGTCACTACGGACCGCGATCGCCACCCGCCGTGCCGTCCCGGCGGCCGGTGACAGTGCCGCATCGCGGCCAGCCGCACTCGTGACCAGCACCGCCCGCGACCAGCGCTGGGTGGAACGGCCCGGAACCGATGTCGGGGCGGTGTGTCACAGTGCCCGAGTGAGCGCGGTACCGGAACCGACCGAGCTGCTTCGCCGTCTGGCGGGCGCCTCGGTCGCCGTGCACCTCCACGCGCCACCGGCTACCCCGGACGCTCCGACAGCACCGTTCGCCCCGGACGGGCCGGCCATCCAGGAAAACCAGGTCACAACGGACGGCTCGGACGTCGGACCGGTCACTCACGTCGAACGGATCGCGGCCCGTACCGGCGAGAGTGTCCCCTGGCCGGAGTGGGTGCCGGCCGATTTGCAGGCAGCCCTTGCCCAACGCGGCATCAAAGCCCCGTGGCGGCACCAGGTCGACGCCGCCACGCTCGCCCGGGAAGGGCACAACGTCGTGGTCGCCACCGGTACGGCGTCGGGCAAGTCGTTGTCGTACCAGCTCCCGGTGCTCTCCGACCTGCTGGCCAACCCGAAAGGGTCTGCGCTGTACCTCTCGCCCACCAAGGCGCTGGCCGCCGACCAGATGCGGTCGCTGGTGGAGATGGCGCTGCCGGACGTCCGGCCCGCGGTATACGACGGCGACACCCCGTACGAGGAACGCGAGTGGATCCGCCGGCACTCCCGGGTGGTGCTCACCAATCCGGACATGCTGCACCACGGGGTGCTACCGCGACACGCGGCGTGGGCCGGTTTCCTGCGCCGCCTGAAGTACGTGGTGATCGACGAATGCCACACCTACCGGGGGATCTTCGGGTCGCACGTGGCCCACGTGCTGCGCCGGCTGCGGCGGATCGCGGCCCGGTACGGTGCCTCGCCAGTGTTCCTGCTGGCGTCCGCCACCGCCAGCGACCCGGCGACATCGTCGGGGCGCCTCGTCGGGCTGCCGGTACGCGCCGTGACCGCCGACGCCTCGCCCCGGGCCGGCGTAACGTTCGCGCTGTGGGAGCCGCCGCTGCTGCCGGACCTGCGTGGCGAACACGGCGCACCGGTACGCCGCTCGGCGCTCCGGCAGACCGCCGACCTGCTCGCCGACCTGGTGGCGTCCGGGGTACGCACCCTGGCGTTCGTACGGTCCCGCCGCGGCGCGGAGGTCACCTCGGCGATGGCCCGTCAGGCGCTGGCCGAGGTGGCGCCCGAGTTGCCGGAGCAGGTAGCCGCCTACCGGGCCGGCTACCTGCGGGAGGAACGCCGGGCACTGGAGCGCTCGTTCCTGTCCGGAGACCTGCTGGGGATGGCGTCGACCAACGCACTGGAGCTCGGCGTCGACGTCGCCGGGCTGGACGCCGTACTGCTCGCCGGGTACCCGGGCACGTTGGCGTCGCTGTGGCAGCAGGCCGGCCGTGCCGGGCGGGCCGCCCGGGAGGCGTTGGCGATCCTGGTCGCCAGGGACGATCCCCTCGATACGTACCTGGTGCACCACCCGGCGGCGATCTTCGAAAGGCCGGTCGAATCCACGGTGCTGGACCCGTCCAACCCGTACGTCCTCGGCCCGCACCTGTGCTGCGCCGCGTACGAGATGCCACTGAAACCCGATGACCTGCCGTTGTTCGGCGACACCGCGCCCGGCGTGGTCGAGGCCCTGGCGACGGACGGGACACTGCGACGGCGCCCCACGGGGTGGTACTGGACGAAACGCGGGCGGCCCGAGGTCGACCTGCGAGGTTCCGGGGGCGAGCCAGTCGCGGTGGTGGAGACCGACACCGGGCGGCTGCTCGGTACGGTCGACGCCGGGTCCTCGCACAACCACGTCCACACCGGTGCGGTGTATCTGCACCAGGGCACCTCGTACCTGGTTGACGAGCTCGACCTCGCGGACGCTGTCGCCCTGGTGCACCGCGCCGAGCCGGACTGGACCACCCATGCCAGGGACGTCACCGACCTGACAGTGGTGTCGGTACGAGACGCGATCCGCGCCGGGCCGGTGCAACTCGATCTCGGCGAGGTCGATGTGACCAACCAGGTGGTCTCGTACCAACGACGACGGCTCGCCACCGGTGAGGTGATCGACGAGCAGCCCTTGGACCTGCCGGCACGGCAGCTGCGTACGGTCGCCGTCTGGTACACCGTCGCTCCCGAGGCGCTGGCCGCTGCCGGGATCTCCGAGGCGGACGCCCCAGGCGCGCTGCACGCCGCCGAGCACGCCGCGATCGGCCTGCTCCCTCTGATCGCCACGTGCGACCGCTGGGACATCGGCGGCCTGTCCACCGCGCTGCACCCGGACACCGGCGAGCCCACCGTCTTCGTGTACGACGGACACCCCGGCGGCGCCGGGTTCGCCGAGCGCGGGTACGCCGCCGCGCTGACCTGGCTGGCCGCCACCCGGGACGCGATCGCGGCGTGCCGGTGCGACACCGGATGCCCGTCGTGCGTCCAGTCGCCGAAGTGTGGCAACGGCAACGACCCGTTGGGCAAGGCAGGCGCCGTAGCGGTGCTGGACGTCGTACTGGACGCGTTGCGCGATCACCACGGCGCCACCCTGTCCTGACAAGGCCCAACACCCTTCCCTCTCGGCCATGGCGGCGGGGTTCCCGTCGGCCCTTCTGACCGCATCCGGCGCGGTCATGCGGAGTACGCGGGGCCTGCTCGGGCGCTGGCACGCGCCGAACCGGCCATCACTCCGGCGAGACCCACCGGGTCCGCCTCCGCCGTCACCACCGCCTCCAGCCCCGCGACCTCGCAGGAGACCATCCGGGCGTCGTTCGCGGAGACGATGCGTGCCGCCCGAGCGCAGGCCGCCTCCGGGCCCTCCAGGGCGTGAACCGCCGCGGCGAGCGCTCCGAGATCAGCGGCCGCCTGGGCCTGGTGCCGTGCTACGACGGCGGCACCGATCGATGCGCCCATCGCACCGACCGCCACGACGGCCAGACCGACCGCGAGCACCCAGACCGATGCCGACCCCCGATCGCGGGAAGACCTGGCACGCGGACTCGACCCCGGACAGGCTCGAGCGGCAGTCGCGGGTCGGTCATCGGCAGGCACAACCGCCGCCCGCGCCTCCGTCGCTGTTGCCCCGTGCGCTCCTCGACCACTACCAGCGCTCGTCATGTGGCTCCCGGCTCCCGCTCGGCGACGGCCACCGCGGCCACCTCGATCCCCGGCAGGTGCGGACCCAGCGGGCGTACCAGCGTCGACACCCTGGCCCGCACCGTGTCGCCGTGACGAGACATCGTGACTTTCGCGTTGTCGGGCGCCACCCGCCGCCCGGCCGCCACACCAGGTTCACCTCGTGCCTCCGCGCGTACCGCCTCCCGCGCGGCGTCCACGCATTCGAGCTTGGTGACCACTGCGGAGACCGCTGTCAGCGCCCCCAACAGCAGCAGCACCAGAGCCGGGAGACCCACCGCCAACTCGATCGTGACCGAACCCCGGTCCCTCCGGGCCGCTGATCGCCTCCGGACCACTGTGGACCCTTCGTGGTCGGGTGCCCCCGGCGTACGGTCGCCGGGGGACCCAGGCCCTGTCCTGTAGATCTTGGTCGAGCGAGACGGTGTCCGGGCGGCGTCCGGCAAGGCGCAGGTTCGTCCGGATACCGGTGTTGTATCCGGACGGTTCTGCAACGCCGCCGGTCGTCGTCTGGGCGCCGTCGCAGCCGAGTGAAGATCTACAGGACAGGGCCTTGACGAACTGCCTGTCACTGGAGCGCCCGCTCGATGATCGCGGTCAACGCGGACTGCACCGTCGGGCTCGACACCACCTTGAACAGCACCCCCGCGAACGCCACCGCGGCGATCGTGCCGACTGCGTACTCCGCGGTGCTCATACCCGCATCGCCCCGCAGTCGGGCACTGAGCCGGCGACATATCTGCTGCACCTTCATGGAACTCCTCCTTTGTTTCGGGTACGCGACGGTCGCGTACGCCGTGACGACCTACGGCATGACCTGGCCGAGGACGGACAACACGATGGGCACGAGCCCGGCGAGAACGAATGCGGGCAGGAAACACAGCCCGAGCGGCAGGACCACCAGGACACCTGATCGCCGAGCGGCCGCCTCGCAGGCGAGCCCGCGGGCGATACGCAATTCGTCCGCGAGCCTGGTCAGGGCGTGCGACAAGGCGGCCCCGCTCTGGCTGCTGCGTACCGCCGCGGCGGTGAGTCGCTCGGCCCCCGGTACGCCGTGCAGGCGTGCCCAGGCCTCACCCGCCGGGGTGCCCAACCCGAGCGCGTACGCCACCTGGCAGAGCCGCTCCCCCAGGGGGCCTCCGAGCGTCGTACCGACGGCACGGGCTGCCGCCGCCGGTGGGGCGCCGGCCTGCAGCGTGGCGGCGAGCAGGTCGATCGCGAACGGCAGATCTGCCGCGGCGGCGAGCCGGTCCCGACGGGCGCCGCGGGACTCGAGCCGGCGCAGCGACCGGTCGAGCGCAATTGCCGCCGCGAGCCCGACACCGATGCCGAGCCAGCCGTCGACCACAAGCCCGACCGCCACACCGGCGGCGACCGCGGTCCACCGGACCGGATCGAACCGGCGCGGCAGCGGCGGTACGGCCGCTACACCGGCGAGCCGGCGGAGCCGTACCCGCGCGGCCCCGTGTCGGCGCCAACCCGCGAGAACCACGCACGCCACCAGCGCGGCTGCCACGAGTGGAGTCACCCGACCATCACCTCCGTGGGTTCGACCCGCTCCGGGTCGATCTGCGAAAGCCGCTGCGCCCAGGCGAGGCCGGCCAGTTGCAGCGCGACCGCTCCGACCGCGCAGGCGCCGCCGACAGGCGTACCGAACAGCACCGCCACGGGATCGGCGCCGATGCCGTACCCGAGGACCACCCCGGCCAGTGGCAACCCGGCGAGCAGGGTGGCGGTGGCGCGTGCGCTGGCGGCGTGCGCGGCGGCGAGGGCGCGGGCCCGTTCGCCACCCCGAACTTCGGCATCAAGCCGATCGAGTACGTCCGCCAGCGGCGCCCCGGTGGTCTCGGCAAGCCGCCAACCGGCGGTGAGCCGGCGGAGCACCCGGCCACGCGGGCTGGTGTCGAGGTGACCTCCCAGATCGTCCACTGTCGCGGTGGCGGCCTCGCGGACCGGAGCACCGATCAGCAGCGGCATCGCGGCGCTCAGCGCGAGCCCTGGAGTGAGCCCGGCACGCAGGTCCGCGACCAGCGCGGCGACGCCATCGAGGGCGCCGGTGAGCGCCCGACGTTCGGCGATGGCCGCCCGGCGCCGGAACACCGCGTGGACGGCGAGGCCCGCGTACGCCCCAGCGACCACGGCGGCGACCGGGCCGTACCCGATCAGCGCGAGGCCGGCCGCCGCGCAGGCCGTACCGGCGACGGCGAGCCGCCGCGAGACTTCGGCTTGCGCACGCACCCGGTGCAGCAGTCGTACGACCGTCTCAGTCGTGGTACGTCCGCCGACCAGCCGCACCAGTCGGGTACGTGACCGCCGGGACGCCGCGGTCGCCGCCGCTGCCGCGACCAGCAGTCCGCAGCTCAGCACCCCGGTCACGACGCCCCCTCGCCGTCGCGGATGTGGTGCCCACCGTCGCGGTAACGAGCCTCGCGGTAACGTGCCACGCCTTCGCGGTAACGGACCACTCCGCGGCCGCGGTGCTCGTCATCGCCATGGCCGGTCATGCCGCGCCCGCGGTGACGGGTGCCGGTCTTACTGGAGTCCGTCGCCGAAGGGGCCGTGGAGTCCGTGAGCACCGGAGGCGGGTCGACGCCGCGTTCGGCAAGCAGTGACACCAACGGCGCGGCGGCGGGCCCGGTGCCGTACCCGGCGCGCCATGCGCAGTCCGCCCTGATGCCTCCCGACTCCGCACCGGAGAGCAACCTCACCTCGTGCAGCACCCGGCCCTCGGCGGCGCGACGGAGGTGGATCACGATTCGCAGCGCGGACGCCACCTGTGCGTGCAGCGCCGCCCTGCCCAGCCCGCCGAGCAGTCCGAGCGCCTCCAACCGTGCCGGTACGTCGGCCGGAGAGTTGGCGTGTAACGTGCCGGCGCCGCCGTCGTGGCCGGTGTTGAGCGCGGCGAGCAACTCCACGATCTCGCCGCCACGGCACTCTCCGACCACGATCCGGTCGGGACGCATCCGCAGCGCCTGGCGTACCAGTTCCCGGAGACAGACTTCCCCGGCGCCTTCCGCGTTCGGTGGCCGTGCCGCGAGCGCGACCACGTGCGGGTGCTCGGGTCGCAGCTCGGCGGCGTCTTCCACCACGACGATCCGCTCGGAACCGGGCACCAACCCGAGCAATGTGTTCAGCAGGGTGGTCTTGCCGCACCCCGTACCTCCGGTGACCAGATACGGCAGCCGGGCCGCGACCACGGCCTCCAGCAGCGGCGCCGCCTCGGCCGGTACGGTGCCGGAGCCGACCAGCTCGTCGAGCCGGAATCCCCGGGGCCGGAACGTACGGAGTGAGAGGTACGGGCCTGACAGCGCGATCGGCGGCAGCACCGCGTGCAGCCTGGTGCCGTCCGGAAGCCGGGCGTCTACGTACGGCTGGGCATCGTCGAGTCGGCGCCCGCATGCCGTGGCGAGCCGCTGCGCGAGAGCACGCACGGTCTCCGCGTTCAGCTCCAGCGAGACCTGCTGGGGGCCGGCACCGCGGTCCACCCATACCCCGGTGTCGCCGTTGACGAGGACGTCGGTGACCGCGGGGTCGGCAAGCAACGGCTCCAGAGGGCCGGCGCCGACCAACTCGGACAGCAGGGCGGTGGTGTACCGGCGCAACGCCGCCTCCCCGACGGCGCCGCCGCGTTCGGCTCGGACCGCGGTCGCGATGCTCGCCGCCGTCGGTCGCTCACCAGCGAGGGCGAGTCGGTGCCGTACCCGCGACAACAGGTCGGCAGGAACCGGCGCGACCCGCGTGACCGCGGCACCGGTCGCAGTGCCACGGCCCGCCACCGGCAGGGTCCCCGCACCTGCCACACCGCCTGACGCTGAGGGGTTCATGCGGCATCAGAGGTGACGACGTCGAGCCGCCCCAGTAGCCGGCGGCACAGCCCGGCGAGCGGACCACGCCCGGTGGCGGCAGGGGCGTCACCCCGGTCCAGCGCCGCGGGCAGGCCGGACTCGGGCCGGAGGCTCCCGGCCAGCGGCACCCCGAGCGCGCCACAGACGTCGTCGGCCCGCAGGTTGCCGGGCGCTGGCCCTCGAACCACCACCTCGACAGCCGAGCTGTGCAACTTCACCCGGGCACTGGTACGTGCCGCGGCGGCGCAGCTCCGTACGTCGGGCCGGGCGACCAGCAACACCAGGTCGGCCGCCTGAAGAACGCGTACCGCGGCCTCGTCCAGGCGCCGGGGCAGGTCGACGATCACCAGGTCGCTCCCCCGCCGGCCAGCGTCGATCACGGCGTCGACGGCGCTCAACGGCACGTCCAGGAAGTCGGAACGGTCCCATGACAACACCACCAGCTCGCCGGACCGGGGCAATGCGGCGTACAACCCGTCGACGCTCATCGCGCCGCTCGCTTCGGTGAGGTCGGGCCAGCGCAGGCCGGCGCGTTCCTCCCAGCCGAGCAGAACGTCCAGACCGCCCCCGAGCGGATCAGCGTCCACCAGCAGGGGCCGCACGCTCTGGCGTACCGCCGTGGTGGCGAGCCCCGCGGCCAGCACGCTGGCGCCGGCACCGCCGGAGCCGGGGACCGTGGCCACCACCTTCGCCGAGGACGGGATGCGGTGTGACTCGGTGAGCCGGCGCACCAGCCAGGACTCCGCGTACGGCAGCTCCGCCACCTGGTCCGCCCCCAGGTCCGCGGCGAGCTGCCACGCCATCTCGGACGGCCGCCCATCGGTGGACCACGCCGTTTCGGCACCGTGTCCGATCACCAGCACCACGTCCCGGCGGCGGGGCAGCCGCGCCGTGGCACAACCGGCGGCGGCGTCAGCGCCCACTACGACGAATGGCGCCTTCGCCCAATGCGGACGGCCGCCCACCGCGTCCGGCACCACATCGAGCTCCGTACCGGCGATGGCCGCAAGCCGGAGCACCTCGTCGAGCAGCGCCTCATCGGCGGTGACCAGCATCGGCCGGGCCGGGGCGGCATCCCGTCCGGCGGTCACGCCACCGGCCGCGGCAGGTGGCGTGACCTGTTCGGAGGGCCGGCCCGGCGGGGCGCCTGTGACACTGCCGGGCGGCGGTGGCCACGACGGGGCGCCGGAGAACTGCGGTGGCTGGGTACGCGGTGACATGCGGGGCTCCGTGGAATCGGCAACGGGCAACGCGAAGACCGTCGCGTCCCACAAGGGGTCCGGTGAAGTCGCCTGACACCTGACTGTGGATAACCACGGGGGCTGTGGAAGAGCTGGCACGCGCCCCGGTGAGGTGGTACAGCACCCACCCATACCGCACCCCACACCGCTCCCAGACGTTGGTGAGGCGTACCAGGGTTTGGTGACGTAGCCGTCGGGTAATTCCGGGGCAGCGCTCGTGGGGCCGAGACGAACCGTTCACCGGGTCTGATCGGGACGCGCACGCCAATGGGACGCCGCACACCGCCGGGGGGCACGGTGCGACGTGGGGCCAGGCATGCGGAGCGCCATGGGGACGAGCCCCGCCCGGGGGGTGGGCGGGGCTCGTCGGGGTCCGGCTCCGGGGGGGTCGAGCCGGACCGTCTCAGCGGTCACGGGGGGTGCAACCGCCGAGGGCTTGCATCGCGGGACGAGGCAAGCGTGTGCGAATAAGCATGCCTGACGCGGTAGGTCTGCGTCGAGTGGCGACAGGCCCAACCGGCGGTAACAGTTGTGGAACAAAAGTGATGTATCTGCTGTAACACGTATATTTCGCAGGTACCGGCCACTCGAATGACAACCGGATACGGCGAACACTGCTTCGAAACCCGGAGCGCAGGTGCGGCCACGTTCCGTGTCTCTTCGTCCTCTCATGGGGAGAACCAGGGCCTGCTGGCGTAAGCAACTGACCGCGGATGGTCCCTGACACCGGTGCGCCTAGGGCAACGCGGAGTAACTCATCCCTCGGCACGCAGTAATGCAGCCGCCCTCTGCCCGGAGTGACCCAGCCCCGCTGCCCGACCACGGCCACGCCACTGTGCGGCCCTCAAGCCGCCCGGCGGCAGATGCTCACCCGCGGGACCCCGCCCCTTCTCCTCCACATCCGTGCCGCGGGCAACTACACTGCCCGCCGTGGTGAAAAGCGCCGCGTTCTTTGACCTGGACAAGACGGTCATCGCGAAGTCAAGTGCCCTCGCCTTCGGGCGCCCGTTCTACCGGGACGGGCTGATCGCGCGCCGTGACGTCCTGAAGGCGGCGTACGCCCAACTGGTCTACCTCCTCGCCGGCGCGAACGAGCAGCAGATGGCCGGGATCCGTGACTACATGGCCAAGCTCTGCACCGGCTGGCGGGTCGACCAGGTACGGCAGATCGTCGCCGAAACCCTGCACGAGCTGATCGACCCGTACGTGTACGCCGAGGCAACCGCGCTGATCGAGGAACACAAGGCGCAGGGTCGCGACGTGGTGCTGGTCTCCTCGTCCGGCGAGGAAATGGTGCGCCCGATCGGCGCGATGCTCGGCGTCGACGCCGTGATCGCGACCCGGATGGTGGTACGCGACGGCCGCTACTCTGGCGAGATCGAGTTCTACGCCGCCGGCCCCAACAAGGCCACCGCGATCGCCGAGCTGGCCGATCGGAACGGCTACCTGCTCGACGACTGCTACGCGTATTCGGACTCGATCACCGATATCCCCTTGTTGGAAGCGGTCGGTCACCCGCACGCGGTGAACCCGGACCGGGCTTTGCGCCGATTCGCCTCCGAACGCCGCTGGCCGGTGCTCACGTTCCGGCATCCGATCTCGCTGCAGCACCGGTTCCAGTCGCTGCAGCCGGTCGCGGTCCCGGCAGCGGTCGGAATCGGGATCGGGCTGCTCGCCGTAGCTGGCCTTCTCTGGTACGGGCGGCGGCGGCGGTCCCGTGCCACCTCGAAGGCCGCCGGCCCCCGACCCGTCCGCCCCGCACCACCAGCGCAGGCCCGACCCGCCACCCGGCGGGCGGCCGTGCGCCGGGCCGCCGCCGCGCCAGACTGATCCGCGTCACGGCGCCGGGGCAAGCGGCCTGGGGCGTGCCAGTTCGAGCGGCGCGGGACGACCCGGTTTGAGCGGCGGCGACGCCGGTTACCGCCGAGGCACCGCCTCAGACAGTGATCGACATCGCTGAACGGCTGGCGATCAGCGCCGGTACGGCGTAGAACTGGAGTGCGGACCCGGTACGGCGAGTGGGCTACGTTCTCCTTCCACACCGGCTCCGTGTACAACCGCCGGGCACCCACGCGCGACCAGCCGCGGGAGGCGTGTCGAGTCGGGACCGTGCTGAGTCAGTCGGCAGCCTCCGCCTCGACGTATATGTTGCACGCTTGGTAACCCGGATCGGTCGTACCGTGACGGCGCCTCCTCCTAGGAGGCGCCGTCCGTGTGCATCGGTACTGCGTGACCACGCGGTGACTCCAGACTCGGTACGGGTCGCACCTGGGCAGCGGGCGGTTACTACGCTGACCGGGCCGACATCGTCCGTACGAGGAGAGCCGTACCGATGCACCCCAGCCAGCCACCGCAGCCGCCGGAGGGTTACCCGCCGTCGCCGCAGCAACCCACCACCGCGTACCCCGTGATGGGTACGCCTGCCACACCACCACCCGGAGGCCAGTTTCCCGGTACGGTGCACGGCCGCAAGCCACGGCGTGACCTGCGGGTACGTCTCGGTGACGCGCTCGCGGCCGGCGGCGCGCTGTTGGTGGTGCTGTTCTCGTTCGCGCCGTTCATCGGCTACACCGACAGCAAACTGATCGACGCTCTCGAGAAGGAGGACCTGCCCACCTGGTTCTCCGCCTGGGGTCTGGAGACGTTCCTCGCCCCGTTGAGCTGGTGGGTGATCTTCGCCGCGCTCGGCGTGATCGGACTGGTGGCGGCCCGGGTGTTCGGCAACTGGGACCGGGAACTCCTCGGATTCCGGCCCAGCCAGATCAAGGTCGCCCTGGGGCTGTTCTGCGGCATCGTCCTGCTCGGGTACGCGCTGTCCGCCAAGACCCTCGTGTACGGCGCCGAGTTCCAGGACGAGGAATGGATCTCCGCCGACATCAGCGGCGACATGACGTTCGGATGGGGCGGCCTGCTGATGCTGCTCGGCGCGATCGTCGCGGCCACTGGCGCGGTGCTCGATCACCTCAACGTCGGCCCCGAGGTCTGGCCACTGCCGCAGCGTCCCCAGCAACCGCAGCAGCCCTACGGCCACCCTCAGCCCGGCCACCCGCAGCAGCCTGGCTACCCGCCGGCCGCCGGACAGCCAGCCGGCTACCCCCAGCCAGGCGCGGCACCGCACCCAGGCGCGGCACAGCACCCGCCCGCGGGGCAGGCCGTCTACCAGACGACGTACCCCGGCCAGGCTTATCAGGCCACCCAGGCGTACCCGCAGCAGCCGCCGAGTCAGCCACAACCCGGTGGGCCAGCCACCGGCGGCACGGTGCCGTCGCCGCGGCCCGAGCAACCGGCCGCTGGGGAACCCGTACCGCCACCGCAGCCCGGCGTACCGCAGGCGGAGCCTTCGACTGGTACGGAGCAGCCCCCGGGCGGTGCCGCCAACGGCGACCAACGACCGGAAGGCGGCACCTCACCGTCCTGACACCCGTGCGCTGCCGGTTCACTCCCGACTGCCAGCGAATCCGGCACCCGCGGGTGGCGCGGTTGCCATAGCATGTGGCGCCGAGCAGGCATTACTCATAGTCACCCCCGGAGAAGTCGCATGAACCTGGCCCTCGAACTGACCCCTGAGATGTTCACGTACATCAAGATCGGCTACATCGTGGGAGGCGTCATCTGCCTCGCGCTGGCCGCGATCGGCTTCGGCCAGAGCGGCGGCACCCGGGCGCTCAACGCCCTGATCGGGGTCGCCTGCCTCGGGTACGCCGTCTACCTGTACGTGTCCGACCCGATGTCGGTCTGGGTGTTCCCGTACATCCTGCTGCTTCCGGTGATCGTGCTGGTCCAGGCGATCTCCAACGGCCTCAAGAGCAAGCAGAGCGAAAACGCCTGAACTGGCTGAAACGACACGGCGCCCCCGGCGAACCTGCCGGGGCGCCGCCGTGTCACGGCTGATCTGCCAGGTAGCGCAAACTCCGCTTCAGGTGGCCACGCAGATCCGGCTCGAGGTGCACCGGCCACGGCGGGCGAGGTTCGTTCCGCATGGTGGCGTACCGGGCGAGCGCATAGCCGAACTCCCGATGGCCGAGGTGGCCGAACCGTGGCACGCCACCGGGCACGCGGGTCTGAACCATCGGGGCATGACCAGATCATCTCAGCGCTGAGGCGTCAGCTGGCGATCACCCGGTCGGCGATGTCGGTGGTCTCGGCGGCACCCAGACGTACGGCGCTGGCGCAGTGCCCGAACCAGGAACGGAGCCCGTCCGGGGTGCCCGTGGCGTACGCGCCTGCGGCACCCACGTACTCGGGTCGCCGGGCAAGGTGCCCAGCCTCGGGGACCACCAGCCCCCTAGGGTCCAACCCGCGGTCGATCAGCGTCAGGCGGGCCGCGGCACGGGCCACCACACCGTTCCCGGTCTGGAATGGGCGTACCGCCAGGACTTCGCCGTGGACCACGGCCGCCACCAGCAGCGCGGGCGCGGTGGTGCCGCCGGCGACCAACTGGGCGAGGCCGTCCAGCCGGCCGGAGACCTCCCCCGGCGACAGCGGCGACCCGTACGGCCGGCCGAGCTCCTCCTCGGGCGCCACCCCTCGTGCGGCAAGTACGTGTAGCCGTGCCAGCACCTGCAACGGTGCCTTCGACCAGCGGTCCGCCAATCCTGGCAGGGCCTCGCTGACCCGCAGCGCGCCCTGTACGACGGGGTCGGTCACCGTACCGGCGCGCACCTCGTCCAAGGGGTGGTCGTTGCCTTCGAGGGCGGCGGACGCACGCGCGGAGCGCAACGCCGCCTCAGTGGCGACCGCACCACCGTGCCGGCGCAGCGCCCGGTGCCGCAACGCCTCGTCCACGGCGGTACGCGCCTGGCCGAACGCGGATTCCACGTTCGCAAGTCGCAGCAGCGGAGCCAGCGGATCAGTGGCGGAAACAGGCACTCGAGCACGCTACCTCTGGGTACGCCTGCGCCTGTCCCGGACCCTCAATGCCAGCCCTGGTGCCCCTTTCTGGGGACGTTGCTGGGCCCGAATCATGAAACACACTCGGGCGCGTCTCATGATCTGGGTCCTCTGTCCGGCCGGGGCCCCGGGCGGGTCAGCCGTTCGCCGCACCTCGTAGGCCGCTGACCGCGACGCCGTGACCAGGTGTCGCATGCGCCACGGTGCCGCACTAAGTTGACTTACGGCATGCCTGCCGGCCTTCTCGGCCGCACGCCCACAGCGAAACATGGATGTCACGCGAGGGAGTCCTGAGCCGATGACCGATAGCCAGAACCAGCAGGGACCCGCTCTGGAGAACCTGCTCTCGGAGAACCGCCGTTTCGACCCTCCAGCCGACCTGGCCGCCGCGGCGAACCTCACGGCAGACGCGTACCGGGAAGCTGCCGACGACCGCCTCGCCTTCTGGGCCGAGCAGGCGCAGCTGCTGCACTGGGACACCCCGCACACCGAAGTGCTCGACTGGAGCAATCCGCCGTTCGCGAAGTGGTTCGTCGGCGGGAAGCTCAACGCGGCGTACAACTGCGTGGACCGGCATGTCGATGCCGGCAACGGGGAGAAGGTCGCGTTCCACTGGGAGGGTGAGCCCGGCGACAGCCGGGCCATCACCTACGCCGACCTGAAGAGCATGGTCTGCAAGGCGGCCAACGCGCTCACCGACCTGGGTGTGCTGGCCGGCGACCGGGTCGCGATCTACATGCCGATGCTCCCCGAGACCGTCGCCGCGATGTTGGCCTGCGCCCGGATCGGCGCCCCGCACACCGTGGTGTTCGGCGGCTTCTCCGCCACCGCGCTGCGGGACCGGATCATCGACTGCGACGCCCGCCTGGTGATCACCTCGGACGGGCAGAACCGGCGGGGCAGCAAGGCCGCGCTCAAGCCCACCGTCGACGAGGCCGTGGCCGGCACCAATGTGAGAAACGTGCTGGTGGTCAAGCGGACCGGCCAGGACGTCGACTGGACCGACGGCCGGGACCTCTGGTGGCACGACGTGGTCGAGCCCGCCAGTGACGAACACACCCCGGAGGCGTTCGACGCCGAACACCCGCTGTACGTCATGTACACCTCCGGCACCACCGGAAAGCCGAAGGGCATCCTGCACACCACCGGTGGCTACCTGACGCAGTGCGCGTACACCCATCACGCGGTCTTCGACGTGAAGCCGGAGACCGACGTCTACTGGACCGCCGCCGACATCGGCTGGGTCACCGGACACAGCTACATCGTGTACGGCCCACTCGCCAACGGCGTCACCAGCGTGATGTACGAGGGCACCCCGGACACCCCGCACAAGGGGCGCTGGTGGGAGATCATCCAGAAGTACGGCGTCACCATCCTCTACACCGCGCCGACCGCGATCCGTACGTTCATGAAGTGGGGCGAGCAGATCCCCGACGAGTACGACATGTCCTCGCTGCGGCTGATCGGCTCGGTGGGCGAGCCGATCAACCCCGAGGCGTACATCTGGTATCGGAAGCACATCGGCGGCGACCGGTGCCCGGTGGTGGACACCTGGTGGCAGACCGAGACCGGCGCCATCATGATCAGCCCGCTGCCGGGTGTCACCAGCGGCAAGCCAGGTGCCGCGATGACTCCGCTGCCGGGGATCAGCGCCGAGGTCGTGGACGACGACGGCAACGCCGTGCCCAATGGCGGCGGCGGATACCTCGTACTCACCGAACCGTGGCCGGCGATGCTACGCACCCTGTGGGGCGACGACGAGCGCTACATCGAGACGTACTGGTCCCGGTTCAAGGGCCTCTACTTCGCCGGCGACGGAGCGAAGAAGGACGATGACGGCGACGTGTGGCTGCTCGGCCGAGTGGACGACGTGATGAACGTCGCCGGCCACCGGCTGTCCACCACGGAGATCGAGAGCGCGCTGGTGAGCCACCCGAAGGTGGCCGAGGCGGCGGTGGTCGGCGCGTCCGACGAGACCACCGGGCAGGCGGTGGTGGCGTTCGTGATCCTGCGCGGCTCAGCGGCCGAAGGCGCCGAAGGCGCCGAGATCACGAAGGAGCTCCGCAACCACGTCTCGACGGAGATCAGCCCGATCGCCAAACCCCGCCAGATCATGGTGGTGCAGGAACTGCCGAAGACGCGTTCCGGCAAGATCATGCGACGGCTGCTACGGGACGTCGCGGAGAACCGGAAGCTCGGTGACGTCACCACCTTGCAGGACTCGTCGGTGATGGACCTGATCTCCGAGGGTCTGCGCTCCGGCAAGGCCGACGAGGACTGAGACTCCCACCACGCTGATCGCCTACGTGGACACAACTGTCCACGTAGGCGAGGCGCCGCTGGAGCACGTTCGCCCAGGACTGCCTGAGCCCACCCGCTCCGTGCGCGAGCTGGTCGCCGGCTGACGTTCCGGACCGCGACGCTGGCCCGCCCCGCCGTTGTCCTGGCCCCTTGGGCTGACCGCACGGGGGGAATGGGGGAGCGCCATGCGCAGTGGTGCCTGCGTCAAGTGCGGCGACGAGCAGGTGTACGGGGTCGACGAGAACCCCAACGGTGGTGGGGGCCCGCGGATCGGCTTCCCGTCGGGGCTGCGGAAGATCAGTTACTTCCTCGTCTGCGCCGCCTGCGGATACGCCGAGCGCTATGTCACCGAGCATTATCGGGCCAAGTTGGACAGGCACGGCGCCTACATCCCGCCGGAAAGCGAGCGCGGCGCCAGCTGAGCGGAGCGCCGTGACGAACGTGGTGGTCCGTCGATGCCATGACACATCCGTGTCACCACTGGCCGGCCAACACGTGTACAACCAGCGCATCTGTGAAACGCGGACGGACCCGTCCGCCGAAACCTGGGGAGGTTTCACGATGTTGCGACGCACTGTGCGCTTAGGCGCCTTGGGAGCCGCGCTGTTAGGGGCCGTGTTGTTCGGGATGCCGGCGAACGCGGCACCCGACGGCGGCGACTCCGACCCGGGCACTCAGGTCGTCGGCGGTACACCGGCCGCCAAGGGCGAATTCCCGTGGATGGTACGGCTGTCGATGGGCTGCGGCGGGGCGCTCTACACCAACCAGATCGTGCTCACCGCGGCACATTGCGTGTCAAGCACCGGCCCTAACACGTCGATCACCGCCACCATGGGCGTGGTGGATCTGCAGGACGGTACGGCGACCACGGTGCGCTCGACGTACGTGCACCGGTCCCCGACGTACGGCACCAGCACGGGTGGCGACTGGGCGCTGATCAAGTTGCAGTCGGCGGTGAGTTTCCCGACGCTGCCTGTCGCCACCAGCACCGCGTACGACTCGGGCACCTTCACCGTCGCCGGCTGGGGCGCCACCCAGGAGGGCGGCGGCCAGTCGCGGTACCTGATGAAGGCGAACGTGCCGTTCATCAGCGACGCGCAGTGCCGCTCGGCCGGTGGCTCGTACTCCGATCTGATCGACTCGGCGGAGATCTGCGCCGGCGACTGGGACAACGGTGGGAAGGACACCTGTCAGGGCGACTCAGGTGGCCCGATGTTCCGCCGGGACGCCAACAACGCCTGGGTCCAGATCGGGATCACCAGCTGGGGAATCGGCTGTGCCCGTGCCGGCAACCCCGGCGTGTACACCCAGGTCAGCACGTTCCATTCGGCGATCAAAGCGGCCGCAGACAGCCTCGGCGGTGGTACGCCCCCGACCGAGTGTGGCCCGTTCAGCAACCCCAACAACGTCAACATCCCGGACGCCGGTACGGCAGTCAGCAGCTCGATCTCGATCAGCAGCTGCACCGGCTCTGCGTCGTCGTCTTCCCAGGTGGAGGTGCACATCGTGCACACCTGGCGCGGTGACCTGGTGATCGACCTGGTGGCGCCGGACGGCTCGGCGTACCGGTTGAAGAACTCCAGCTCGTCGGACAGTGCCGACAACGTCGACGCCACGTACTCCGTCAACCTGTCCAGCGAGCCCCGCAGCGGCTCCTGGAAGCTGCGGGTGCGGGACGTCTACACCTACGACACCGGCTACATCAACTCCTGGTCGCTGTCGCTGTAAACCCTCCGGGGAGGTGCACGGGCCGGCGGCGGTGGTCATCGCCGCCGGCCCGGTTCCGGCTCACCGTGAGCTGAGACCGCGGAGCAGTTCGGCGGTACGTCCGCGCCGCCCCCAGGCGAGGACACCCACCAGTACGCAGACGACGACGGCCCCGAGGACAGGATGGCCGAGCAGTGCGCTGGCGACGACCGCGCCAAGCATCACACCGAACAGCCCCAGCGCGGCCAGCCCGGCGAGTCGCGGGATCAGCAGGCCGATGGCACCCGCGATCTCCACCACGCCGGTGACGTAGTGGAGCCAGTCGCCCCAACCGATGTCATTGAAGATCTCGAGCATCGCCGGATCCCCGGCGAGCTTGCCGGCGCCGGCACCGACGAAGAGCAGGGCGGCCACCACCTGCAGCACCCACAGGGTGATGTTCGCGGCACGGCCTGTCCGGGGCACAGCGCTTCCAGCAGGCCCGCCCCCGCCCCCGGCGATCCCGGTGGCTCCGGCGGCGCTGGTGGCTGCGTGGGGGCCGTGGACGGCCTGGCCGCCTGAGGTCGTGGCGGTGCTACGTCCCGCGTCCGGATTCGAGTCTGTGGTGGTCACGGAGCCTCCCGTTATTAGTTGCCTAGCGGAATATCCTCGCCGCAATTGACTCGAAGGTTGCCACATCGATATTCCTCGCGTCAACTAACGTTATGCTGGGGACATGGACCAGCCTCAGCATGTGACGCAGCAGTCACCCGGCACGACGTCACCACCTGAGGCCCGTAGCGCCGAGCCGTCGTCCCACGGCGCTGAGCTGCTTAATGACCCGAGGATCGCCGCGGTCGGTCTGATGATCGACACGCACCATGGGCTGGCCAGCCGGCTCAACGAGGTGTTCCGGAAGCACAAGTTGTCCGGCACCGACTTCGACCTACTGATCCGCCTCGCTCACTCACCGCACCAGTCGTTGCGACTGACCGACCTGTCGAGTCAGACCTGGATGTCGACAAGCGGGATCACCCGGGTCGTGGACCGGCTGGAGAGCGCTGGGCTCGCCGAACGATGCGCCTGCCCCGGAGACCGCCGCTCCTTCTTCGTCGTACTCACCCAGAAAGGGGAACGCCGGCTCCGAGAACTCGTACCGGCACTGACGGCGGAGATCGACCGCAGCTTCACCGGCGCGCTGACGCCCGAACAGCTCGACAACCTGCTCGACGCGCTGCGTACCGTCCGGGCGACTGTCCAACCAGGAGCGGCCGGCGGGGTTGACGAACCGCACGGATGCGCACCCTGACCACGGCGCGCAACCACCCGCTTGGTTAAGACTGACTCAGACCCAGGTCTCAGCTCGGTCTCGACTCGCGCCCGGACGAGGCGCAGCGGGATTCCCCTCGTGACACGCGTGTCTCAGCTGTGCCAAGGTGAGCGACGTCATTGCCAGGATTAGTGTTTCGCGCCGCCCGACGCGGAGCACATGGTCACCAACCGCCAGGCATACACACACCCTCCGCGGACACACCGCGACTCGGGGGCTAGAGGAGGACCACTTCTGTGAGAAGGCTGACCAAGATCACATTGGCCAGTCTTTCGGCGGGGCTGCTCGTCGCTGGGATCACCACCTATGCGTTCGGCACCACTCCGCCGCGAGACGACAAACCGGCCGCCCGTAAATCAGCGCCCGACGACCTTCCCCACCCGCTCGGCGACAAGCAGCGGGCGATGAAGAAGGAGGCGATGGCGAAGGCCCTGAAGGGCGCCAAGACCCAACGCCGCGGCGACTCCAAGGTCATGAAGCTCGGCAAGGGCGAGTACGTCGAGATGGAGATGGCCAAGGAAGACCCCATCTTCAGCATCCTGACCAACTTCGGCGACCAGACCGACCCCCGTGCCGGTGGCGAGGCCGGGCCGGAGCGCAACCAGATCCCGCAGCCCGACCGCGACTGGAACGGCGACGCCACCGACGACAACTCCACGTACTGGGTGTCGGACTTCGACCGTGACCACTACATGGACCTGTTCTACGGCGAGAACGAGTCGATGAAGGACTTTTACCTCAAGCAGTCCGGTGGCAAGTACTCCGTCAAGGGCGACGTCAGCAACTGGGTGAAGCTCCCCTTCAACGAGTCCCGGTACGGCTCCAACGAGATCCCGGAGTCTGACGGCTACTGGAACTACGTCAAGGACACCGCCGCGGCCTGGTACTCCGACCAGAAGGCCTCCGGCAAGACCGACGCCGAAATCAAGGAGTACCTGGCCCAGTTCGACGTCTGGGACCGGTACGACCACGACGGCGACGGCAACTTCGACGAGGCCGACGGCTACATCGACCACTTCCAGGCGATCCACGCCGGTATGGGTGAAGAGGCCGGCGGCGGCGTCCAGGGCGGCGACGCGATCTGGTCGCACCGCTGGTACGCGTTCTCCAACAACGTGGGCAAGACCGGCCCGGACTTCAACAAGCTCGGCGGCGTACCGCTGGGTGACTCGGGCATGTGGATCGGTGACTACACCACCGAGCCGGAGAACGGCGGCCTGGGCGTCTTCGCTCACGAGTACGGCCACGACCTCGGCCTGCCCGACCTGTACGACACCGCCGGCGGCGACAACGGCGTCGGTTTCTGGTCGCTGATGTCCAGCGGCTCCTGGCTCGGCGAGGGCTTCGACTCGATCGGCACCAAGCCCGGCTACATGGGGGCCTGGGAGAAGATGATGCTCGGCTGGGTGGACTACGAAGTGGTGGCCAGCGGTGGTGAGACCACGAAGCTGAAGCTCGGCCCAGCCGGCAGACCTGGCGACAATCCCGGTGCCGTGGTGGTGACACTTCCGACCCAGAAGATCACCACCGAGTACAACACCCCGCACTCCGGTGAGTACGAGTGGTGGAGCGGCAGCGCGGACGGCCTCAACGTCACCCTTGCCCGGGAGCTGGATCTGACCGGGGCCACGACAAGCGCGTCCCTGGACGCCAAGGCGTGGTACGTGATCGAGGAAGGCTACGACTTCCTCTACGCCGAGGTGTCCGCCGACGGTGGCACCACCTGGGAGGCGGTCGGCGAGCCGGTGGACGGCTCCACCAACGATGAGTGGACTGACCTGAGCTACGACCTGTCCGAGTACAAGGGCAAGACGGTTCAGTTCCGGTACCGCTACCAGACCGACGGTGGCGTCCACGAGGCCGGCGTGTTCCTCGACGACCTGTCGCTGAAGGTGGACGGCAGCGCGGCGTGGACCGACGACGTCGAGGCCGGCGAAGGTGAGTGGACGGCGGACGGCTTCAGCCGGATGACCGGTTCCACCACCGAGAACAAGGAGCACTACTACCTCGCCGAGAACCGGCAGTACGTCGGGTACGACGACACGCTGCGCACCGGTCCGTACAACTTCGGTTGGGCGGACAGCAAACCGGACTGGGTGGAGCGGTTCTCCGCCGAGAACGGTCTGCTGGTCTGGTACGTCAACTACGCGTACGGCGACAACAACACCAGCGCCCACCCCGGGTACGGCAACGTGCTCCCGGTCGACGCCCGTCCGGCACCGGTGGTCGGCAAGGACGGCAAGAACTGGATCACCAACCGGCGCCAGTCGTGGGACGCGACGTTCGGCCTGGAACGGACCAAGGCGGTCACGTTCCACAAGAACGGCGTACCCGTGGAGGTGCCGGCGTCGAACGGGATCCGCACGTTCGACGACTCGAACAAGGACCAGTACTGGTCCGCGGACAACCCGTGGAACTCGTGCAAGGTCGCGGGTGAAGGTGTGAAGATCACCGTGTTGTCCTCGAACAAGTCGGGGATGACCGTACGAATCTCGCCCTGACCCAGTAGGCAGTAGGGCCCCCGGCGCGGTCGCGCCGGGGGCCTTCTGCATCCCGGCCTGCCTTCCAGCTACATGTCTGGCCTACAAGATCCGGACCCGGGTACGACCCGGAGCATCGGCGCCCGCCTACTCTTGGAGTCATGGTGGCGGCGGACGAGTCGTGCGTACTGCGGGACGGTCCCTGGACCCACCGCCTGGTCAACGCGAACGGCAGCCGGTTCCACGTCGCCGAGGCGGGCACTGGCCCGCTGGTCCTGTTGCTGCACGGTTACCCGGAATTCTGGTGGACCTGGCGACACCAGCTTCCCGCCCTCGCTGAAGCCGGCTACCGTGCCGTGGCGGTCGACCTACGGGGGTACGGCGCCAGCGACAAACCGCCACGCGGGTACGACGGCTACACCATGGCCGCTGACATCCCGGGGCTGATCCGAGCACTCGGGGAACGCGACGCCACCGTGGTCGGCCACGATCTCGGTGGCATCCTCGGATGGATCGCGGCGACCTTCCATCCGCAGCAGGTCAAGCGGCTGGTGGTGGTCTCCGCGGCGCACCCGCTGCGACTGCGCGCCGCGTTGGCGGCCGATCCCCGCGGTCAACTGGCCGCGTCGTCCCATCTTGTGACGTTCCAACTCCCCCGGTACGAACACGTGATCACACGACACGACGCGATCCGGGTCGGCGCCATGCTGCACCGCTGGGCGGGGCCTCAATGGCGGCGTACCGAGGACTTCTCACAGTACGTACGCGCCTGCCGTACCGCGATACAGATCCCCCAGGCGTCGTTCTGCGCTCTGGAAGCGTACCGGTGGGCGCTACGCAGTGTGCTGCGGCTGTCCGGGTTCCGGTTCGTCAAGAAGATGCAGCGGCCGATAACCGTGCCGACCCTGCAGGTGCACGGTGCCGTGGACCCGTGCGTGCTGCCGCGTACGGCTCAGGGCTCCGGCCGGTACGTCGCCGCCCGGTACGAATGGCACGCCCTGGACGGCGTCGGCCACTTCCCGCAGATGGAGTCACCGGAGCTGATCACCGGCGAGATCCTGCGTTGGATCAAAGAGACCCACTGACACCGGGCTCTACCTCGGCTGGTCGCGGCGCCATCGCTGGTACATCTCGGCCGCGATCCGTTGCCGCTGCTCCACCGCCCCGCCGGCGGCCAGGACCTGGTCGTCCGACACCTCCGGGCAGGCGTACCCGGCCGCGACGATCGTCCGGTAGAAGTCCGGCTCCGGTGCGATGCCGTAGGTTTCGAGGTAGTAGCCGACGCCGTCCGACCAGATCCACTGCCCATCGGTACGGGTGCTCGCCGGCACCACGTCCCCTTTCGACGGATCCATCATGTCGCTGGTGAAACCAGTCACCAACTGGACCGGCGCCCCGGCGTCGAGATACTCGACGATCCGCCGCTTCTCCGTCCGGCCCTCCACCGTGCCGCGCTCCGGCGACATCACCGGGGCACCACTGTCATCCACATCGTCGGCCATGGTGGCGAACCGGAATCCGTCGATCTCGTTCGGTGGATCGATCGGCGCCAGGCGCGGAGTCCGCGGCGCGGCGCCGCCAGCACCCGGCGCGCCGTTGGCACCAGCACCGGCGGCCGCCTCACCGGTGCCCCGCCGCAGTTCGGTCAACACCCGGTCGAAGAGCCGCCGCGGGAGCTGGAACTCCGAATCGCTGTCGGGATTGATCACCAGGCCGATATCGGGATGCCGCCAGCCGCTGACCAGATCCGCGAAGCGGCGGCGCACCGCTTCGGCGGGATCCACGTCCGGGCCTGCCACAGCGTCCACCCGCCCCGGCGACGTGTACGCACGTACCAGCCCCTGATCGCCCCGGTGCGTGACGATGAAGTCCTTCGCAGACCCCTGCACCGGCAACCAGACCGACATCCCGAGAAGTTTCTTGACGCACCCGACATAGTCCTCAGCGGCTCGGGCCGCCACGTACTCGGCTTCGACACCGGACTGGTCGGGCGTACCCGGTCCGCCGTTGGGTTCGCTCGTCGGCATCAGATTCCCCCTTGTGGTGAACGGCGGTCGGCGGGCAGCGCGCGTCCCAGTTCCGGGTGGCGCACCAGCCGCGCCTGTCCGCCTCCCGCCATCGTCGTCGCCGCCTGGTGGAGCCGGTCAGGCACCGGCATCAGGGTCTTCAGCAGGGTCGTGAAGTCGTCAGCGCAACGCCACAACAACCTGCTGCTCACCACGGACGCATCGTACGAGTCGTCGTCACGTGGATCATCGTCGTCGTAGTACCACACCGACCCGGCACCGGGGTCGGTGAGTCGTACCGCGAGTGTCCCGCCCTGTACGTGTCCGATCGGCAGGAAATCGGTGGTGAACCGGTCCCGCGACCACTGGCGCGCGTACTCCAGGTTTTCGAACCAGTCCCGCCGCCCCACCCCGAGGAACGACTGGTCAGCCACGAACCCGAACTCCGGATGCACCAACGGCGCCGGCGGCCGGCCGCCGTTGGTCGAGGCCACGAACTCCCGGTACGCGGCAGGCAACGCGGCACCGACCTTCGCCTCCAGCTCCGTGAGCGCCGACTCCGGAACCGACCCGGCACTGGTGAACGACCCCGCGCCGCCGGGTGCGGACTCCAACTGGACGGTGCTGCTGTGGTCAGCCCCGAGCGTGGCGACCCCACCGGCATGCCGGAACGCCGTGTGCGCCTCGGACGGCACCAGCACCAGCCGCCTGGTGTTCCCCAGACGGGCCCAGATCCAGCCGTCCGGGGTGGCCACCACCGGGCCGCCGGACGAGGGCTGCCACAGCGGATCCCCCGAGTCCGCCAACACCTGGTTGGCGGCCAGCACGTGCACGATACGGATCTCGCCGACCGGCGCCTCCGGGTGCGGCGCCGCCACCTCCACCTGGGCGCGTGCGTACGGAATCCAGTCCGGGAAACCCTGCAGGTTGACGTAGACCGCCTCCGGATAGCGGATTCGCAGCAGTGGCGCGGCGAACTGCACCACCTGGCCCGCGTACCCCGACGCGGGCGGAATGCCCAGCTCCGTCATTCCCACCGATCCTTCAGGACTCATGCGCTCTCACAGTAGCCACTCCTCGCGCGCCCTCCGGCGCGCGGTCACGGCGGGTTCGGCCGGCCCCGCCCGGCGTCCGTACCACCGGACGGCGGTACGGCGTCGCCCCGCTGCTTGCGCTTGTCGAGATAGTCCGCCAGCCATTGCCGGGAAGCGTCCTCGTCCGTCGGGTCCACGCCGGCGGCGAGCATCTGCTCGAAGACCACGTCCATCGGTTCGCCGTCCGGATCACCCGACATCCGGCTGGTGTACTCCTGGGTCGACCCGGCAACCGCAATCCGGGTGCCAGACACTGCATCCTCCGACAACCCACGGACGGTGCCCCCGTACAAGCTGAACGCGTCCACCACCTCCGGCAGCCAGGAACGCACTTCGGTCGGCATCCCGGCCTGCTGCGGCGCCCAGTTCAGCAGCATGTCGCGTACCGCCACCGGGCTCCATCGCAACGGATCGCCGCTGTTCGCCTCCACCGCGTAGTCCACAGCGAGTCGCGTCGCTGGCCGTATCACAACGGACGGTGTCGGGACGCGTGATGTCATCTGCTCCGCCAGCTTTCGCGCCACCTCGGACTCCAGGAAGGTCGACACCACGGCGTCCCGGGCCGCGTCGTCCAACGGCGGTGAGGGATTCAGCGGTTCAAGCGCGTCGGGCTGCAACGTCAGTCGCGCGGACACCAGCGCCCAGTTGTCCAGGAACGACTGGTTCGGCGCGGTGGACAGCTGCTCGGTACGCAGCAGGTGCCGCTCCACCTCCACCCGTGCCACGGCAGGCTCTACCGCGGCGACGGTCAGGTGACCAGAAGCGTTGCCCACCGCCTCCTGAAAGTGGCCGAGGAGCTGCTGCGCTGGCGCCACGACCGCGAGATCGGTCACCATCCGTTTGTTGTGATCCACCACGACGGCGACCGCGTGGTCCGGGCCTCCGAATTCGGGGACTTCGTACTCGTACGTGATCATGTACTGCGACTGGTCGCCGTACCCGTCTTCGAACTTCAAGACGCTGGTGGGCCGTACGTTTCCAGCCTGGTGGACCCACCGCGGAGCGTCGATGTCACGCTCAGCGAACCGCTGTACCGCCTTGCGGGCACGCTCCCCGCCCACACCCGGGGCCACCGCCGACAAGCCGGCCATTACCGCCATCGACTGCGGGGTACGACGGCGTTGCAGATACTTCACAAAGTCGTCCACGAACGTGGTGAGTACCGAACGCCGGTCACCGTCGATGACGTTCGCGTAGACCCCGCCGAGGAGCATGGAGATCGCGGTCTCCGCCTCGTACGCCGTGCCGAACTCCATGATCGGCGTCGCCGCGTCGAACATCTCCTGGTACGCGTGTCGGGACAGCTCGGGTTGGGCAGCGGCCATGGCGGCCACGATACGTGCCGCCGGCCAGTTGCGTGAGCGTCGATCCGGGCGCCTGGCGGGTATCCGGCATGTCTGCGACTGGCCCTGCTCCGGTAGCGTTGGCGCATGCTGCCAGCCCGCTCGTCGGCCGAGTGCCACCTCTACATGGATCTCCACCCGTGCCGTTGCGGGGAAATCGAGTTCGCACCCAAACACTGGGTGGAGCAGGGGGACGACGCCCTGATCGCGAAGTACGAAGGCGCGTGTCCCGGCTGCGGCACCACCCGGAGCTTCGAATTCCAGCTCGACTCGGAGCTGCCGCCAGCGCCGCCCGCGTACGGCGGAGACAAGCCCTCCCAGCTGATCGACCCAGGGCAGTACCTCTGGGTCGCCGAGCAGTTCGCCAGCTCGGTGCCAGCGGATCCGGCGGAGTTGAGCGAGGCCGAGGACCGCGACGAGGCCACCGAAGCCCTGGAGGTCGCGATCGCGGCCCTGGACGAGGTGCTGAAGTTCATCCCGGCGGGCGGTGACGCGGTGCCGGAGGAGGCGTTTACCGCCCCGGAAGGCTGGATGATCTACCAGCAGGAGCCGGGACGGTTCCGCCGCGACCGGCTCAACGCGGTGCTGCGGGCATACCGGGAGAGCCTCGCGGGATACACCGGCTAGCCGGTTGCCCGGCCCGCGGCTGCGCCACTGCCGGCTCGCCGTCCTGGCGGCCTGCTCAGACGCCTCGTGCCCAACGAGGCACTAGATCACGTGCTCGACCAGCTCGGTGACCTCGGACATCGGTGCCCAGCCCTGATACACCGCTGTGTCGAACCGGTCCATCCCCAGCTGTTGCGCCACGGCAGGGTCCTCACCGAGATACTCCAGCCGCGCCCAGCCGCCGTGGGACCCGATCACCAGGCACGGAGCGTCCCGCCAGGTGCACGTGGTACGGACGTACCGGAGCTGCACGTCGGCGGCGGGCACTGACCGTACGTGGCGCCCGGGGCGTACCTCCGTGAAACCGTCGGCGACGGCGACGGAGTACAGACGCACCGTGCCGTCGGGTGCGGGTACGGCGTCGTACTCGTCGCCGCCGATCCGTGCGAGATATCCGTGCCTGGTAGTCATCGATCGTCCCGCTCAGGTCCGTTCACGACGCTTGACCGTTCGGCTCTACGCTCGCTCCGCTCCTCGCTCGCTACGCTCGCTGCGATGCTCACTCGCGATCGCCTCACGACGCTCCCGCCTCCCCGCTCCCCGCCGTACGCCATTGCCGGCTGTCCGCGTCGAAACTCGCCACCACGCTCTCCTCGCCGGCCCGGTCGATCCGGATGAGCAGCGCGCCGTGCGGCAGCGGCACACCCGCCACCCTGTACTGCGGCACCACACCCGAGCCGGGCGTACGGTCAGGATCGCCGTACCGCCCGTCGCCGTACCCCGGCCAGCGCACGACGTGGACCTGCGGATCCTCGGGCGAGAACACCGAGTCCGGGCCGTCGAGCCCCAACAACTGGTAGAGCCGGGCCGGCTGGATCCCCTCGCCAACCGCGCGCAGCGGGTGTACGAAGCCGCTCACCAGGTGGTAGCCGCGCTGCTGGTAGAAGTCCACGTGTTCGTGGGGCAGCAGTTTCTGCAGCCACCCGACCGGCTCCGGAGGGGCAGTGGGCGTGGCATGCAAAGGAGTCTCGACCTCGCTGCCGCCCTCCTCACCGGCATCCTCCAGGATGTCCAGCAGCCCGATCTCGGCTGCCCACCCGGAAAGTTCAGCGACCTGTAGGCCCGGCAGGTGGGCGCCGACCGGGGTACCGGGATTGAGGGCCAGCGCGACGTCTGAAGCCGGCCAGTCCCGGATCGCGGTGATCGCCTCCACCAGCCGGTACGGTGCGTCGCCGTACCGCTCCGCGTACCGGGTCATCGAGGTGAACAACGGGATCGCGGGCTGACCGGAGATCCGGATTCTGGGCCATGCGTCGGCGCCGCCCCCGGACTCGGGCACCAGCAGCTCCGCGACGATCAGGGCTTTCAGGTACGCATCGGTGTCGCCCTGCTCCACGGCATCGAGCATCGCGGTCTCGGTCTCGTTGCCCGGTTGGAAGCGGTCCGGGTCCGCCAGGTCGGGCAGTTCGTCAGCCAGGTCCTCGTCAGTCAGGTCCTCGTCAGCGTCTGAGACTCCGGTGCCCGCCGCCTCGCCCCGGCTTTCGGCGCCGGCCGGGGACACCGCAGCGGCTTGGGGGCCTGCGGCCGCATCGGGCAGTTTCGTGGTGGCCGAGGAATCGGCGGTCACCGGGGCGGCGTCCGGGGCGGGCACGGTGGACCGCAGCTGGGCCAGGTACTCGGGCGAGATCAGGGCCTCGATCGGCAGCCCGGAGTTGATCGCCAACCACCACTCGGGGTCCGGCCAACGCCGGGCCAGTTCGGGAGCCGACGTGGTCAGGTACGGCACCTGCCGGTCACCGGCCACCCCGGCGAGCGCCGTGGCAGACGTGTAACCCAGCAGGTACGTACGTCCGCCGCTTGTCGAGGTGACCCAGCCGGTGGTCTGGCCGTTCGCGTCCTGCTGCACCGGCACCAGAAGCGCCGCCTCGGCGAGCAGTCGCAGATACTCCGCTTGGTTGCCCTGCTGGATCGCCTCGAACAAGGTTCGTTCCAGGCCGGTCGCAGGCTGCCACCCGGCTACCACGCCCACAACCTCCCCGTCGATCTGATCCTTGCCACGGAGCACCAACCTACCGGCAGGTGCCAAGCCTTTCGTACCGGAGAAGTACCACAGGACGCACCGATGTTGCCGTCCGTGGATACGATCTGGTGCGATGACGAGCCCTGATACGCCCGACGACGAGCCCCTGATCTTGCCGGTCGGACACTATGCCGGCGCGTTCCACCACACAGTCGGCTCACCCGGGCACCACCACAACGTGATGATCGGTGCCCAGGTGCTCCGGCTCGACGACGAGCGGTTCGCCGTCTGGTTGCTCGCCCGCGGTCTGCCGGACAAGATCACGACGACCCGATGGACCCGGCGGATGGTGGAACGTGAGGCCGTGGCGGCGGGTGTCACTGACGTACCCCAGGTGTTGGCGGGCCTGATGGCCGACGGGCTCCTGGTCGAGACCATTCCGGGGACCGAACATTCTCTGGACTTCGCCGAGTCGTACCGGCTGATCCCGTTGCTGCTCGGGCTCGGCAACTCCGCGGACGAGCCGTGGCTGCACGGTATCGGCTTCTTCAACCAGCCTCGGCTGGCTGTGACCAGCGAGGTCTACAGCCTCTGGGAGTGGTCGCACCTCGACCCGGACCTGTGGGCAGCCTGCCGGGCTCACGCCCAGACCTCGCAGCGCGCCGGACTCACCGACCCGGAGCAGGTCGTCCCGGAACGTATCCTCACCGGCTTTCTCGGCGCCCTGCATCCGCTGCTCACCGCCGGCGCCGCCTACCTCGACGTGGCGCTGCTCGACACCGCGGAGCAGCCGGCATGACGGCACCGCTGGTGTTCCCGATCGGGCACTACGTAGGGGCACACCACCCCGGCGTCGGAGCCCCGGTGAGTTACCACAAGGTACGGATCGGCGCCGACGTGGCGCGGCTGCCCGATGAGGACCACCTGAGGGTCTGGGCACTCAGCCACGGCCTGCCGGGTCAGGTGGGCGAGGTCCCGTGGCACCGCCAGGCCGTGCTGGACGCCGCTGGTCACGTACCGGAGTCGGCACGGTTGCTCGACGCGTTGATCGCCATGGGGTTGGTGGTGGAGGTCAGTCCGGGCACGCCAGGGGCCGCGGATTTCGCCCGTACCCACCGGATGCGGCCGCTGCTGACCGGGCTGGGGAACAGTCCCGACGACCCCCTGCGATTCGCGATCGGCCTGATCGGTACGCCTGTCGTCAAGGTCGAAAGCTCCGTGTTCGAGATGTGGCAGTGGGGACGCCTCGGGAGCAGCCTGTGGGACACCGCCGACATGTTCTTCAAGGTCGACCAGGCCTCGAAGGTCGATCAGGCGATGTCGGACGCCGCCCGATCCGGCCGTACCACAGACGGTGGCACGGAAAGCGTGCTCACCGACATCCTGGAACGGCTGCATCTGCTGCTCGGTTACAACGCGGCGTACCTCGACCTGGCGCTGACCCGCCCGACGGACGAGCTGATCTAGCAGCCGGCTCCTACACTGCGTCGGCCAGCCACCAGGTGTGCCCGGCGGGCGTACCAGCCGGCACCAGAGCGGACCGGTGCGGAGCCGGCACCCCCTCAGCGGCCTCCGCGATCGCCTGCTGCAGCTCACCAAGCAGATCCACCTCGACAAGATCGAACGTCACCCCGCCGAGGAAGTTCGCGAACAGCGACTCCGCGGCCGAACGCCGTACGCACCCGGCCAGCCAACCCCCCTGGCCACCCAGGTCAGCCAGGTCGACCGCCTGTTCGAGGTAGTGGCCGAGCATTGGCAGTCGTTCCACCACCAGCCGCACCACCTGCTGCTGAGCGGCCTGGGCGATCTCGTCCGGCACAGGGCCTCGCAGTGCCTGGGCCACCGCGAAGCCGTACCCCATCAGCATCGCGCGTTCGAACAGCGCCGGCGTCTGACCGGCCGTCGCCAGGTCATCCGCCAACTGCCGCAGGTAGCCTTCCGCCGCACCGCCGAAGTGGTACACCGGCAGGTCCACCGCCCGGGTCGGCCAGCCGTACGACGTCAGGGACACCGGCCCGGAGCCGGCCACCCGTACCGTCGCCTCCAGCAGCACCCCGGTGTCGTTGACCTCCCGCGCCTCCCGCCGGAACACCAGCTCGATCCCACCGTCGGATCCCAACCACTCCCGCACCACCTCGCCGTCGGAGACGGTCAGCGAGGCGCTGGCGTGGTACGGCCGGAACGGCCGGTCACCGCCCCGCTCCTGGTACGGCAGCTCCGCGCCGTGTCGCAGCGCCGCGGTGGCGGCGGCGACCGGGGACTCGAACGTGAGGGCGCCGGCCTGCGCGCGTACCGCGGAGACCAACTCCTCCGGCTCCAGGTCAGGATCTGCCGTGGCACCGCCGCGGCCCAGTTGCCGCACCGCGGCCAGGTCCTCGGCGAGTCGGCGGGACATCGCGTCCGGATCGGTGCGCAACTGCTCCACGACCGGGTCGTCGGACGCGGCTGGATCTGGCCGCACGCCGCCGCCGTACCCGCGCTCGCCGCCTTGGGCATCCATCGTCTGCGGCCTCGCTCTCCTGCGTCCGGTACCGGGGATCGGCCCTGAGCCTATGCGCAGCTGGCCAGCCCTGCCGCCTCCGGTGGCCGCCGGCCGGCCGCGCGCGCCTCAGCGCCGTGGATCCGCCGGCCGACCAGTCACCGGTACGTCCACCGAACCAGGCTGCGACTGACGTGTACCGAGCGGATTGCCCATTGCCGTTACGATCTGCTGCGATGGCTACCAACCAGCGCACCAGTGCAGAGCCGCTGCTGCTACCGGTCGGACACTTCACCGGAGTGTTTCCGACCGAGCACGACCCGCGACAACGCATCTATCAGGTACGTAAGGGCGACGATCTGATCGGGCTGCCCGACGCCGCGTTCGCTGTCTGGGGGCTCTGCCACGGCAGGAGCAACCAGCCCGCTGACCAGCCCTGGACCCGTACCGCGGTGCTGACAGCCGCCGAGAACGGCGGCGTGGACGACGTGGGGCGGCTGCTGCGGGAGCTCGTCAACGACGACCTGGCCAGCGAGGTGGTCCCGGGCAGCCGGCAGGCCATCGGCTTCGCCCAGGCGTACCGCCTGTGCCCGACGTTGCTCGGGCTTGGCAACTCCGCGAAGGATCCGGGCACGTACGAGATCGGCCTGTTCGGTACGCCGATGCTGCAGGTGTCCCGGAACATCTTCGAGGTGTGGCGCTGGGCGCCGGTGACCCGGAACCTGTGGGAGGTCTGCCAGCTGTTCACCGAGGCGGAGCGTACGCACGGGGAGACCAACCCGGAAAGCGTGGACCCGGAAGTGGTGCTGACCGGCGTCCTGGGAGCTCTGCACGGCCTGTTCACTGCCGGCGCCGCATACCTCGACGTGACGGAGTGAGATGGCAACCGACAGCGAATCCCCAGCCGGCACGATCGTCCTGCCGATCGGCCACTACGTCGGTGCGTACTACCCGGGGCCGGATGAGCCGCTCGCGCACCACACCGTACGGATCGGGCGCGCCCCGGTACGGCTGCAGTCCGACGAGGAGTTCGGCCTGTGGGCCCTGTCACACGGCCTCACGGGTGAGGACGCTACGCACACCTGGTCACGCGAGGACGTCCTGTCCGCCGCGACGGACGCCGACATCCAGGACGCACCGCGGCTGCTCCAGGAGCTGATCAACGAGGACATCATCGTGGACGTCGCCCCCGGCACCGCGGATTCGATCGACTTCGCGAAGTCGTACCGGGTGGTGCCGTTGATGTTCGGTGTCGGGATGACCAGCGACGATCCGGTGACGGCCGGGATCGGGCTGCAGGGCCAGCCCGCCGTGGAGGTCAACAGCTTCGGGTACGAGCTGTGGCGGTTCGGCCACCGGGTGGGCAACCTGTGGGACTTCGGCCGGATCCACGGCGAGGCGCTCGCGGAAGCGGCCGGCGCTTCGCGGGAGGAGACCACACCCGAACAGATGCTGCTGCACATCTTCTGGGAGCTGCAGCCCCTGCTCGCCTGCAACGCGGTCTACCTCGACGTCGCCACAGACACCCCCGACCAGTAGCCCACTCGACCGCCACGCCCCGTCTGCCGTTACGCACCGTTTCGACCGCCCCGCGATCTTGAAGCCCTGGTCGCGGAAAACGCGGTAATCAGTCGCTTCAAGATCGCCGACGTCGGTCAGCGGTCAGCGGTCAGCCCCACATCATGGCGTGCAGATCCGGCTCGCTCGGCAGTACGAACCCGAGGTTCTGGGCCGCCACCTCGGCACCGTCCCGGCCGACGATCACCGGCGACTGGTCGAGACTGGTGCCCGCGACGGCGCCGTCGCCGGCCACCCAGTGCGGATCCTGCACCGTCCAGCGCACCGACCGTACGCCGTCCAGGGACGTCTCGATCACGACCAGACCCACCGGCGTGTACCGGGCTTCCTTCTTCGGCGGCCCAGCTGGTTGCTGCTGCGTCGGCTGCCCGGAGCCCCGCTGCGTTGGGTGCCCGGAGCCCTGTTGCGTCGACTGGCCGGAGCCCTCCTGCTGCGACTCCCCGGAGCCCTGCTGCGGGTTGTTCGGCGGCGTGGTCGCGGTCGGCTTCGCAGGCAGCCGCAGCACCCAACCCGGCTGGATCAGGTCCGGGTCGGCCAGGGCGCCCCGGTGTGGCTGTGGCTTCCCGCGGTTCAGCTTGTAGATCTCGGGCCACCGCAGCGGATCTCCGAGCTCGCGTTCGGCGATGTCCCAGAGAGTGTCGCCGGGCACCACCGTGTACTCGCGCGGCTCCGGTGGGTCCTGCGGATCCTGGGGATCGCGTGGGTCCTTCGGATCCTTCGGATCCTTCGGATCCTTCGGGTCCTTCGGGTCCTGCGGCGGATCCGGTTGCTGAGTCACCACATCCACATCCACGAGTACGGCATAGAGGAACGACGTCACCGCCGGTGGCGGCTGCGTGATCCGGAAGCCCTTGCGCCGACGCCGCCACAGCACCTCGCGCAGGTCCGACTTGGTACGCGGTGGCTTCTTCCGGCCGCCCGACTGTGTCTTCGGTCTGGTACCGGACGGGCCCGGCTGCGAGCCGCTCTTCGTCTTCGGAGCGGTGCCCGGGTCCGGGTTGCTCGCCGTCGCACCCAGCTTCAGGTTGTTGCGGGTCGACTGCGGCGCGGGCTGGGTCAGAGCCGCTTCGGTGACCGCTTCGCGTACCGCCTCGACGAACGTGTCGTGCGTGTCCAGCGAATCCTGGTACGTCTGCCGCAGGTCGATGCCGTACCGGTTGGCCTGCTGTGCCAGGCCCGGTGGCAGGGTGCCGCGGGCCGCCGCGAACCCGGAGTCGGGTCGTACGCTGACCAGCCTGCCGCCGGGCATCGCCCGGTACTGGTGCGTCGCGGAGTCGTCCCGTACGTCGAGCAACACGTCGACACCGCGTTCGTTCGCCAACCACAGCGCGACGTCGACGGGGTCGTACTGGCTGTCCTGCGCCACCGCCGTGGCCCGCAGCCGTACCACCCGGGGCTGTCGGCTGTCCCGCCGGCCCAGCGCTTCCCGGATCGCGTCCGCCACCTCGACATGAGGCTCCGTGGCGTTGCGGGTCTCCGCGTCGCGGAGCAGCTGATCGAGGTCGAACTCGGGGGCGTGCGCGTCCCGCCGCGCCAACCGCTGCAACACCCCGCGGAGCCGCCCAGTGTCCCGCGTCTCGTCCAGCCACCAGCGGGTCCGGGAGTCCGTGGAGTCCAGCCGCTGCCGCATCGCCTGCAACGCCTG
>JBOGDK010000003.1:0-44505 GCA_050701795.1 Micromonosporaceae bacterium
AGTTGGATACCATCACCGGCTGGTTCGGTACGAAGTACCGGGCCGCGTTCGCCGACGCCAGCGGCCTCCGCGCGAACGATGAGGTACGGATCGCCGGTGTGAAGGTCGGCGAGGTCACCGATATCGAGCTGGCCGGTTACCGGTCCGGCACGGGCAAACAGAAGCCGTACGTCGAGGTGACCTTCCGGATCACCGGGGACGTGGCGTTGGGCCGGAAGACGAAGGCGCTGATCGCGATCAAGACAGTCGTGGGTCAGAAGTTCCTGGCGCTGGAGCCCGACGGCCCCGGTGAGTTGGACAGCGGTGACCTGATCCCGCGGTCCCGTACCGCGTCGCCGTTCGATGTGGTGGACGCGTTCAGTGGGCTCGCCAAGACGGTGACGAAGGTCGACGCCGAACAGCTCGCCAAGGCGTTCGGAGTGCTGGCCGGCACGTTCGAGAAGACTCCGCCGCATGTGAAGTCGTCGTTGAAGGGCCTGTCCCGACTCTCGCGCACCGTCGCCGACCGTGACGAGCAGCTGCGACTGCTGCTCAAACGCACTCGCGGGGTGACCAAGGTGCTGGCTGACCGCAAAGAGGAGTTCCGGAAGCTGGTACGCGACGGAAATCTGCTGCTGGACGAGGTCAGCAACCGGCGGGACGCGATCCACAACCTGTTGATCGGTACGGATGACCTGGCCAAGCAGTTGTCCGGGTTGGCCACCGACAACCGGGAGCAGCTGCGGCCGGCGCTCAAGGAGCTGCGCGGCGTGGTGGAGATCCTGCAACGGAACAAGACCAACCTGGAGAAGACCTTGAAGGCGATGGCGCCGTTCCTGCGCACGTTCACCAACGTGGTCGGCAACGGACGGTGGTTCGACAACTACATGGACGGCATGATCCAACCGTTCACGCCGGGCGCTCCGCGGATCGGAGTGCAGGGCGGCGACAAGCCGAACTCGCTGTGGAAGACCGGGGGTTGATGATGACCAACACCCGTGGCGGGCTGTTGTCCCGCATTACCCGCGTCCCGTTCGGTGTCACGGTGGCGATCGTGGTGGCACTGGTGGTCGCCGTGGTCGCGTCGATCGCGCTGTGGCAACTCAAGCAGGCCGAACGTACGGTCACCGCGCACTTCACCCGTACGGTCGGCATCTACCCGGGCAACGACGTACGGATCATGGGCGTCAAGGTAGGTGAGATCACCGAGGTGGTGCCGGAGGGCCGCAGCGTACGGGTCACGATGTCGTACAGCGCGGAGTACCGGGTGCCGGCCGACGCGAACGCCGTGATCGTGCCGCCCAGCCTGGTCGCGGACCGGTACATCCAGTTGGCGCCCGCGTACACGGGTGGCAGGACACTGCCGGACGGCTATGAGCTGCCGAGCAGCCGTACGGTCGCACCGATGGAGCTCGACGAGGTCTACACGGCACTCGATGACCTGGCTGAGGCGCTGGGTCCGAACGGTGCGAACTCGACCGGTGCGCTGTCTCGCCTACTCACGGTGGGTCGGGAGAACCTTGAGGGCAACGGTGAGCAACTCGGGAACACTCTGAGCGACCTGTCCAAGGCGCTGGAGACCCTGTCGAACGGCCGGAAGGATCTGTTCGGGACGATCGACAACCTCTCTGCTTTCACCAAGGTGCTCGCCGATAGCGACAAGGAGGTACGCCGGTTCAACCGCCAGCTCGCCGGTGTGTCCGAACAGCTCGCCGACGAACGCGAAGAGCTGTCCTCAGCGTTGAAGAACCTCGGCCGGGCGCTCGGTCACGTCACCCGTTTCATCCGGGACAACCGGACCGAGCTGGTGAAGAACATCGACGGCCTGACCGACGTTACCGCCGCGCTGGTACGCCAGCGTGAAGCCCTGATCGAGGTCAGCGACATCGCCCCGGTGGGGATTTCGAACCTGGCGCTGACGTACAACGCGAAATCCGGCACCACCGACACCCGGATGAACCTGATGGGTCCCTACGACGCGGCCGCCTGGGTGTGTTCCCTGACGGTGCACGCGTTGCCGGTCGAGGAGATCCCCAAACAGTGCTTCAGCCTCGCGAAGCGGTTGCACGATGCGGGCGCGGAGCTGACGCCTGAACTGGGCAAGTTGCTCGGCCTGTCGGTGCCGGCACCGGGCAAGGACAAGGGCGCCCCGGGCGGCGATCGGCCAGAGCTACCGAGTGGCGAGTCCAGGTCTTCTGATCCGTCCTTCGGCGGCATCCTTGGAGGATCATGATGCGGTACGTGAGGAAGCCGCGTCTGACCGCTACTGGCGACGGTGTGATCGGCACGGTTGTCCGGTGGCATCGGGCCGCTGTCGCCGGAATTCTGGTCACGGCATTCGTGCTGGCCGGCTGCGCCGAGGAGGGCACCTCGCCGATCCCGCTGCCTGGCGGTGCCCCGGCAGGCGACCACTACACGGTGAAGGTTGACTTCGAAGACGTCATGGACCTGGTCCCAGAAGCGTCGGTCAAGGTTAACGACGTGACGGTCGGCAGCGTGGAGAAGATCCAGCTGCATGGCTGGAACGCGCGGGTCTGGCTGCGCCTCGACAAGAAGGTGAAGCTGCCGGACAACACCGCAGCGGCGCTACGCCAGACCAGCCTCCTGGGCGAGAAGTTCGTCGCGCTCAACCCGCCACCGAAGCGCGAGTGGTCGGACGATCCGCTCGAGGACCGGGATCTGATCCCCTCGAAGCGCACCCAGCGAAGCGTGGAGGTCGAAGAGGTTCTCGGAGCGATGTCCCTGCTGCTCAACGGCGGTGGGCTGGCGAACCTGAAGACGATCAACAAAGAGATCGGCGACGCCCTGGAGGGGCGCGAGGACGACGTCAAGGGAACGCTCCACGAGTTGAACACGTTCATCGGTGGTCTGGAGGATCAGAAGGAGGACATCGTCCGGGCGATCGATGCACTGGATCGGCTCTCCGCTCGGCTGGCCAAGGAACGCGGCACGGTGGCCAAGGCCCTGGACGCGATGGGTCCCGGCCTGAAGGTGCTCTCTGACCAGCGGGACGAGTTGGTCTCCATGCTGGACGCGCTGCGCGACCTGGGTGACGTGGGGACCAAGGTGATCCGGGAGAGCCGGGACGAGACCACGGCGGTGCTTCGTGACCTGCAGCCGATCTTGACGCAGCTGGTGAAGTCGGGGAACTACCTGCCGAAAGCGCTGGACTACCTCTTGACCTTCCCGCTGCCCCCCGAGGTGACCAAGGCGATCCACAACGACCGGGTGAACCTTCACATCACGATGGATTTCGACGCTATGGAGATCCTGAAGAACCTGACCAGTGACCCGGAGCCGATGCCGGCCAGCGGTGACGACTCCACGGTTGACTTGCCTGGCGTGCCGGACCTCCCTCCGGGTGCTTCCGAGTCCCGCAAGGGTGGTCTGACTGACCTGCTGATGTCGGGCATGACGCGCTGAGGTGGGGGCGCGCTGTAGTCAAGGCCCGATGCCGGGGTGTGGCCGATCCGAGGACGGAGGTTACCCTCGGTGCTCCTGATGTGGTTTCAATGATGACGGATGGTAACGACGCGATGAGGTGCTCACGGTGATGGCGACCCGTACGACCCGCTCCGGCGGCTCTGGGCGTCTCCGGCGCTCCAGCACGTCGACTCGTACGGTCCGGCCGTCGACCGCGGCCCGGGGGACCAGGTCGGCGCGGGCCGGGCTCCCGGACCGGTACCGGAAGCAGCGGCTGACCTGGCTGGTCGTCAACATCATTCTGGCACTCGCCCTGGCGGCCGGTGTGGTCGTTTCGGGTGCCCTGGGCGTTGCCGCGTATCGCGACCATGTCAAGCGTCAAGGTCTCGAAGAGGCCACGACGGCGGCCCGCCAGACCGTGGTGGACTTCCTGACCATCAGCGCGGCCAGTGTGTCCCGTGACCTCGATCAGGTGCTCGACAACTCGACAGGTGAGTTCCGACGGCAGTACAAGGCCGGTATGTCCGAGGTGCGCGCGGCAGTGGTGCAGAACAAGGTCGCCTCGAAAGGGAAGGTGCTGCGCGCGGGAGTACTCAGCGGGGACGAAGACTCTGCGGTGGTGCTGGTCGCGGTGGATGCCAGGATCAAGAACGTACGCAGCCCGAAGGGGCGCAAGGCGCACTACCGGGTCCAGGTCGACATGACCTACGACGACAAGAAGGACCGGTGGCTCGTGTCGCGACTCGAGTTCGTCGGCTGAGTCAGGAGTTCACCTGAGATGGCACGTTTCGTACCCCGTATGCTGCGCGGCCGGCGTACCGAGTCCCCGTCCGGAGAGTCGGCGGAGCAGGAGCCACAGCAGGACGACGCCGCGCCGGTCGGCAGCCGTCCGACGCCGCGTCGGACGGCTGCGTCGAACGGCGAGACGGGCGACGGCCCTGACGATGACGCCGCGGCGGGTCGGCCCGTTGGTATGAATGGCGCGCGCCGCAGGCCCCGCCCCAGGTCGGCTGGTGACCAGGACGCGGTAACCGCGCCTGACCTCGACAGCGCGACCGGCCGGGACGAGTCGCGAGCCCCCGGCGACGCGCAGGAGCCCGATGACCCGCGGGAGCCCAGCGACCCGCGGATGCCCGTTGACTCGCGGGAGCCTGGCGACCCCTCTCCGGACGAGTTGGAGGACGCCACTACCGAGGAGGGCGCCGAGACGGAGGCCGGGCTGCCCGGGGACCCGGACGAGGAGGCGGACCCGGACGAGGAGGAGGGGCCGGCGGAACTCGACCCGGACGACTCCACAGCGGTCAGGCGTACGAAGCAGGCTCCGCGGCGCACCGGCTCGGAGGGCGAAGACGGCTCGGAGGACGGAGCCGAAGAGGCCGTGGCGACGGGCTCCGGTGCCAGGGGCGCGGCGACACGGAGCCGTACGGCTGGTGCGAAGCGGACGAAGAAGGCCTCCGCCGGTGCCTCCCGGGAAGGCCGGAGCAAGTCCGGGCGCAAGGAGAGCAAGCCAGAGCGGGGTAAAGCTGGGCGCAAGGTGGTGGCTGCGCCACGTACCGGGTCGAACCGTCGCCAGAGAGCGGCAGAGGCAGTGATCAACCGGTTGCGGCGTACGGCGTTGAATCTGTCCGTGTGGCTGGTGGTGGTGGCCTTGTTACTGGGCACCGCGTGGTACTTCCAGGCTCGTGGTGACGCAGTCGCCAAGGCGGGCGACGACGCCATGGCAGCGGCGCAGTCGGCCGCGGAGTCGATCTTTTCGTACGACTACCGGGCATTCGACGCGAGCGTCTCGAACGGCAAGGACTTCGTGACCGGCAAGTTCAAGACCGAGTACGCGAAGACCACCGCCGGGCTGGAGAAGCCGGCGAAGAAGGAGAAGGCGATCGTGCGGTCCGAGGTGAGCGCCGCCAGTGTGTCGGACGTCCAGATCGACAACCTGACCCTCGGGCCGGAGCGGGTCGAGGTACTTCTGTTCGTGAACCAGTTTCGCCGCAATGTGAACATCTCTGGCGAGAAGGTGGACGAGAACCGGGTGCTCCTGACCATGGTCTACGTGGAACAGAAGTCAGGCGATGGCGCCTGGCTGGTCTCTGACGCCGCGGCCATCTGAAGGTCGCGTGCCAACCGCAGCCCTCCACCGCCAGGGTCCTGACCGCACATGGCCGGGAATGCCGGGTGTCTTACCCACTGGACGACCGGTCCGGCGTGCCGCCTCTTGACGCCGAAGGCGGGTTCCAGGCACGCTTGTCTGAGTCGCTTCCATGCGACGGCCGCTCGCGAAATCGGGCACGGACCGCAAAGCAGGGCGAAAGTGAAAGTCTGTGGCCGTAGCCTCGACAGCGGTGGGCCGTTCGGCTACACTGCTAGTTTGCCGTGCCTTCCGAATTGAACCCTGTCCAGATTGTCGTTGTGTGACTATCTGAGCCAGGACAATCGGGGTGCGCGCATAACGGCCGTTGCAGCACCAGGTCCTCGGAAGGACGCATCTTGGCAGCTTCCCGCCCTGCGAAGACCAGCAATATGACAAGCGCATACGCTCCCAGCCGGATTTCATTCGGCCGGATCACCGAACATCTCGAGGTTCCCA
Organism: Micromonosporaceae bacterium; assembly: GCA_050701795.1. Classification (GTDB taxonomy): domain Bacteria; phylum Actinomycetota; class Actinomycetes; order Mycobacteriales; family Micromonosporaceae; genus WHSM01. The sequence goes on from JBOGDK010000003.1 coordinate 5,987, forward strand.
ACCTTCTCGCCATCCAGACCGAGTCGTTTGACTGGCTGGTGGGTAACGAGGGGTGGCGCAACCGGGTCGCGGATGATTCGGGGACGCGTAGCGGTCTCGACGAGATCCTGCACGAGATCAGTCCGATCGAGGACTTCTCGGGGACGATGTCGCTTTCGTTCTCCAACCCACGTTTCGACGAGGTGAAGGCCTCGATCGAGGAGTGCAAGGAGAAAGACCTCACCTACTGCGCCCCGCTGTTCGTCACCGCGGAGTTCACCAACCACACCACTGGCGAGATCAAGAGCCAGACGGTGTTCATGGGTGACTTCCCGATGATGACCATCAAGGGCACCTTCGTCATCAACGGGACCGAACGAGTGGTGGTCAGCCAGCTCGTACGTTCTCCGGGGGTCTACTTCGACAAGCAGCCCGACAAGACCAGCGACCGCGACGTCTCCAGCGTCAAGGTGATCCCGAGCCGGGGCGCCTGGCTGGAGTTCGACGTCGACAAGCGGGACACCGTCGGGGTCCGTATCGACCGCAAGCGTCGTCAGGCGGTCACCGTACTTCTCAAGGCGATCGGCTGGACCACGGAGCAGATCCGGGAACGGTTCGGCTGGTCGGAGCTGATGGCTGCGACGCTGGAGAAGGACCACCTGGCCAGCCAGGACGAGGCGCTGCTCGACATTTACCGCAAACTGCGCCCGGGTGAGCCACCAACCCGTGAAAACGCCCAGAACCTGCTGGACAACCTCTTCTTCAACCCGAAGCGGTACGACCTCGCGAAGGTCGGTCGCTACAAGGTCAACAAGAAGCTCGAGGTCGGGGCGCCGATCACCACGGGGGTGCTCACCAACGACGACATCGCCGGGACGATCGAGTACCTCTGCCGGCTGCATGCCGGTGAGGAGGGGTACGAGCCGGACGACATCGACCACTTCGGCAACCGCCGGCTGCGTACCGTCGGAGAACTGATCCAGAACCAGGTTCGGGTCGGCCTGTCCCGTATGGAGCGGGTGGTCCGGGAACGGATGACCACGCAGGACGTCGAGGCGATCACGCCGCAGACCCTGATCAACATCCGTCCGGTTGTGGCTGCGATCAAGGAGTTCTTCGGTACGTCGCAGCTCTCGCAGTTCATGGACCAGACCAACCCGCTGGCGGGCCTGACCCACCGGCGGCGGCTGTCCGCGCTCGGCCCGGGTGGTCTGTCCCGGGAGCGGGCCGGCTTCGAGGTGCGTGACGTACACCCGTCGCACTATGGCCGGATGTGCCCGATCGAGACCCCGGAGGGTCCGAACATCGGTCTGATCGGCGCGCTGTCGACCTTCGCCCGGGTGAACCCGTTCGGGTTCATCGAGACCCCGTACCGCAAGGTTGCTGACGGGCAGGCCACGGACGAGGTCGTGTACCTCACCGCGGACGAGGAGGACCGGCACGTCATCGCGCAGGCGAACACCCCGTTGCAGTCCGACGGGAATTTCGCCGAGGACCGGGTGCTAGTACGCCGGAAGGGCGGCGAGGTCGACTCCGTACCGCCTCCGCAGGTCGACTACATGGACGTCTCGCCGCGACAGATGGTCTCCGTCGCGACCGCGATGATCCCGTTCCTGGAGCACGACGACGCAAACCGCGCGCTGATGGGCGCCAACATGCAGCGTCAGGCGGTGCCTCTGCTGAAGAGCGAGTCTCCGCTGGTCGGCACCGGCATGGAGTACCGGGCGGCCACAGACGCGGGTGACGTGGTGGTCGCCGAGGCGGCCGGCGTGGTCGAGGACATGTGCGCCGACTACGTCACCGTGCACCAGGATGACGGTGCCAGGCGGACGTACCTGCTGCACAAGTTCCGCCGCTCCAACGCCGGTAGCTGTGTCAACCAGAAGCCCGTCGTCCTCGAGGGCGACCGGGTGGAGGCCGGGCAGGTGATCGCCGACGGGCCGTGCACCGACGATGGTGAAATGGCTCTGGGCAAGAACCTGCTGGTCGCGTTCATGTCCTGGGAAGGGCACAACTACGAGGACGCGATCATCCTCTCCCAGCGGCTGGTGCAGGAGGACGTCCTCACCTCGATTCACATCGAGGAGCACGAGGTCGACGCCCGCGACACCAAGCTGGGTCCGGAGGAGATCACCCGGGACATCCCGAACGTCTCGGAGGAGATGCTCGCCGACCTCGACGAGCGCGGGATCATCCGGATCGGCGCCGAGGTGGTGCCGGGCGACATCCTGGTCGGCAAGGTCACGCCGAAGGGCGAGACCGAGTTGACGCCGGAGGAGCGGCTGCTGCGCGCGATCTTCGGTGAGAAGGCCCGGGAGGTACGTGACACCAGCCTCAAGGTCCCGCACGGCGAGACCGGCACCGTGATCGGCGTACGGACCTTCATCCGTACTCCCGAAGACGGCTCGCCTGGCGACGACCTGTCACCTGGCGTGAACGAGCTGGTACGCGTCTACGTCGCCCAGAAGCGCAAGATCCAGGACGGCGACAAGCTCGCCGGACGGCACGGAAACAAGGGCGTCATCGCCAAGATCCTGCCGGTCGAGGACATGCCGTTCCTGGAGGACGGCACGCCGGTCGACGTCGTGCTCAACCCGCTGGGCGTACCGAGCCGGATGAACGTCGGCCAGGTGCTGGAGACCCACCTCGGTTGGGTGGCGAAGACCGGCTGGCAGGTCGAAGGTGCTGACCAGGAGTGGAAGAAATCACTCAGGGCGATCGGCAACGAGTCCGGCGCACCGGATTCCAATCTCGCCACTCCGGTGTTCGACGGTGCCAAGGAGGACGAGATCGCTGGCCTGCTGGCCTCGACGCTGACCGACCGTGACGGCCGGCAACTGGTCGGGGGCAGCGGCAAGGCGAGGCTGTTCGACGGCCGTAGCGGTGACCCGTTCCCCGAGCCGATCTCGGTGGGCTACATCTACATCCTGAAGCTGAACCACCTGGTGGACGACAAGATCCACGCCCGGTCCACCGGCCCGTACTCGATGATCACCCAGCAGCCGCTTGGTGGTAAGGCGCAGTTCGGTGGCCAGCGGTTCGGCGAGATGGAGTGCTGGGCGATGCAGGCGTACGGGGCCGCGTACGCGCTCCAGGAGCTGTTGACGATCAAGTCTGACGACGTCCTGGGCCGGGTGAAGGTCTACGAGGCCGTGGTGAAGGGGGAGAACATTCCCGAACCCGGCATCCCGGAGTCCTTCAAGGTGCTCCTCAAGGAGCTCCAGTCGCTCTGCCTGAACGTGGAGGTGCTGTCCAGTGATGGGGTCACGCTCGAGATGAAGGAGACCGATGACGAGGTCTTCCGGGCCGCTGAGGAGTTGGGCATCGACCTGTCTCGCCGGCCGAACGAAGGCGTCATCAGCGTCGACGAAGTGTGATGACCGCGTTGACCGCGAATCCTGAAAACCGCGAGCCACAGTGAAGGACTGGACGACGTGCTCGATGTGAACTTCTTCGACGAACTCCGGATTGGGCTGGCGACCGCCGACGACATCCGGCAGTGGTCGCACGGCGAGGTCAAGAAGCCCGAAACGATCAACTACCGCACGCTCAAGCCGGAGAAGGACGGGCTCTTCTGCGAGAAGATCTTCGGCCCCACCCGGGACTGGGAGTGCTACTGCGGCAAATACAAGCGGGTCCGGTTCAAGGGCATCATCTGTGAACGCTGCGGTGTCGAGGTAACTCGCGCCAAGGTACGGCGGGAGCGGATGGGCCACATCGAACTGGCCGCACCGGTGACGCACATCTGGTACTTCAAGGGTGTGCCGAGCCGGCTCGGCTACCTGCTCGACATCGCCCCGAAGGATCTCGAGAAGATCATCTACTTCGCGGCGTACGTGATCACCGGTGTCGACGCTGAGGCGCGGCACCGTGACCTGCCGACCATCGAGAACGAGATGGGCGCTGAGAAGCGTCAGCTCGAGAACCGGCGGGACGCGGATGTCGACACCCGCGCCAAGAAGCTGGAGACCGACCTCGCGGAGCTGGAGGCCGAAGGGGCCAAGAGCGACGTACGGCGGAAGGTCAAGGAGTCCGGCGAGCGCGAGATGCGCCAGATGCGGGACCGGGCACAGCGCGAGATCGACCGTCTCGACGAGGTGCTGGACACGTTCCGGAAGCTGGACTCGCGTCAGCTGGTCGCCGACGAGTTGCTCTACCGGGAGCTCCGGGACCGGTTCGGGGAGTACTTCACCGGCGCCATGGGTGCCGAGGCGATCAAGGCCCTGCTGGAGAACCTGAACCTGGTCACCGAGGCCGAGTCGCTGCGGGAGACCATCCGTAGCGGCAAGGGGCAGCGCAAGATCCGGGCGTTGAAGCGGCTGAAGGTGGTCGCGCACTTCCTGAACACCCGGAACAGCCCGATCGGTATGGTGCTCGACTGCATCCCGGTGATTCCGCCGGACCTGCGTCCGATGGTGCAGCTGGACGGTGGCCGGTTCGCCACCTCCGACCTGAACGACCTGTACCGCCGGGTGATCAACCGAAACAACCGGTTGAAGCGGCTGATCGACCTGGGCGCACCAGAGATCATCGTCAACAACGAGAAGCGGATGCTGCAGGAGGCCGTCGACGCGCTGTTCGACAACGGTCGCCGTGGCCGTCCGGTCACCGGGCCGGGCAACCGTCCGTTGAAGTCGCTGTCGGACATGCTCAAGGGCAAGCAGGGCCGGTTCCGCCAGAACCTCCTGGGCAAGCGCGTCGACTACTCGGGCCGGTCGGTGATCGTGGTCGGGCCGCAGCTCAAGCTGCACCAGTGTGGCCTGCCGAAGCAGATGGCGCTGGAACTGTTCAAGCCGTTCGTGATGAAGCGCCTGGTGGATCTCAACCACGCGCAGAACATCAAGTCCGCGAAGCGGATGGTGGAGCGGCAGCGGCCGGTGGTGTGGGACGTCCTGGAAGAGGTCATCGGGGAACACCCGGTGCTGCTGAACCGGGCGCCGACGCTGCACCGGCTGGGGATCCAGGCCTTCGAGCCGCAGCTGGTCGAGGGCAAGGCGATTCAGATCCACCCGCTGGTCTGTACCGCGTTCAACGCCGACTTCGACGGTGACCAGATGGCGGTGCACGTACCGCTGTCCGCTGAGGCGCAGGCCGAGGCGCGGATCCTGATGCTGTCCAGCAACAACATCCTCAAGCCGGCCGACGGCAAGCCGGTGACCATGCCCACCCAGGACATGATCATCGGGCTGTACCACCTCACCCACCTGCGGAAGGGCATGAAGGGCGAGGGTCGGGTGTTCGGCTCCGAGGCCGAGGCGCTGATGGCGTACGACAACGGTGAGCTTCACGTACAGGCCCCGGTGAAGGTACGGGTCCAGGGCGTGACCGGGATCGATGTCGCCGCGGGCAAGACCGTCGCGCTGCCGGAGGACTTCGAGCCGGGCGAAGCGATGGTGCTGGACACCACGCTGGGCCGGGTGCTGTTCAACGAGACGCTGCCCGAGCAGTACCACTTCATCAACTACGAGGTACGCAAGTCGCAGCTCTCCGCGATCGTGAACGACCTCTCGGAGCGGTTCGGCGGCGGGCAGTTGGCGGCGACGCTGGACGCGCTCAAGGAGGCCGGCTTCCACTGGGCCACCTGGTCGGGTCTGACGATCGCGATCGAGGACGTGGTGCACCCGCCGGGTAAGCAGCAGATCCTCGAGCGGTACGAGAAGGACGCGGACCGGATCGACAAGCAGTACCAACGTGGTCTGATGACCGCGGAGGAGCGGCGCGGTGAGCTGATCGAGATCTGGACGAAGGCGACCGCAGAGGTTGCCAAGGACATGGAGTCGGCGCTGCCGCAGACCAACCCGTTGTGGAAGATGATCCACTCGGGTGCCCGCGGTAACCTGCTCCAGCTCCGCCAGATCGCCGCGATCCGTGGGCTGGTGGCCAACCCGAAGGGTGAGATCATCCCGCGGCCGATCAAGTCGAGCTACCGCGAGGGTCTCACTGTGGTGGAGTACTTCATCTCCACGCACGGCGCCCGGAAGGGTCTGGCGGACACGGCGCTTCGTACCGCCGACTCGGGTTACCTGACCCGTCGTCTGGTGGACGTGTCGCAGGACGTGATCATCCGTGAGGACGACTGCGGTACGGATCGCGCGATCCGGATGCCGGTCGCCTCGCAGCTCGACGGCAAGTTGGACCGCCACGAGTACGCGGAGACCGCCGTGTACGCCCGGGGCATCGCCGAGGACGTCAACGATGCCGACGGCAAGCTGGTGGCCGAGGCCGGTAGCGACCTGACCGCGATCCTGACCGACAAGCTGATCGCCGCGGGCATCGGGGAGGTGCGCGTACGCAGCGTGCTGACCTGTGAGTCCAAGGTAGGCGTGTGCGCGGCCTGCTACGGCCGTTCGCTGCCGACTGGCAAGCTGGTGGACGTCGGCGAGGCGGTGGGCATCATCGCGGCCCAGTCGATCGGTGAGCCGGGTACCCAGCTGACGATGCGTACGTTCCACACCGGCGGTGTCGCGGGTGAGGACATCACGCAGGGTCTGCCCCGGGTCCAGGAGATCTTCGAGGCCCGGATCCCGAAGGGGAAGGCTCCGATCGCGGAGACCCCCGGACGGGTCCGGATCGAGGAGGGTGAAAAGTCGCGGAAGATCGTCGTGATTCCGGATGACGGAAGCGACGAGATCGTCCACGACAAGATCCCTCGCCGGGTACGGCTCCGGATTGCAGACGGCGACCACGTCGGCGTCGGCGAGAAGCTGACCGAGGGCACCATCGACCCGCACGAGCTGCTGCGGATCCTGGGTCCGCGGGCGGTGCAGCTGCACCTCGTAGCCGAAGTTCAGGACGTGTATCGGTCGCAGGGTGTGCTGATTCACGACAAGCACATCGAGATCATCATCCGCCAGATGCTGAAGCGGGTCACGGTGATCGACTCCGGGTCTACGGACTTCCTGCCGGGTTCTCTGGTGGATCGGGCGCAGTTCGAAGCCCAGAACCGGCAGTCGGTGGCTGAGGGCGGCGAGCCGGCCTCGGGTCGTCCGATGCTGATGGGGATCACGAAGGCCTCGTTGGCGACCGAGTCGTGGCTTTCGGCGGCCTCCTTCCAGGAGACCACCCGGGTGCTCACGGACGCGGCGATCCAGGCCAAGAGCGACTCGCTGATCGGCCTGAAGGAGAACGTGATCATCGGCAAGCTGATCCCGGCCGGTACCGGTATCAACAAGTACCGGAACATCCGGGTGGAGCCGACCGAGGAGGCGAAGGCCCGGGTGTACTCGATGACCGGGTACGCCGAGACGGATTACGGGTTCGGCCCGGCCAGTGGTCAGGCCGTACCGCTGGACGACTTCGACCTGGGGTCGTTCGGCCGGTAACCCTTGCGCAGACACAGCGGTCGGCCGTCCCTCAGGGGGCGGCCGGCCGTCGTGCGTTTCCACGCGATCGGCGTTGGTGGCCTCCGGAACGCGAAACGCGGCGGGGTGGGCGGGGGCCGCACCCAGGTGAGGCGTGGGTGTCGGGTGAAGGGCGTGACACCCTGCGGCATGATGGCGTTCGAAGGTCGTGCGAAAGCGAATGTCCCGATGGGAGGTGGGTGTGTATCCGGTAGGCGCCCAGGGTCCGGCGGTGCCGGGCCGGCGCGGCACACCCGATACGCCCGGCGCGCCTCACGCGCCTGGTGCCATCCCCACGCCCGCCGGTGCTGATCGGGCGCGCAGGGTCGGGCGCCACCCCCAGGATCCTGATCCGGTACGTGCCACCAAGGCGCGCGCAGTACTGGCTCTCGGGATCGTGGCGCTTGCTACGTCCTTCACCGTCGGGGGGATCATTCCAGCCGTGCTCGCGCTACAACTGGCGCGGCAGGCGCGTGCCGACATGCGTGCTTCGGAAGGCTTCCTCACCGGCGGAAAGCTGCTGCGCATCGGGGAACTGTTGGCGTGGGCAGCGGTCGTGGTCGTGGCGACCGTGTTGGTCCTTGCCGCGATTGTCGGAGTGTTCCGGCTCGCTCCCACCGGTGCCTGAGTGTCTCCAGTGCCTGAGTGTCACCGGCGCCTGGCGGGCGGCGCCGGTATCGAGACCGCGTACGCTGTCGAGCGATGATCGAGGCGGCCGGACCTCCCCGGCCGGGTGAGGACGTCGCAGGCCGCGCCAGGCGGCCAGAGGAGGTTCGATGACCGAGCAGGCCGGATCCGAGCCGGAGCCCCGGGAGCCGTCGTCAGCGGGCGGGGAAAGGCAGCCGTCAACTCCCCCAACGCAGGCGCCAGGGGCCACTTCGGAGGGGTCTGCGCCGCCCGGGCCGCCGGCCGGGCAGCCAGGTCAGGTAGCGGAGCCGCCCGAGACTGGGCCGGAGCGGCCTATGCCGCCCGCGCAGGGCGATGCTGCGTCGGGCGTCCCGGGCGTCTCGCCGGCCCCATCCGTTCCTGCGCCTTCGACACCTGCCGCTTCACAGGTCCAGCCACCCGGAACCTCGTATCCCCAGGGTCAGGCGCCTGCCGCGTACCCGCCGCCCGCCCATCCTGGGCAGGGTGTGGCCGCGGCCCCAGGGCCCTCCGAGGCTCCTGGGTACGTGCTGGCGAACCCGTACGTGCCGCCGACCACCACAGGGGTCGGGATGGGTGCACTGGTAAGCGGTATCGCCTCGTGTGTGATGGGGCTGCTCGCCTGCTGCTGGTGGCCGATGGCGGCGCTGCCGTTCGTGATGGGTGTGGCCGGAGTGGTGCTGGGATATTCGGGGGTACGCCAGGTCGCCGGTTCCGGTGGCGAGATCACCGGCCGCGGGCTGTCGATCGGAGGCATCGCGACGGGTGCGGCGGGGATGCTGATAACCCTGTTGGCGCTCGTCATCGGCCTAATTGTGAGGGCGAGTCCCGGTTCCATACTGGGGTGAGTATGCTTGCCGAGGGTGCCGCCGTGGCGGATGCCGGTCAGGTGTTGCGGTAACACATATGGCTTCGTTTTGACCTGCGCCCAATCGGTGGGTAACCTATCCGATCGTGCCTGGGTCCAGCCTGGGCAACTGCGTGCGTCATGTACCGGACGGCTGGTGAGATCCGCCGCTGGTGCGTTCACCCCGGTGTCCGGCGTACGTGCACATGACACCCACCGGCGTAGATCGCGGGGGCGCGCGCGGGCGACACGCCCGACCGCGGGGGCCGGAGCGGACGCTCCGGCAGGTGGACGGACCGGCACTTGTCGGGGCGGACACCAGCGGCGGCCGGCCGTTTCGACGGGCGGCCGTACAACCAGACCACGTAAGGCAAGGACCACGTAAAGCAAGGACGGCTCGGCCGAAAGGCCGGAGGGAGCGAAAGACCCGGTGCCCACCATCTCCCAGCTGGTCCGTAAGGGCCGCAAGGCGAAGACCAGCAAGACGAAGACGCCAGCCCTGAAGGGCAGCCCGCAGCGGCGCGGCGTGTGCCAGCGTGTGTACACCACGACGCCCAAGAAGCCGAACTCGGCGCTGCGCAAGGTTGCCAGGGTCAGGCTGTCCAGCGGCATCGAGGTGACCGCGTACATCCCAGGCGCTGGCCACAACCTGCAGGAGCACTCGATCGTGCTGGTGCGTGGCGGCCGAGTCCGTGACCTACCTGGTGTCCGGTACAAGATCGTTCGGGGTTCCCTGGACACTCAGGGCGTTCGCGACCGCAAGCAGGCGCGCAGCCGTTACGGCGCTAAGAAGGAGAAGAGCTGACATGCCGCGTAAGGGCCCCGCACCGCGCCGGCCGCTGACCGCGGACCCGGTGCACAACTCTGTGCTCGTCACCCAGCTCGTCAACAAGATCTTGCAGAGGGGCAAGCGCCAGCTCGCCGAGCGGGTGGTGTACGAAGCCCTCGAAGGTTGCCGGGAAAAGTCCGGTGGCGATCCGGTGGTGACGCTCAAGCGCGCCCTGGACAACGTGAAACCGACCCTGGAGGTGCGCAGCCGCCGGGTGGGTGGCGCGACGTACCAGGTGCCGGTGGAGGTGCGCGCCTCGCGTGCCACCACGCTGGGTCTGCGCTGGATCGTGCAGTACTCCCGCTCCCGGCGTGAGAAGACCATGGTGGAGCGGCTGATGAACGAGCTGCTCGACGCCAGCAACGGTCTCGGGGCCAGCGTGAAGCGGCGCGAAGACACCCACAAGATGGCGGAGTCCAACAAGGCCTTCGCGCACTACCGCTGGTGAGCACCTCACGGGGTGTCGGGCCGGGTCCGTACGGGCACGACAACAACATCAGCACCACGGCGGGCCGCCGGTCCGCCGGCACAACCAGAACTAGGTCTACATGGGGGCTCGTTCCCTGTGGGGGAAGGTAGCAGTGGCTAACGCTGACGCCGCGCTGGCCAAGGTCCGCAACATCGGCATCATGGCGCACATCGATGCCGGTAAAACGACCACCACTGAGCGCATCCTGTTCTACACCGGGATCACGTACAAGATCGGTGAGGTCCACGACGGTGCCGCCGTCATGGACTGGATGGAGCAGGAACAGGAGCGGGGCATCACCATCACCTCCGCCGCCACCAAGTGCGAGTGGAAGGACCACACGGTCCAGATCATCGACACCCCGGGCCACGTCGACTTCACCGTCGAGGTGGAACGCTCGCTGCGGGTGCTCGACGGCGCCATCGCGGTGTACGACGGTGTTGCCGGTGTCGAGCCGCAGACCGAGACGGTCTGGCGGCAGGCCGACAAGTACAACGTCCCGCGGATGTGTTTCGTCAACAAGCTGGACCGTACCGGCGCGGACTTCTTCCGCTGCGTCGACATGATGGTGGACCGCCTCAACGCCACGGTTCTGGTGCTGCAGCTGCCGATCGGCAACGAGTCCGACTTCATCGGTGTCATCGACCTGATCGAGATGCGCGCGCTGACCTGGCGCGGCGAGACTCAGAAGGGCGAGGACTACGCGGTCGAGGAGATTCCGGCCGACCTCGCCGAGCAGGCGGCTGAGTACCGCGAGAAGCTGCTGGAGACACTCGCCGAGAACGACGACGCGGTGATGGAGAAGTACCTCGAGGGCGAGGAACTCTCCGTCGAGGAGATCAAGGCCGGCATCCGCCGCGCCACGGTCGCCGGCAAACTGAACCCGGTGCTGACCGGTTCGGCGTTCAAGAACAAGGGCGTGCAGCCCATGCTCGACGCCGTGATCGATTACCTGCCCAGCCCGCTGGACGTACCTCCGGTGGAGGGCACGGCGACCGACGGCGAGACGCCGGTGCAGCGCAGGGCCAGCACCGCGCAGCCGTTCTCGGCGCTCGCCTTCAAGATCCAGACCGACCAGCACCTCGGCAAGCTCACCTACGTACGGGTCTACTCCGGCAAGTTGGAGTCTGGTACCCAGGTGATCAACTCGACCAAGGATCGCAAGGAGCGGGTCGGGAAGATCTACCAGATGCACGCGAACAAGCGCGAGGAGCGTTCGTCCGCGATCGCCGGCGAGATCATCGCGGTGCAGGGCCTGAAGCAGACCACCACCGGTGACACTCTGTCCGACCCTGCTCAGCCGGTGATCCTGGAGTCGATGACCTTCCCCGAGCCGGTCATTTCGGTGGCCATCGAGCCGAAGAGCAAGGCTGACCAGGACAAGCTCGGCACGGCGATCCAGAAGCTCGCGGAAGAGGACCCGACCTTCCGGGTCTACAACGACGAGGAGACCGGACAGACCGTCATCCAGGGTATGGGCGAGCTGCACCTCGAGGTGCTGGTCGACCGGATGAAGCGGGAGTTCAAGGTCGAGGCCAACATCGGCAAGCCGCAGGTGGCGTACCGGGAGACCGTGCGGCGGAAGGCTGAGAAGGTCACGTACCTGCACAAGAAGCAGACCGGCGGTTCCGGCCAGTTCGCGAAGGTGATCGTCGACCTGGAGCCGCTGCCCATGGGCGGCGACACGCCGACGTACGAGTTCGACAACAAGGTCACCGGCGGCCGGATCCCCAAGGAGTTCATCCCGTCGGTGGACGCCGGGTGCCAGGACGCCATGCAGTACGGCATTCTCGCGGGCTACCCGCTGGTGGGCTTGAAGGTGACGCTCACCGACGGGCAGTACCACGAGGTCGACTCCTCGGAGATGGCGTTCAAGATCGCTGGGTCGATGGTCCTCAAGGAGGCCGCTCGCAAGGCCGACCCGGTGCTTCTCGAGCCGATGATGTCCGTCGAGGTCCACACTCCTGAGGACCACATGGGCGATGTCATCGGTGACTTGAACTCGCGGCGTGGCACGATCCAGGCGATGGAGGAGCGCGGTGGCGCTCGCATCGTCCGGGCCATGGTGCCGCTGTCGGAGATGTTCGGCTACGTCGGCGACCTGCGGTCGAAGACCCAGGGCCGGGCGAGCTACACAATGCAGTTCGACTCCTACGCTGAAGTGCCGAGCAATGTGGCGAAGGAGATCATCGCGAAGGCGACGGGCGAATAGCCTCCAGCCGGTTGCGCTGAACGAACTGCACCGCGCCGGCCCACAAAGGGTCGGAAGACCGAGCCGGAACACGGCGTACGAACCAGCACAGTCCTAGGAGGACAAGAAGTGGCGAAGGCGAAGTTCGAGCGGACTAAGCCGCACGTCAACATCGGCACCATTGGCCACATCGACCATGGCAAGACGACGCTGACGGCGGCCATTACCAAGGTCCTGCATGACAAGCACCCGACCCTGAACCCGTACACACCCTTCGACGAGATCGACAAGGCGCCGGAGGAGAAGCAGCGCGGTATCACCATTTCGATCGCGCACGTCGAGTACCAGACCGAAAAGCGGCACTACGCACACGTGGACTGTCCCGGTCACGCCGACTACATCAAGAACATGATCACCGGTGCGGCGCAGATGGACGGCGCCATTCTGGTGGTCTCGGCGACCGACGGTCCGATGCCGCAGACCAAGGAGCACGTGCTGCTCGCCCGTCAGGTGGGCGTGCCGTACATCGTCGTGGCGCTCAACAAGAGCGACATGGTCGATGACGAGGACCTCCTTGAGCTGGTCGAGATCGAAGTCCGTGAGCTGCTCAGCGCGTACGAGTTCCCGGGTGACGACGTACCGGTGGTACGAGTTTCGGCGCTGAAGTCGCTGGAAGGCGACGAGGAGTGGTCGGAAAAGCTCATGGAGCTGATGGACGCGGTTGACGAGTCGATTCCGGAGCCGGAGCGCGACATCGACAAGCCGTTCCTGATGCCGGTCGAGGACGTCTTCACGATCAGCGGCCGCGGCACCGTGATCACCGGTCGGGTGGAGCGCGGTGTGCTGAAGCCGATGGAAGAGGTCGAGATCGTCGGCATCAAGGAAAAGTCGATGAAGACCACCGTCACCAGCGTTGAGATGTTCCGCAAGGTACTCGAGGACGCGCGTGCCGGTGAGAACGTCGGCCTGCTGCTTCGCGGCACCAAGCGCGAAGAGGTCGAGCGCGGCATGGTGGTGGTCAAGCCCGGCACCAACACCCCGCACACCGAGTTCGAGGGCCAGGTCTACATCCTCTCGAAGGAAGAGGGCGGCCGTCACACGCCGTTCTTCAACAACTACCGGCCTCAGTTCTACTTCCGGACCACGGACGTCACTGGTGTAGTGACGCTCCCGGAGGGCACTGAGATGGTGATGCCGGGCGACAACACGGCGATGTCGGTGCAGCTGATCCAGCCGATCGCGATGGAGGAAGGCCTCAAGTTCGCGATCCGGGAGGGTGGCCGTACCGTAGGCGCTGGCCGGGTTATCAAGATCCAGAAGTGAGCGTACGGTCAGTCAGCTGACCGCACGTACACAGCGTGGGCCTGGACGCCGCTCAGGTGGCGACAGGCAGGGCGGCTCCGGTGGGCTGTACAGGTCCGCCGGAGCCACCACGGGCCTCCAGGTCGGTGCTCGTACGAGCGCTTAACGGCGGCCCACCGACCCCGATTTCGTGATGCCGGCACCGTACGGCATAATGAACAGGTTGCGTCCGCGGGGCCGGCGAGAGTTCGAGTTGAATTCTCCAAGGCCCTGTTCTGTGAGTGCCCCTCCCTTCGGGTGAGGGGAGACTCGGAGCCCGGCCAGGTGGCTGGGTGGTCAGCCTGAGACAGGTCCCAACCCGGATGACCGGGGTGGAGCCTGGCTCAGGGGAGATTGCGAATCGCCGCCGTCGGCGGCGAGGCATCCCTCACTGAGGAAACTGCCGCCGCAATGTCCAACTGGACGCGACACGCCCGACCGCGGGGGTCGGACACAACGGGCGTGGAGGGCGTCGAAAGACGCTCATCACGACCGACCAGCAGCGGCACGAGAAGAAGGAAACCGAAGCCACTATGGCGGGACAGAAGATCCGCATCCGGCTCAAGGCCTACGACCACGAGGTCGTTGACTCCTCGGCGCGCAAGATTGTCGAGACTGTGACGCGTACCGGCGCGCAGGTCGCTGGTCCGGTGCCGCTGCCCACGGAGATCAACCGCTTCTGCGTCATCCGCTCGCCGCACAAGTACAAGGACTCGCGCGAGCACTTCGAGATGCGTACGCACAAGCGTCTGATCGACATTCTCGACCCCACGCCGAAGACGGTCGACTCGCTGATGCGACTTGACCTGCCGGCCGGTGTCGACATCGAGATCAAGCTGTAGGGACCGGACAGATGGATAGGCAAGTCAAGGGCATCCTGGGCGCCAAGCTCGGCATGACCCAGGTCTGGGACGAGAACAACCGAGTCGTCCCGGTGACCGTGGTGCAGGCCGGGCCGTGTGTCGTCACTCAGGTGCGTACGGCCGACAAGGACGGGCACTCCGCCGTCCAGCTCGCGTACGGCGCGATCGATCCGCGCAAGGTGAACAAGCCGCTGACCGGTCATTTCGAAAAGGCCGGTGCGGCGCCGCGGCGCCACCTCGTGGAGCTTCGCACCACGGACGCCAGCGAGTACGAGCTGGGTTCCGAGGTCACCGTCGAGACGTTCGAGTTGGGTCAACCGGTGGACGTCACCGGTAAGACCAAGGGCAAGGGTTTCGCCGGTGTCATGAAGCGCCATGGCTTCCACGGTCTGCGTGCTTCGCACGGTGTGGAACGCAAACACCGGTCGCCAGGCTCCATCGGCGGGTGTGCCACTCCCGGCCGCGTCTTCCGCGGTCAGAAGATGGCGGGCCGGATGGGCGGTGTGCGTTACACCGTGCAGAACCTGAGCGTGCACGCGGTGGACACCGAGAACAACCTGCTGCTGATCAGAGGCGCGGTGCCCGGCCCCAGGGGTGGGCTGATTCTGGTGCGTACCGCTGCCAAGGCTCCGTTGCGCAAGGGTGGTGCGGCATGACGCAGGCAGCCACGGATACGCGACCCGCCCCCGTGCAGGTCGACGTCCTCGACGCAGAGGGCACCACGACCGGTCGGGTGACCGTTCCGGGTGAGATCTTCGACGCCCAGGCCAGCATCCCGCTGATGCACCAGGTCGTGGTCGCACAGCTCTCGGCGGCGCGGGCAGGTACGCACAAGACCAAATCGCGTGGTGAGGTCGCCGGAGGCGGCAAGAAGCCGTACCGGCAGAAGGGCACTGGCCGGGCCCGTCAGGGCTCCATCCGTGCTCCGCAGTTCGCCGGCGGCGGCGTGGTGCATGGCCCGGTGCCGCGGGATCACAGCAAGCGGGTGCCGAAGAAGATGAAGGCGGCAGCTCTGCGGGGCGCGCTGTCCGATCGGGCTCGCGACGGCCGGTTGCACGTGGTCTCGGAGCTGGTCGACGGAGACGTGCCCTCCACCAAGGCCGCGCTCGCCGCGCTGGCCGGTGTGGCGGAGGGGCGGCGTGTTCTGGTGGTGCTGGACCGGGAAGACGAACTCACCTGGAAGAGCCTGCGGAACGTGCCGGCGGTGCACCTGCTGACCTCGGACCAGCTGAACACGTACGACGTGCTGGTCAGCGACGACATCGTGTTCACCACCGGGGCGTTGAAGGCGTTCCTGGGTGGTGAGCTCGAGATCGCCGAGGTCGAGGTGAAGCCGAAGAAGAAGGCGAAAGCCAAGACCGGGGCGAAGGACGCCAAGGCTACGAAGGCGAAGCCGAAGGCAGAAAAGACCGACGCCGCCGACGACAAGGCCGCGGAGGACAAGACCGCCGACGACAAGGCCGCCGAGGATAAGGCTTCCGAGGCTCCGGCCAAGAAGGCTCCCGCCAAGAAGAGCTCGGCCAAGAAGGCACCCGCCAAGAAAGCGGCGCCGAAGGTTGAGTCGGTGGAGCCGCAGGAGGGCCCGTACGGCGGTTCGGTGATTCCACCGGAGGACGGCTCGGTGCCTGAGGCTTTCCCGATCAAGGGCAACGAGGAGTCGGGTCTCTACCACGAGCCGGGCAGCCGGCACTACAAGCGGACCAAGGCGGAGTTCTACTTCGCGACGGTCGCCGACGCCGAGGCGGCGGGATTCACCGCACCCGGTGCCGCCAGCGACGACGCTGAGGAGGAGGCGAAATGAGTGCCGTGAGCCTGGCCGATCCGCGTGACGTCATTTTCCAGCCAGTCGTCTCCGAGAAGAGCTACGGACTACTGGACCAGAACAAGTACACGTTCCTGGTGCACCCGGATGCGAACAAGACACAGATCAAGATCGCGATTCAGCAGATCTTCAATGTCCGAGTGCTGAAGGTGAATACGGCCAACCGAGAAGGCAAACGCCGCCGCACCCGTCACGGGTGGGGTAAGCGCAAGGACACCAAGCGGGCGATCGTAACGCTCGCCGAGGGCGACCGTATTGAAGCCTTCGGCGGTCCGGTGAGCTGAGGACGAGACTATGGGCATTCGCAAATACAAGCCGACGACCCCTGGTCGCCGTGGTTCCAGCGTCGCCGACTTTGTCGAGGTGACGCGTGACGAGCCGGAGAAGTCGCTGCTTCGTCCGCTGCACTCGAAGGGCGGTCGTAACGCGCAGGGCAAGATCACTACGCGGCACCGCGGCGGCGGACACAAGCGGCAGTACCGGCTGGTCGACTTCCGGCGCCACGACAAGGACGGCGTTCCGGCGAAGGTCGCTCACATCGAGTACGACCCGAACCGGACCGCACGGATCGCGCTGCTGCACTACGCCGACGGGGAGAAGCGCTACATCCTCTGCCCGAAGGACCTGCGGCAGGGCCACCGGATCGAAAACGGCGCGCGGGCTGACATCAAGCCGGGCAACAACCTGCCGTTACGCAACATGCCGGTAGGTACCACGATCCACGCGGTGGAGCTGCGGCCCGGCGGCGGTGCCAAGATGGCCCGTTCGGCAGGCTCCAGCATCCAGCTGCTGGCCAAGGAGGGTGCGTACGCGCACCTGCGGATGCCGTCGGGTGAGATCCGGCTGGTCGACGTACGGTGCCGTGCCACCGTTGGTGAGGTCGGCAACGCTGAGCAGTCCAACATCAACTGGGGCAAGGCGGGCCGGATGCGGTGGAAGGGCAAGCGCCCCACCGTACGTGGTGTCGCAATGAACCCGGTGGACCACCCGCACGGTGGTGGCGAGGGGAAGACATCCGGAGGGCGGCACCCGGTCAACCCGGGCGGTAAGCCGGAAGGGCGTACCCGTTCCAAGAGCAAGCCGAGCGACCGACTCATCGTCCGGCGCCGTCGTACCGGCAAGAAGCGTTGAGTGGGAGATAGCGACAGATGCCACGCAGCTTGAAGAAGGGCCCGTTCGTCGACGACCACCTGATCAAGAAGGTGGACGTGCAGAACGACAAGGGCACCAAGAACGTGATCAAGACCTGGTCGCGTCGTTCCACGATCATCCCCGAGATGATCGGGCACACGATCGCGGTGCACGACGGACGCAAGCATGTTCCGGTGTTCGTCACCGAGGCAATGGTCGGGCACAAGCTCGGCGAGTTCGCCCCGACCAGAACGTTCCGGGGCCACGAGAAGGACGACCGAAAGAGCCGTCGGCGCTAGACGCTCCGGCAGCTTCGCGACGTACGTACGGACAGGAAGAGCAAGGGGACTCCCGATGCCAACAACGGGTGGCGCGCCAACGCTACCGGGCGCCCGAGCGGTCGCGCGTTTCGTGCGCGTATCGCCGATGAAGGCGCGCCGTGTTGTCAACCTCATCCGCGGTCTACCCGCGCAGGAGGCGCTGACAGTGCTGCAGTTCGCGCCCCAGGCCGCGAGTGAGCAGGTCTACAAGGTGCTTGCCAGCGCGATGGCCAACGCGGAGAACAACGAGCGGCTCGACCCCGACTCGCTGCTGGTCAGCGAGGCGTACGTCGACGAGGGCCCGACGTTCAAGCGTTTCCGGCCCAGGGCGCAGGGTCGCGCGTACCGGATCCGTAAGCGCACCAGCCACATCACAGTGGTGCTGGAGAGTGTGCAGGCCGCGGCACCGGCACGGCCGGAGCGCAAGGCAGCGAAGAAGGCCGCTGAGAAGCCGGCCGCCGAGACGGCCACACCGGCCAAGGCGAGCAAGAAGGCCGCCAAGGAGACCGAGGCGGAGCCGGCGGCCGAGAAGTCCGCCGAGAAGGAGAGTGCCGAGTAATGGGTCAGAAGGTTCACCCACACGGCTTCAGGCTCGGCATCAGCGCGGATTGGAAGTCTCGCTGGTACGCCGACAAGCTGTACAAGGACTACGTGGCCGAGGACGTCAAGATTCGCAAGATGATGTCCCATGGCCTGGAGCGTGCGGGAATTTCCAAGGTCGACATCGAGCGCACCCGTGACCGGGTCCGGGTCGACATCCACACCGCCCGTCCGGGCATCGTGATCGGTCGCAAGGGCGCCGAGGCGGACCGGATCCGGGGTGAGCTGGAGAAGCTGACCAGCAAGCAGGTGCAGCTGAACATCCTCGAGGTGAAGAGCCCCGAGTCCGATGCGCAGCTGGTGGCCCAGGGCATCGCCGAGCAATTGGCGAGCCGGGTCAACTTCCGTCGCGCGATGCGCAAGGCGTTGCAGTCGGCGATGAAGAACCCGCTGGTCAAGGGAATCCGGGCGCAGTGCTCGGGCCGCCTCGGTGGGGCCGAGATGTCGCGGTCGGAGTTCTACCGTGAAGGCCGGGTCCCGCTGCACACGTTGCGGGCGAACATCGACTACGGCTTCTTCGAGGCGCGTACCACCTTCGGCCGGATCGGTGTGAAGGTGTGGATCTACAAGGGCGAGGTGATCCCGGGTCGGGAGCAGCCGGTCGAGACCGAGCGGCGTCCGCGCCGCGAGCGTCCGCGCCGTGGCCGTTCCGGCGCCTCGGGCACCACCGCTGGTGGCACCGACGCCGGTCGTGCCGCGGCGGCGGGACGGTCTGGCCGGGGTGAGGCCCCGGCAGAGCAGGCCGCTGGGGCGAGCGAGGCGAAGCCGGAGTCCGCTCCGGCGGCTCCGCCGGAGACCGCTGCTCCAGCCGGGACGCAGGAGGGCTGACATATGTTGATGCCACGTAAGCCTCCGAAGGGCTTCCGCAAGCCACACTCCCCGAAGCGGACCGGTCGGGCCAAGGGTGGCGTACGGGTGACCTTCGGTGAGTTCGGCATTCAGGCGCTCGAGCCGGCGTACGTCACCAACCGACAGATCGAGGCCGCTCGTATCGCGATGACCCGTCACATCAAGCGTGGCGGCAAGGTGTGGATCACGATCTTCCCCGACCAGGCGCTGACCAAGAAGCCGGCCGAGACCCGGATGGGTTCCGGCAAGGGCACGCCGGAGTGGTGGGTCGCGAACGTCAAGCCGGGCCGGGTGATGTTCGAGCTCTCGTTCCCGAACGAGACGATTGCCCGGGAGGCGCTGACCCGCGCCATCCACAAGCTCCCGATGAAGTGCCGCATTGTTAAGCGTGAAGTGGGTGAAGCCTGATGGCAACGGGCGTTACCGCCACGGAACTGCGTGAGCTGCCGGAGGACGAGCTCACCGCCCGGCTGAAGGAAGCCAAGGCGGAACTGTTCAACCTCCGGGTTCAGGCGGCGACCGGGCAGATGGACAACCACCGTCGACTGCAGGTGGTGCGCCGGGAGATCGCCCGGATCTACACGATCATGCGTGAGCGCGAGCTCGGACTCTCCGCCGCGCCGAGTGAGGTGGCGTAATGAGTGAACGTAGTGAGCGAATCGATGGGCGCAGTGTGCTTGTGTGTCGTGTGCCCGGCGAGCGGAGCGAGGCGGGCGCATGAGTGACCAGACGGAGGTGCGTGGCCGCCGCAAGGTGCGTGAGGGCTACGTGGTGAGCGACAAGATGGACAAGACCGTCGTGGTGGAGGTCTCAGACCGCGTCAAGCACGCTCTGTACGGCAAGGTGCTCCGCCGTACCAGCAAGCTGAAGGCGCACGACGAGAACAACCAGTGCGGTGTCGGTGACCTGGTCCTGCTGATGGAGACGCGGCCGTTGTCCGCGACCAAGCGGTGGCGGGTCGTCGAGATCGTCGAGAAGGCCAAGTAGCAGACCCATTCGTTCCGCCAGGCTCGGTCGGCATGTCCGAGAACCGGCAGACATACAGGAGTTGACGTGATCCAGCAGGAGTCGCGACTGCGCGTCGCCGACAACACCGGTGCGAGGGAGATCCTCTGCATCCGGGTGCTCGGCGGCTCCGGTCGGCGCTACGCGAGCATCGGCGACGTCATCGTCGCGACCGTCAAGGACGCGATCCCCGGTGCGGGTGTGAAGAAGGGCGACGTCGTCAGGGCGGTCGTGGTACGCGTCGCCAAGGAGCGGCGCCGGCCGGACGGCTCGTACATCCGCTTCGACGAGAACGCGGCCGTGATCCTCCGGGAGGGCACCGGCGAGCCGCGAGGCACCCGGATCTTCGGCCCGGTAGGGCGTGAGCTGCGGGACAAGCGGTTCATGAAGATCATTTCGCTGGCACCGGAGGTGTTGTAAACCGTGAAGGTCAAGAAGGGCGATACGGTGCGCGTCATCGCCGGCAAGTACAAGGGCGCCGTCGGGAAGGTCATCGCGGCCTACCCACAGCGCGACAAGATCTTGGTCGAGGGCGTGAACCGGGTCAAGAAGCACACCCGTATCAGCACCACCCAGCGGGGGGCCAAGACCGGTGGCATCGTCACCCAGGAGGCGGCCATCCACGTGAGCAACGTGATGGTGGTCGACTCCGACGGTGAAGCCACCCGGGTGGGCTACCGCAGGGACGACGCCGGCCGTCCGGTGCGGGTGTCCCGTCGTTCCGGTAAGGATCTGTGATTATGACTGTGGCAACAGAGAAGACCCTGCCGCGGCTCAAGGAGCGGTACCGCAGCGAGATCATCGCCAAGCTTCGCGAGCAGTTCGACTACGGCAACCCGATGCAGGTGCCGACCGTGGTCAAGATCGTCGTCAACATGGGTGTCGGCGACGCCGCCAAGGACGCGAAGTTGATCGATGGTGCGGTACGTGATCTCGCCACGATCACAGGCCAGAAACCCCTGGTACGCCGTGCCAAGAAGTCCATCGCGCAGTTCAAGCTGCGTGAGGGGATGCCGATCGGGGCGAAGGCGACCCTTCGGGGCGACCGGATGTGGGAGTTCCTGGACCGGTTGCTGTCGATCTCGCTGCCCCGGATCCGCGACTTCCGCGGGCTGTCCGACAAGCAGTTCGACGGGAGCGGCAACTACACGTTCGGACTCACCGAGCAGTCGGTGTTCCACGAGATCGACCAGGACAGGATCGACCGGGTTCGCGGTATGGACATCACCGTGGTGACGTCCGCCAAGACCGACGAGGAAGGCCGGGTGCTGCTCAAGCTCCTGGGCTTCCCGTACAAGGAGAGCTGAGCGATGGCGAAGAAGGCGCTGATCCACAAGGCGCAGCAGAAGCCGAAGTTCTCGACCCGTGCGTACACTCGCTGCCAGCGGTGTGGGCGTCCGAAGGCGGTTTACCGCAAGTTCGGGCTCTGCCGCGTCTGCATTCGCGAGATGGCGCACCGAGGCGAGCTACCCGGCGTCTGGAAAGCATCTTGGTGAAGGCCGGCCCAGGCACATGCTGACTGCGTTCTCGGTCGCTTGTGTGCACAGTTCGCACACGGCGCTCCCTGCGGCCTTGTCAGCCTGCACCTGGATCCGGCCACCGGCCTTAGAACATAAAGATTCGCAACTTCGCCGCAGGCCACGCCTCGTACGTGGAACCGCGGTGAGAGAGGCACAGAGTCGACCATGACCATGACCGACCCGATCGCAGACATGCTCACCCGTCTGCGCAACGCCAACCAGGCGTACCACGACGAGGTCGTGATGCCCTACTCGAAGATCAAGGCGAACATCGCCGAGGTCCTCAAGCAGGAGGGTTACATCACGGCCTGGCAGGTCCGCGAGCCGGACGCCGACAGCGTCGGCAAGACCCTCGAGGTCGAGCTGAAGTTCGGCCCGAACCGGGAGCGCAGCCTCGCCGGAGTTCGCCGGGTTTCCAAGCCAGGCCTGCGGGTGTACGCCAAGTCGACGGACCTTCCGCGCGTGCTGGGCGGCCTCGGTGTGGCGATTGTTTCGACGTCCCAGGGGCTGCTGACAGATCGGCAGGCCCGCAAGCGTGGAGTAGGCGGGGAAGTCCTCGCCTACGTCTGGTGAGAGGAGCTGCGTAACCATGTCACGTATTGGTCGCAAACCGATCACCGTCCCCGCTGGCGTCAACGTCGCCGTGGAAGGTGCCACCGTCACGGTGAAGGGCCCGAAGGGCGAGCTGTCCCACACACTCGCCGAACCGATCACCGTCGAGCGCGACTCCGACGGCACGCTGCACGTGGCGCGGCCGGACGACGAGCGCCGTTCCCGTGCGCTGCACGGCCTGTCCCGCAGTCTGATCAATAACATGGTGGTCGGCGTTTCGGAGGGCTACACCCGGACGCTGGAGATCCACGGCACCGGCTACCGGGTGCAGGCCAAGGGTTCCGACCTTGAGTTCGCGCTCGGGTTCTCGCACCCCGTCGTGGTCTCCCCGCCAGAGGGCGTGACGTTCCGGGTGGAGCGCCCCACACAGTTCGTCGTCGAAGGCATCGACAAGCAACAGGTCGGTGAGGTTGCCGCGAACATCCGCAAGATCCGTCCGCCGGAGCCGTACAAGGGTAAGGGTGTGCGGTATCAGGGGGAGCACGTCCGCCGCAAGGCAGGAAAGGCAGGTAAGTGATGGGGGCACAGCTGCTCCGGCGCCGCGCGTCTGGTGGTGTCAGCGCCCAGCGCCGGGTTGCCCGCGCCCGTCGCCATTTCCGGGTGCGGAAGTCCGTCGTGGGTACGTCGTCGCGGCCGCGTCTCGTGGTGACCCGTTCTCTGCGGCACCTCACCGCGCAGGTCGTCGATGACGCCAAGGGACACACCCTGGCGTCGGCTTCCACGCTGGATGGCGCGATCCGCGGTACGGACGGGGACAAGAGCGCTCTGGCCCGTAAAGTGGGCGAACTGCTCGCCGAGCGTGCCAAGGCCGCTGGAGTCACCGAAGTGGTGTTCGACCGGGGCGGCAACCGCTACCACGGCCGGATCGCGGCGCTCGCCGATGCGGCGCGCGAGAGTGGTCTGAAGTTCTGATGATGTTCTGTGAGTCTGGGAGAGAGGTAAGCGCCTGATGGCAGGTCCGCAGCGCCGTGGCGGGACCGGCAGCTCCGAGGGGGGCCGTCGGGATCGTCGGGATGGCGGCCGCGGCGGCGCGGCCGCGGAGAAGACGCCACACCTCGAGCGCGTTGTCACCATCAACCGGGTGGCCAAGGTCGTCAAGGGTGGCCGCCGTTTCAGCTTCACCGCGCTGGTCGTGGTGGGCGACGGCAACGGCATGGTCGGCGTTGGCTACGGCAAGGCCAAGGAGGTGCCCTCGGCGATCGCCAAGGGGGTCGAGGAGGCCAAGAAGCACTTCTTCAAGGTGCCGCGTATCGCTTCGACGATCACCCACCCGGTGCTCGGCGAGGACGCGGCCGGTGTCGTGCTGCTGAAGCCGGCGAGCCCTGGTACCGGTGTGATCGCCGGTGGTCCGGTGCGTGCCGTACTGGAGTGCGCCGGCATCCACGACATCTTGTCCAAGAGCCTCGGCTCGTCCAACCCGATCAACATCGTGCACGCCACCGTGGCGGCGCTGAGGTCCCTCGAGACCCCCGAGCAGGTCGCGGTACGCCGTGGTCTGCCGGTCGAGGACGTCGCTCCGGCCGCCATGCTGCGGGCGCGTGCAGAGGCGGGGGCATGACGATGGTACGGCTCAAGGTGACTCAGGTTCGGTCGGTGATCGGCACCAAGCAGAACCAGCGAGACACGCTGCGTACGCTCGGTCTGAAGCGGATCAACGACGTGGTCGTGAAGGAAGACCGTCCCGAGATTCGGGGCATGATCGCGACCGTGAACCACCTCGTGAAGACCGAGGAGGTGGAGTAGCGCGATGGCTATCAAGATTCATCACCTGCGACCCGCGCCGGGCGCGAACCGGGACAAGGTCCGGGTCGGCCGCGGTGAGGGAAGCAAGGGCAAGACCGCCGGTCGTGGCACGAAGGGCACGAAGGCCCGGAAGAACGTGCCCGCGTCGTTCGAGGGTGGTCAGATGCCCATCCACATGCGGCTGCCGAAGATGAAGGGCTTCCGGAACCGGTTCAAGGTCGCGTACCAGGTCGTCAACCTGGACCGGCTCGCTGAACTGTTCCCGGACGGCGGTGACGTCGGCCCGCTGGAGCTGGCCGCCGCCGGCGCGGTCCGCAAGGGCCAGCTCGTCAAGGTGCTGGGTCAAGGCGAACTCGATGGAGTCTCGCTGCGGGTCAGCGCCCACGCCTTCAGTAACAGCGCCAAGGAGAAGCTCGCCGCTGCCGGTGGTTCGGCGACGGTGATTTCCCGTATGTCCGGGTCCGCCAGCGAGGTCTGAGCCGTACGCGAGGTTCCAAGCAGGCGAGATGACACAGGATCAACCGGGTTCCCGCCGTGGGACGGTCGGAGAGTCGACCGGCACGCGGCGGGAACGCGACGGAGGATCCGGATAGTCTCTTCTCTGTCAGGTGCACCACCCTCGCGGATCTTCACGCTCGGGCGTAGGCTGCCAACTTCACACCGTGTGCGGCTGTTAGAGTCGCATCCGCCCCTTGACCGTCAGAACGGCCCAACCGGGCCGACGTTGATCGCCACGCGCAGGAGGATCACTTGCTCTCCGCCTTCATCAGTGCGTTCAAGACGCCTGACCTGCGCAAGAAGTTGCTGTTCACGATCTTCATCATCGGCATCTACCGGCTCGGGGCGGCGCTTCCCAGTCCGGGCGTCTCGTACGGCAACGTACAGAAGTGTCTGGACGCCATGGGCCAGGCCAAAGAAGGCGGCGCCGACGTCTTCACCCTGCTGAACTTGTTCTCGGGTGGGGCGTTGCTCCAACTGTCGGTGTTCGCGCTCGGCATCATGCCGTACATCACCGCGAGCATCATCCTGCAGCTGCTCGTCGTGGTGATTCCACGGCTGGAGCAGCTGAGGAAGGAAGGCCAGTCCGGTCAGGCGAAGATCACCCAGTACACCCGTTACCTGACCCTGGGCCTCGCGATCCTGCAGTCATCGGGGTTCATCGCGCTGGCCCGCTCCGGACAGCTGTTCGGCAACCAGTGCGACCAGTTCCCAATCGTGCCGCCGGACAACGGGGTGCTGCCCAACTGGTTGACGATCGCGTGCCTGGTCACCACTATGACCGCCGGCACAGGGGTGATCATGTGGCTCGGTGAGCTGATCACCGACCGCGGTGTCGGCAACGGCATGTCGGTGCTGATCTTCAGCTCGATCGCCGCTCGGCTCCCCTCTGAGGGTTGGTCGATCATGCAGCGCAACGAGCTGACGTTCGCGGTGGTCGTGGCGATCGGCGTCGTGGTCATCACCCTGGTGATCTTCATCGAGCAGGCGCAGCGGCGGGTTCCGGTGCAGTACGCCAAGCGGATGGTCGGCCGAAAGATGTACGGCGGCACGTCGACGTACATCCCGCTCAAGGTCAACCAGGCCGGTGTGATCCCGGTGATCTTCGCGTCCTCGCTGCTCTACCTTCCGGTGCTGGCTACCCAGTTGGCGGGTACGAACTCGACCAACAAGGTGGTCGACTGGATCAACCGGTACTTTGTCGACCCGAGCAGCTGGGTCTACATCGGTACGTACTTCCTGCTGATCATCTTCTTCACCTACTTCTACGTGGCGATCACGTTCAACCCGACCGACGTGGCTGACAACATGAAGAAGTACGGTGGCTTCGTGCCGGGTATCCGTCCCGGCAAGCCGACCGCGGAGTACCTTGACTTCATCCTCAGCCGGGTCACCCTCCCCGGGTCGATCTACCTGGGCATCATCGCGGTACTTCCGAACCTGTTCATCGGCCTTGTCGGTGGCCAGCAGGTGCTGCAGAACTTCCCGTTCGGCGGCACCGCCGTGCTCATCATTGTTGGTGTGGGTCTGGAGACCGTGAAGCAGATCGAGAGCCAGTTGATGCAGCGCAACTATGAAGGGTTCCTGCGCTGATCCGGCGCGGTGAGGTGGTCGGATGAGGTTGGTACTGGTTGGCCCCCCGGGGGCGGGAAAGGGGACCCAGGCTGAGTTCGTGGCGGCTCACCTGGCGGTGCCCAAGATCTCGACGGGGGACATCTTCCGGGCCAACGTCGCGTCGGGCACGCCGCTGGGGCAGCAGGCGAAGCGATACATGGATGCCGGGCAGTTGGTCCCTGACGAAGTGACCATCAACATGGTGCGGGAGCGCCTGGCAGAAGGCGACGCCGTGGACGGTTTTCTGTTGGACGGGTTTCCGCGCACGGTGCCTCAGGCCACCGCCCTCGACAAGTTGCTCGCCGATCTGGGCACCGGGCTCGATGTCGTCCTCGAACTCGTGGTCGAGGACGACGAGGTGATCCGGCGGCTGTCGGGACGGCGTACCTGCCGCGGCTGCGGCAAGGTGTGGCATGTCGAGTTCGATCCCTCGACGGTGAAGGACGTCTGCGACCGTTGCGGCGGCGAGCTGTTCCAACGGGACGACGACAAGCCGGCGACCATCGCGGAGCGGCTGAAGGTGTATGCCCGCGACACCGCACCGTTGAACCAGTACTACGGCGCCCAGGGCAAGCTGGTGGGGCTCGACGCGACGGGGCCGGTCGAGGATGTCACGGACCGTGCCATCGACGCACTCCGGTCATACAACGGATGAGTGCGTTCGGGCGGCACCGGATCCAGATCAAGACCGCTGAGCAGATCGACCTGATGCGGCGGGCCGGCCTGGTGGTGGCCCGTACGCTCGAGATCCTTCGGGACGAGGTGCGTCCCGGGGTCTCCACCGGGGCGTTGGACGCGATCGCCGAGGAGGCGATCCGTTCCGACGGTGCGAAGCCGAACTTCAAGGGCTACCACGGTTACCCGGCGACGATCTGCACCTCGGTGAACGACCGGGTCGTGCACACCATCCCGTCGCAGCGGGAGGTGCTCAGAGAAGGGGACCTGATCTCCATCGACTGTGGTGCCGTGTTGGACGGTTGGCACGGCGATGCGGCGATCACGGTGCCCGTGGGCGACGTGGACCCGAAGCTGTTCGACATGGTGCGGGTCGCCGAGGACTCGATGTGGGCCGGTATCGCCGCGGCCCGTCCGGGATCCCGGCTCACCGACGTGTCGCACGCGATCGAGACGAGCATCCGCGCTGAAGGCCCGTACGGCATCGTGGATGGGTACGGCGGCCACGGCATCGGCACCGAGATGCATCAGGAGCCACACATCCACAACCACGGGCGGCCGGGGCGGGGGCCCAAGATCGCGGTGGGGATGGCGTTCGCGATCGAGCCGATGATCACCTGGGGCTCCCCGGAGGTCGTCGAACTCGACGACGGTTGGACGGTCGTCACACTGGATGAGTCGGTTGCAGTGCACGTCGAACACTCCATAGCGATCTGCGACGACGGCCTATGGGTGCTCACCGCGTTCGACGGGGGCCGGGAACGGCTCGGAAATCGGGTCACCGCCCGCCAGCGCTGACGCACGAGCGCCGACCGACCAGCGCCTACGGGCCAGCGGTGACGGACGCCGTGCTGATGGGCCGGCGGTGACGGACGCCGCATGGCGCTGGACGGGCCAGCGCCGATGGACCAGCGATGGCCAGCGTTGACACCGGGCTCATCTCCCGGTCGAGTGGACCTTTCTGATGTCGACGCCCGATACCCGTGCCACATTTGAAGCACGCGTACGTGACGGGAGTCCCCCCGATGGAACCTCGATTCGACGAACCCACCAGTGCTTCCGAACCGCGCCTCGATGCGTTGCAGCTTCGGGCCGGGGACCAGGACCGCCAGAAGGTGGCTGATCAATTGCGGGCGGCTGTCGACGAGGGCCGCCTCACCCTTGACGAGTACGACGAGCGGGTTGCCGCCGCGTACGCCGCCCGGACGTATCGGGATCTCGCCAATCTCACTGTTGATCTCCCTCCGCCACCGACCGGGCGGACTGTCGTCGGTCCGCGTACGCCGTCGAGCGAACGATCGGAACGTCAGAACGACCGCTACGCCGGAGGTGGCCCGGGGCGCCATGGTTGGCAGCCGTACGGGCGCCTGTCCCCGTGGCGGCCATGGCTCGTGGTATCGCTGATCACGACGCTGATCTGGTTGCTCGCCGGGCTGGACGGTGATGGTTTCGAATACTTCTGGCCAATGTGGGTGATTGTGCCGTGGGGGCTCGTCCTCGCCTCGCATGCGTTCGGGCACGGCGCGCGCCGCCGGCGATGGTAGACACGGGCCGCCTGCGAGTGAGGCACTCAGCTGATTCTTTCGCCGGGTCGATGGCGCAGTAGCGACGGCGTTCCGGGGTCGTTGGCCCGGCGTCGGGGGTCGAGTTGGTGTTCGGTTCGACGCCCACGTACACTGGCACGTCGGCGCATCGCGTCCGCTCCATTCTGCCTGTTCCGCGCTTCGGCGGGCTGTGGGGCGCGGCTGGGACGCGTGAGCCAGTTAAGGCCCGAACGAATCACGGTTAGCGGAGGACATGCCGAAAAAAGACGGCGCCATCGAGATCGAGGGACGCGTTATAGAGCCCCTACCGAACGCCATGTTCCGGGTGGAGCTCGCTAACGGCCACAAGGTCTTGGCCCACATCAGTGGGAAGATGCGGCAGCACTACATCCGTATCCTTCCCGAAGACCGGGTCGTCGTAGAGCTTTCGCCCTACGACCTGTCCCGGGGTCGCATCGTCTACCGCTACAAGTGACGAATCGGGCAGTCCCGTGTCCGTCTTCTTCGTACGAGCCAGGTGGCTCGGTGCCAGCAGAGCGCGCTGCCTGCTGTGGTCTGCGCCGGTCAGCAGGCGCCTGCGAAAGGGAGTAAGGCAGCAGCCGTGAAGGTCAAGCCGAGCGTCAAGAAGATCTGTAACAAGTGCCGGGTGATTCGCCGTAACAGGCGGGTCATGGTGATCTGCGCAGACCCGCGCCACAAGCAGCGGCAGGGTTGAGCAGACCCGTCACCGGCCATCACACAACTCGATAGGGCTCATCTTGACCGGCGCCGTCTACGCGGTGACCGGTGCACCCCCGGTCGGAGGCCGGGGCCCGCCCGGGCAGGTGGGAGGGGATGGGTGCAGACCTCCGACGACAACGAGGAGTACGCCCGCACATGGCACGTCTGGTCGGCGTCGATCTCCCCCGCGAGAAGCGGATGGAGATCGCGCTCACGTACATCTTCGGGATCGGCCGTACCCGCGCGCTGGAGTCATGCGTGTCGGTCGGAATCGACCCGAACAAGCGCGCCAAGGACCTCACCGACGAGGAGCTGGTCAAGCTCCGCGACTGGATCGAGGCCACGTACAAGGTCGAAGGTGATCTTCGTCGCGAGGTTACCGCGGATATTCGACGCAAGATCGAGATCGGCTGCTATCAGGGCATCCGGCACCGCCGTGGGCTGCCCGTACGGGGTCAGCGGACCCGTACCAACGCTCGCGGTCGCAAGGGTCCGCGTCGTACGGTCGCCGGCAAGAAGAAGGCCGGCAAGAAGTAAGGCGTGGAGCGCCACGAGCGACTTCGTTCCGGCCTGAACCGATAGGGCTCTGGGCCGCAGCCGCGGTCAAGGGTCGTAGTCGAGACATAGAGCAGACGTAGAGCAATACCAAGGAGCGCAGGAGAGATATGCCGCCGAAGGCACGCGCCGGGGTAAAGAAGGTCCGGCGCAAAGAGAAGAAGAACGTCGCCCACGGGCACGCTCACATCAAGAGCACGTTCAACAACACGATCGTGTCGATCACCGACCCGGTCGGCAACGTGATCTCGTGGGCGTCGTCCGGCCAGGTGGGCTTCAAGGGCTCCCGGAAGTCGACCCCGTTCGCCGCCCAGTTGGCCGCCGAGGCCGCTGCGCGCCGCGCGATGGAGCACGGCATGCGCAAAGTGGACGTATTCGTGAAGGGCCCCGGCTCCGGCCGGGAGACCGCGATCCGTTCCCTGCAGGCTGCCGGGCTGGAAGTTGGTTCGATCTCCGACGTGACGCCGCAGCCGCACAACGGCTGCCGTCCGCCGAAGCGACGCAGGGTCTGAGGGGGTAACTGGAGATGGCTCGTTACACCGGCCCCGACTGCCGCCGTTGCCGTCGGGAGAAGATGAAGCTGTTCTTGAAGGGCTCCAAGTGCGAAGGCCCGAAGTGCCCCATCGAGCAGCGCCCGTACCCGCCCGGCCAGCACGGCCGTGGACGGCTCAAGGAGACCGAGTACCTGCTGCAGCTGCGGGAGAAGCAGAAGGCCCGCCGGGTGTACGGCGTCCTCGAGAAGCAGTTCCGCCGCTACTACGAGGAAGCCAACCGTAAGGGCGGCAAGACCGGTGAGACCCTGCTGCAGATTCTCGAATCGCGGCTCGACAACGTGGTCTACCGCGCCGGCTTCGCCAAGTCCCGCGACATGGCCCGACAGCTGGTCAAGCACGGCCACTTGGTGGTCAACGGCAAGAAGGTGGACATCCCGTCGTTCCGGGTGGGCGAACACGACATCGTCGTGGTTCGTGAGAAGTCGCGGGAGCTGACGCCGTTCGTAGTGGCGCGTGCCGAAGTCGGCAGTCGCCCGGTCCCGGCGTGGCTTGAGGTCATCCCTGGCCAGATGAAGGTTCTGGTCCACTCGCTCCCAGCCCGGCAGGTCATCGACACGCCGGTCCAGGAGCAGCTGATCGTCGAGCTCTACTCGAAGTAGAGCTCGGTACCGGTACGGCCCGGGGGCACTATTCGCGCCCCTGGGCCCACCCGGCGGGTCCGATTCTGATGGACCCACACCGGGTCCGTTGCTGGACCCACACAGTTGCGGCGTCATATAGCGGACGCCCCGACACACTGGAGGAATAGTGCTCATCACACAACGGCCAACGTTGTCCGAGGAAATCCTCAGCGACACTCGGTCGCGGTTCACCATCGAGCCGCTCGAGCCGGGCTTCGGCTACACCCTCGGGAACTCGCTGCGGCGTACGTTGCTCAGCTCGATCCCGGGTGCCGCGGTCACCAGCATCAAGATCGACGGCGTACTGCACGAGTTCACCACGATCCCAGGCGTCAAGGAGGACGTGGTCGAGCTGGTGCTCAACGTCAAGGAGCTGTGCGTCAGCTCCGAGCACGACGAGCCGGTCACCATGTACCTGCGCAAGCAGGGACCCGGTGAGATCACCGCGGGCGACATCCAGCCTCCGGCCGGCGTCAGCGTGCACAACGCCGACCTGCGGCTGGCCACCCTGAACGGCAAGGGCCGGGTGGACATGGAGCTGGTCGTCGAACGCGGTCGCGGCTACGTCACCGCGGCGCAGAACAAGCAGCCTGGCCAGGAGATCGGCCGGGTCCCTGTGGACTCGATCTACACGCCGGTGCTCAAGGTCAGCTACAAGGTCGAGGCGACCCGTGTCGAGCAGCGGACCGACTTCGACAAGCTGATCGTGGACGTCGAGACGAAGCCGTCGATCAGCCCGCGTACCGCCCTCGCGTCGGCGGGCTCCACGCTCGTCGAACTGTTCGGGCTGTGCCGGGAGCTGGACGAGACCGCCGAGGGCATCGACATCGGCCCGTCCCCGCAGGACGCACAGCTTGCCGCCGATCTGGCACTGCCGATCGAGGAGCTGGACCTGACCGTACGGTCGTACAACTGCCTCAAGCGTGAGGGCATCAACTCGGTGGGCGAGCTGATCAGCCGGAACGAGGCGGACCTGCTCGACATCCGCAACTTCGGCCAGAAGTCCATCGACGAGGTCAAGATGAAGCTCGCTGGCATGGGGCTCGCGTTGAAGGACTCCTCACCGGTGTTCGACCCGGCCAACGTCGTCGACAGCTTCGCTGACGGCGACTACGACGGTGGCGAGTTCCGGGAGACCGAGGAACTCTGACATACAGGTGGCCGGCGTCGTACCCCACGGCGCCGGCACTCCAACCAGGACAATGACGCAACGTAGGAGCACCAACGATGCCCCAGCCCAGTAAGGGACCACGCCTTGGCGGCAGCCCCGCCCACGAGCGGTTGATGCTGGCGAACCTCGCCACGTCACTGTTCCGTCACGGCAAGATCCGTACCACGGAGACGAAGGCGCGGCGGCTCCGGCCGTTCGCCGAGCGGCTGGTCACCTTCGCCAAGCGGGGCGACCTCGCGTCCCGCCGCCGTACCATCGCCGTACTGCGGGACAAGGACGTGGTCGGTGCGCTGTTCGAAGAGATCGCACCGCGGTACGTGAACCGGCAGGGTGGTTACACCCGTACCGTCAAGATCGGTCCGCGGAAGGGCGACAACGCCCCGATGGCCGTGATCGAGCTCGTCGAGGAGCTGGAGGTCGCCGAGGAGCAGCCGAAGCGGAAGCGGGCCGCCCGTAAGGCCGCGAAGGCCGACGCGGTCGCTGCGCTCGCGGGCGATGCCGACTCCGACACCACCGACGAGATCGTGGT
The DNA here is from genome assembly GCA_050701795.1 of Micromonosporaceae bacterium. Lineage (GTDB taxonomy): Bacteria > Actinomycetota > Actinomycetes > Mycobacteriales > Micromonosporaceae > WHSM01. Next base: position 38,573 of record JBOGDK010000003.1, read on the forward strand.
GAAGGCCGCGGAGCCGGTGCAGACCGAGGCGGTCGGCGCTGACGAGGAGCCACCGTACGGCGAAGGCAGCCACGCCCCGCTGGAAGATGACTCACAGCCCGAGGGTTTCCCGATCAAGGGGAACGACGACTCGAAGCTCTACCACTCTCCCGACAGTCCGCAGTACGCTCAGACTGTCGCCGAGGTGTGGTTCGCGAGTGCCGAGGATGCTGAGGCCGCCGGGTTCGAACTACCGCCGTCGCAGCGTGACAAGGACGACACCGACACCGAGTAGTCCGTTCGTTGGCGACACCATCGTACGAACCCACCGGGGGAGACCCCGGTGGGGGAACCTCCCGAGACTGTGCGACCACGTCGGTCACCGACGTACGGTCTCGGGAGGTTCACTGTGTCCGCGTCCGCCTTGATGTGGCGTACGACGGCACCCACTTCTCCGGTTGGGCGGTCCAACCGGACCAGCGCACCGTCGCCGGGGTGCTCTCCGATGCCCTCGCCACCCTGTTCCGGGAGCCGGCGGGGCTGACGGTCGCTGGGCGTACCGATGCGGGGGTGCACGCCACCGGCCAGGTGTGTCACGTGGACCTGCCGGTCACCACGTGGTCCGAGCTCGCTGACGTCGCGGTGCGCCGGCTCGCCGGTGTGTTGCCGCACGATGTAAGGGTGACCGCGGCGGCTGAGGTGCCTGGGGACTTCGACGCCAGGTTCTCGGCGCTGCGCCGGCGGTACGCGTACCGGGTCGGCGACGAGCCCTGGGGTGTGAATCCGGTACGTCGCCAGGACACCCTCGCGTGGCCACGGCCGCTCGACGTTGACCGGCTGAATCAGGCGGCGGCGCCGATGCTCGGGGAACACAACTTCGCGGCGTACTGCCGGCGTAAGGAGCATGGCACCACGATCCGTACCTTGCAGAAATTCCAGTGGCGGCGAGATCCGGACGGCGTTGTCGTCGCGTCCGTGGCGGCCGACGCGTTCTGCCAGGCGATGGTGCGCAGCCTGGTGGGCGGTCTGCTGCCGGTCGGGGACGGTCGGCGCCCCGTGGAGTGGCCGGAATCGCTGCTGGCACGTACTGAGCGGGCAAGCGAAGTCGGCGTCGTACCCGCGCACGGACTGACACTGGTGGGAGTCGACTACCCGGCACCGGGGCAGTACGCCGCACGCGCTGAGGCGACCCGGAACCGGCGCGCCTGAGGGGCGCACGTCCGTGGGGTGGCCGGCGGGCCGACATCACCCGTAACCGGTTCAGACCGGGAACCGGCGCGCTTGAGGCCCCTCCGGCGCTGGGGCTGCTGGGGCGCTGGGAGCAGCGCGGCTCTGGGGCTCTGGGGCTCTGGGAGCAGCGCGGCCCTGGGGCCTGGGAGCAGTGCGTCTGGAGCTCCGGTCGGGACTGCCGCGCTGAGGTACGCGGGTCGGGTGCTGGCGCGCCCGAGGCCCGGGCTCAGTCGACGGTGCCGGTACGCTCCGCCAACTTGGTGGCGAGGTGGCCGATCAGCAGGTCGCTCGCCATGTTCTGGATCTTCTTGTCTTCCAGCGATATCTGCTTTCCGTCGCCGCGACAGATGATCACGTAGACCATGTAGTGGCCGCGTTCCTCCCAGTAGAGCGCGAGTGACGCCTTGTTGATCTTCGCTGAGGCGCCTGGCCCTTCGAGCCCGGTGAACGACCCCTTGTCGTTCTTGATCAAGGGGTTGACCTTCGCGCTGTGACCCTTCTTCTTGAGGTTGAAGACGCCCGCCGTCGCGCCGTACTTGCCGTCCGAGGAGTTGATCGCCGCTCGCACCATTTGACTGCAGCCGAGATCGCCGAGAGTCGCGCCGAGCTCGCCGGTGGCGCCCTTCTTGCAGCTCTCCGTTGCCTGGGTCTTGACCACCTTGTAGTTGCGGTTCGTGCCGGTGCTGTCGTCCTGGACGCTCAATGTCTTGCTGCCGAACAGTTCCTTCTCGGTGAGTGGCTTCGGGTCGGTGGCGCGGGAGCTGATGTCCACCGGGCTCGAGCTGGGGCTCGGTGAGGCGGACGGAGACTTCTTTTTCGGGGCCTCGGAGCTGGGAGGTGGTTGTGAGCTGGGCGACCCGTCATCCCGGAACATGAAGTAACCACCGACGCTGCATGCGGCGATGACCACCACAACGGCGAGTACGCCAAGCGTGGCGAGCCAGAACCTGGATCCGCCTTTGGGAGGCGGCGGCGGTGGTCCGAAACCGGGAGGTTCGGCGAACTGACTGCTGCCGAAACCGGGGGCTGCGGGCACACCGAACGGATCGCCGGGTCCACCAGGTTGGCCGGGCCCGCCGGGTTGGCCGGAGGGGCCGTACGGATCGGCTGGCTGGGCAGGATCACCAGGGTGGCCGTGGCTGCCGGGCTGACCGTGAGCTGGGGGCTGGCCGTGAGCTGGGGGCTGGCCGTACCCGGGAGGGCCTGGTTGCTGCGGGTGTCCTGCGCCTGGTGGGGGGCCGTACGGGTCGGGGTGGCCGTATCCGGGCTGGTTACCAGGCTGGCCGTATCCGGGCTGGCCGCCTGGCGGTTGGCCCGCTCCAGGATGGCCCTGCCCTGGTTCCTGGCGTGGCGTGCCGTACACGCCTCCGGACGATGGTCCCTGCGGTGCGCCGCCGTAACCGGGTCCGTACGGCTGACCTGGGTACTGGTCCCCGAGCGTCATGCGGCACAGCGTACAGCCGCCGTGTTCCGGGCCGGGTGCCCCCGTGGGGGGACGTGATGAGGTCGCAGCGACAATCGCGGTATGTCCGATGCCGACCCGCCGACACCCCCCGACGCCGACCCACCGGCGCCCGCCGAGCACTACTTCAGTGAAGCGCCTGAGGGCCCGGAGAAGCCGCGTTACGTCGACTTCACTGTCGGCAACCGGTGGCTTCGCCTCGAGGCGTCCTCCGGGATGTTCTCCGCCGATCGGCTGGACCCCGGCACCGCCGTACTGCTGCGGAAAGCGCCCCTGCCGACCACGGAGGGCGAGTATCTCGACCTCGGCACCGGCTACGGTCCCATCGCCTGTGCCCTCGCGATGACCGCGCCCGCCGCGACCGTGTACGCGGTCGACGTCAACACCCGCGCCCTGGAACTGGTACGCCGCAACGCCGACCGACTCGAACTCGGGGTGGTCGCCGGGACGCCGGACGAGATCCCTGCCGACGCCCGGTTCGATCAGATCTGGAGCAACCCTCCCATCCGGATCGGCAAGACGGCGCTGCACGAACTGCTGGACCGCTGGCTACCCCGGCTCAAACCGGACGGGGTGGCGTGGCTGGTGGTGGCGCGCAACCTCGGCGGTGACTCACTCCAGGAATGGCTGCTGAGCCGTGGTTGGCGGGTGGCGCGACATGCCAGCCAGAAGGGCTACCGGGTGTTCGCCGTCACCGCAGGCTGACGCCGGGTCCCGCACGTTTCACACGTAGTGACCAGGGCGAATGGCAGGCGAGCCAGCGGTTGACCCGCGAGGCGAGGCAACCGCGCCGGGACCTGCAACCGCCCGCGGAAACCAGATAACGGATCGGGTCAGGTGGCGGCTGGCCGCGAAAACCAGGCGACGGTTCCGTCATCGGCGCGCACAATCAACTCCTTGTGGGGTACGTCGACGTCAACGGAGTACGGCACACGCTGCCGGACGGTCGCATGCTGTTCTCGGAGGTGTCATTCCGGGTGGGGGAGTCCGGAAAGGTCGCTCTGATCGGGGCGAACGGCACCGGCAAGACCACGTTGCTGCGGATGATCGCCGGCGACATCGCGCCGCAGACCGGTTCCCTCGCACGCGCCGGTGGGCTGGGTGTGATGCGCCAGATGCTGGGCGGCGGCGGCCTCGCGGAGCTGGCGCTGCGCCTGTCACCACCGGCGCTCCGCGCCGCGGGGGAGCGGCTCGCCGTCGCCGAGTCGGCGATGGTCGACGCCGAGACCCGCGGCCGATTCTCCGCCGGCGCATCAAAGGCCCAGCTCCGGTACGCCGATGCGCTCACCGCGTGGGGTGAAGCCGGTGGGTACGACGCCGAGGTCCTCTTCGACACCGTCAGCACGATCGTGCTCGACCAGCCGTGGGACCAGGTACGGCATCGCCCGCTCGACACGCTGTCCGGTGGGGAGCAGAAGCGTTTCGCACTGGAGCTGCTGCTCCGGGGGCCCGACGAGGTGCTGCTGCTCGACGAACCGGACAACTTCCTGGACGTACCGGGCAAGCGGTGGCTGGAGGAACGACTCAACGGCTCCGACAAGAGCGTGCTGTACGTCAGCCACGACCGGGAGTTGCTGGCGCGTACCGCGGACCAGGTGGTCACTCTGGAGGGCGGCTCCACGTGGACCCACGGCGGCGGGTTCGCCAGCTGGCACGACGCGCGGCACGCCCGCCACGAACGCCTCGACGAACTACGCCGGCGCTGGGACGAGGAGCACGCCAAGCTGAAGCAGCTGGTGGTGATGTACCGGCAGAAGGCGGCGTACAACTCCGACATGGCGAGCCGGTTACAGAGCGCGAAGACCCGGTTGGCGAAGTTCGAGGAGGCCGGGCCGCCGCCGCTGCGCCCGAAGGAGCAGGACATCCGGATGCGGCTGGCCGGCGGCCGTACCGGCAAACGCGCGGTGATCTGCGAGCAGTTGGAACTGGATGGTTTGACCTACCCGTTCGACCTGGAGATCTGGTACGGCGACCGGGTTGCCGTACTCGGCGGCAACGGCACCGGCAAGTCACACTTCCTGCGGCTGCTAGGCGGCCTCTCCTACGGACCTTCCGAGACCACTCGTCGCTCGCCAGGTGATGCAGGCGTGGTCTCAGACGGTCCGACGGTCACCGCGGACGGGCAGGCGCTGGCGGAGGTGGCCCACGAGGGAGTGGCCCGACTCGGGGCCCGGGTGGTGCCGGGGCACTTCTCGCAGACCCACGACCGGCCGGAGTTCGCCGGTCGTACCCCCCGGGGGATCCTCTGGCGAGGCGACGACCACCGCGACGGTCTCGACCAGTCGGGGGCGATGAAGGCGCTCAACCGGTACGACCTCGCCGGACAGTCTGAGCAGCCGTTCGACACCCTCTCCGGCGGTCAGCAGGCCCGGTTCCTGGTGCTGTTGCTGGAGTTGTCCGGCGCCACCCTGCTGCTGCTCGACGAACCGACCGACAACCTTGACCTGGCCAGCGCCGAGGCGCTTGAGGAGGGCCTTGCCGGGTTCGCGGGCACCGTACTCGCGGTGACCCACGACCGGTGGTTCACGAGGGGGTTCGACCGGTTCGTGATCTTCGGCGGTGACGGGGAGGTCACGGAGGCCACCGAGCCGGTCTGGGACGCGTGACGCGCTGAACTGGGCAGCTCCGCAGGCGCCGGAGCTCGCCGGCGGTCAAGGTCATCCCGGTCACGTGTGGTTGGCGGACGGTGGTGGTGGGGTTAGAGTCCAGGAGAACCCACGGGAGCCCGGTGGACCGGGCTGAGAGGGGGGCTGGACGGGCGACCGTCAGAGCCTCCGACCGTAGAACCTGATCCGGGTAATGCCGGCGCAGGGAGGAGATGTGATGTCAGTCTTGGGCAGATTGCATCTGATCACTGACACGCGTAGAGACCGCAACCCCCTCGACGTGGTACGCGCCACGCTGCGTGCCGGTGTCGAGTTCGGCAGCGCCCCCACCGTCCAGGTACGGGTCGAGGACACGATGACCGATCGGGATGCGTACGACCTGGCGTTACGGGTGGTGGACCTGTGTCGCGGTGGCGCGGCCGGTGCAGGTGGCGCCGCCGAGCCGAGGCGTGGCGCCGAACCCGGTCGGTCGACCGGACTCACCGCTCCGGGCCAACCGCTCTGCCTGATCAATGACCGGCTCCACATCGCGCTGGCGGTAAGTGCGGACGGCTGTCATGTCGGGGCTGACGACCTTCCGGTGGCGGCCGCCCGCCGGGTGCTCGACAACCACCCGGTGCGTGACAACGACGCGGTGCGCGGCGACAAGGCGGTGC
>JBOGDK010000004.1:0-44194 GCA_050701795.1 Micromonosporaceae bacterium
CACCTCGTCGTCGAGGGCCGCCCGGTCACACTCCAGCAGCTCCGCCAGGACGTGCCACCCGATGACGCGCCGAGGGCTCATCGGCGTACCAGTACCCGGTGCGTCACCGACTCGGCCGCGAAGAACTCCCGTGAGAACGTCACCGCGTCCGCCACGTCGAATTCCCTGCAGGAGAAGATGTTCAGGTACGCCGCGTTGCGCTCCTCGCTGAAATGGCCGGTGATCGAGCTGGTCTCGATCAACTGCACCACGGTGTAGCCGGCGGTCTTCGCCTCGTTCAGACCGAAGCGTTCGGCCCACGGCTCGCCGTAGGGGTTCATCCGCAGCAGCTGGCACATCCGCCGCACGTAGTCGGTGAGGCTCTCCCGCGACCGGATCGTCCCCGGGTCGCAGCCGTAGAGGTCGAGTACCAGCTCCACCCCGAACCCGGCCCCGGACGCGACGTGCCGTTCCGAGGTGTCTCGCTGGTACGTCACCACGTCCCCACTCTCCGTCGCCACGCACCTACTCCCGAGAGGCCGATACGATCCGCGCCCAAGTTACCGGTGACGCGCCACCGGGGGCCGACCGCCCCGGAAAAGTTGCACCAGTGTGCTATCAGGGAGCAAGCACACGTCAATGGAGATCAATCTCGTGGGGAGAGCAGATGTCAGACCGGCGTCGACTCAAGCAGCCGCCACTGATCCTTGCCGCTGCCGTCACGGCGTTCCTCGCCGCTGGACTTGCAGGATGCAGCAGCGACGAGGACCAGTACGTGTACTGCATCGACGACGATGGCGAAGTGGTCGACCCGGACTACTGCGAGGACGAGGAGTACGGCGACGAGTACGGCTCGTCGTCGTACTGGTACTACGTGGCGAGCAGCCGGTACTCGGTCGGCAGTCGGGTGCCGAGCGACCACGTGTCGAGCCGGGTCAGCCCGTCCGATTCCTCGGGCCGGGCCTCCGCCGGGATCCCCAGCAGCGGCAAGGTCGGCGGCACCACGATCCGGGGCGGCGGCTTCGGCAGCGGCAGCGGCAGCGGCTACAGCGGATCCCGCGGCGGTGGCTACAGCGGAGGGAGCTGATGCTGCAACGTCACGCCTGTGATCGCCGCCCCCAGTGGGAGGAGGCGATCAAGCGCGACGGGGTGGTGTATTCGGACACCAGGACACCTGACGGCGACACGATCTCGTACTGGGTCGAGGACGCCCACTACCAGGTCACCGAAGCCGATACCGACTACCTGGCACGGGTGTGCAACGAGCTGACCGCGATGCTGATCGAGGCTGGCGACTGCGTCATCTCCGAGAAGCTCTTCGGCAAGCTCGGGATCCCGGAGTTCGCCGTACCCGCGATCCTCAAGACCTGGGAGGACGACGACCCGGCGTACCACTGGCCGAGTGTGTACGGCCGGATGGACCTTCGGTGGGGCAACGACCCGGCCCTGACCGAGCGGGACCCCAGCCTGGCGCACGCCACGTTGCTGGAGTACAACGCCGACACGCCGACGTGCTTCCCGGAATCCACCGGAGCACAGTGGAACTGGCTGATCGAGCACCCCACTGTCAGCGGCGACCAGTGGAACAACGCGTTCGAGGCCCTGGTCGCCGCCTGGAAACGAAACCTGGAGCTGTACGCGCAACGACGCAACCGCCGGGTCACCACAATCCACTTCGTCCATACCGCGCTTGAGGAGTCCGGTGAGGACCGGATGAACACGGCGCTCGTGGCGGCAGCCGCCGAGCAGGCCGGCTACCAGGTGAAGATGCAGTACATCGAGGACATCAAGCTGGAGGCCGGCGACGGGCAGTACGCCCTGATCGACGGCGCCACGACAGCGTCGATGGGCCACTTCCTCGATGAGGACGGCCAGCCCATGGAGGTGGTGTTCAAGCTGTACCCGTGGGAGTGGATGATCCACGAGGGCTTCGGGCGTTCCGCGCTCTGGAATACCGTCCAGTCCAACGGGACCACCTGGGTGGAGCCACCGTACAAGATGCTCTGGAGCAACAAGGGCATCCTGCCGGTGCTGTGGCAGCTGTACAAGGACGACCCGGTACGCAGCCAGTACCTGCTGCCGGCGTACTTCGAGGGCGATGAGCCACCCGGGTTCCGTGACAACTGCGTACGGAAGCCGTTGCTGGGCCGGGAAGGCGCGAATATCGCCGTGATCTCCGACGGCACCATGGTCGCCTCGAACGGAGGCTACTACGGCGCGGAAGGCTACGTGCTCCAGCAGTACGCCGAGCTTCCGGCCTTCGAGGCACCCGGCGGGCCGTACCACACCCTCACCGGGGTGTGGATGATCGACAACGAGGCCGCTGGCATGTGTTTCAGAGAAAGCACCGGACCCATCACCGACAACCTGAGTTATTTCGTGCCGCACGTCATCAAGGACTTGGGATAGGGACATGCAGACAGGCAATTACTACACCGCGGCTTCGCTCGCCGAGTACGGCATCGCGGCCCTCAAGGTGGTCATCTTCGGCGCGATGCTGGCGCTGCTGTGGTCGCTGGTGAACCGGGCGACCCGGTTCGACGACCACGAGGAGTTGTTCGTCAAACGCAACAGCTCCTACATGGTGCAGCGCTGCGGGCTGCTGCTCGGGCAGGGCCTTGCGATGTGGCCACTGCTGGGATCCAGCGGTCGGCTCTGGTTCGACCTCGCCTGGCTGGTCGGCGGCGGGCTGTGGGCGATCCTGCTGCTCAGCGCACTGTGGCCGGTGCTCAACAAGCTGGTCGGCTCGGGTGTGATGACCGATCCGTCCGACGTGACGGAACGGTCGACCAGCATCGTACGGGCGGCGTTCTTCGTCGCCAGCGGTCTGGTGATCGGCGCGGGAGTCTCCGGCGAGGCGCCCAGCATCACCATCGGGATCATCTCCACCGTGGTCTTCACCCTGCTCGGTCTGGCCGTGTTGTACGGCTCGTACCTGATCAACGGGATGCTGCCGCAGTTCGACCGGCTCGGCCGCCACGTCGCCCAGGGCAACGTCGCCGCGGCGATCATCGCGGCCGGGTTCACCGTGGCCCTCGGTCTGGTGCTGAACAAGGCGATCGCCGGTGACTTCGCCAACTGGGGTCTGAGCCTGCTCGGCTTCGGCGTCACCGCGGTGGTGGCTTTGGTCGGCTTCTACGCCGCCAGTTGGCTGCTGGACCGCTTCATCATCACCAGCGCCACCCTCGCCCAGGTCGTCAAGGAAGACCAGCGACTGGCCGCCACGGTCACCGCCACCATGCTGGTGACGATCGCTGTCGGGGTCGCGGCGCTGCCGGTCTGAGACGGTCACGCCCGGCCCACGCCGGGTCAGGTGGCCCGGGGGCGTGCGCGATCCCGGGCCCACCGGCCATCGTGGCGGACTCGGCTGGGCCGCGGTCGTCGTGACTGACGCCGCTGGCCGGCTCAGGCCCGCTTCCGCGCGGTCAGCAGCAGGTACTCCCAGTCCATCACCATGCCGCCGGCGCCACGGGTGAGATTGGCGCCGCGGGTGAATTCGGTCGCGAGCTCAGCCAGCTTCCGGTCCAGCGTCGCCACCTTGTCGGGGTCCCCGGAGATCGCCTTGTAGACCACGATGGTCGGGCCGTACCTCGCTTTGAAGTAGTCCCGGAAGGCCTCCGGGGTATCGAACTGGTCCACCACAAGGGCCTGCCGGTGTGCCTGGACATCAGTGACCCGGTCGCCGAGCAACGTGCCGACGTGTTCCGCGTCGCCCCACAGCGGCGGCGGCTCGGCGCCAGGGGGCGGCGGTGGGGCGTACGGCTTCATGGTGGCGAACATCCGCCCCAGGAACCCGTCAGGCGTCCAGCTCAACAGTCCGATGGTGCCGCCGGGGCGACACACCCGGATCATCTCCTCCGCGCTCAGCCGATGGTGCGGGGCGAACATCACTCCGAGACAGGACATCACGGTGTCGAACGAGTCATCGGCGAACGGCAGCGCCTCGGCGTCCGCTTCCTGCCACCGCAGTACGGCGCCGCCCCGTTCCGCCTTCCGGCGCCCGGTCTCCAGCAACTCCGGGGTGAGATCGCTGGCCACCACCTCGGCGCCGGACAACGCCGCCGGGATCGCCGCGTTTCCGGTGCCCGCGGCCACGTCCAGTACCCGTTGCCCGGGCTCTACCCGACACGCCCGCGCCAGGACCGGTCCCAACGAGGAGACCACGTCGTCGACCACGGCGGGGTAGTCACCGAGCGCCCACATGGCGCGATGCCGGGCCTTCAGCATGCGGTCGGCCTCGGCCGGGTTGATCACATTACTCATGGCGTACACCCATCTGGTGTTTGATGTGGTGCTCGCTGGTACGGCGGATCGGGTGCCGTATGCCGGCGAGCTGACGCCGGACGACCCGACCGGTGCCGGGCGTCCGGCGCGGCCTGCCTCGTGTTATCACGAGGCGCTGACCAGCGGTTACTCCTGGAGCATGCACCCCACAGGTGTCATTGCCGGTGACCGGTCACGATGCCGACAGAACCTTCCCGGGCGGGACCGGCAGGGCTTCGTGATGTTCAGTGCGGAGGATTTCGGGCACAGAGGTGACATGACGCAACAGATTCGCCACCTCCGCAATCACGTGGTGGTCGGCACCGACGGCTCGGAGGCGGCCATCGAGGCGATCGTGTGGGCCGGCCACGAGGCCGCACTGCGACATCTGCCGCTGCGCGTGGTGCACGGGTTCATGTGGCCACAGGTTCTGGCACCGATCGGGGGTTCGGCGTACCTGCAGGCGGGCGAAGGGCTGCGGGAGGCGGCCGCCGCGATCCTGGCCGAAGGCGCGGCAGCCGCACGTGCCGCGGAACCTGACATCGACGTCGACACCAGCCTGGTCGAAGACAGCGGTCCCGTCGCGCTGCTGACGTCCAGTCGGGACGCCGCGCTGGTGGTCGTCGGCTCCCGAGGGCTCGGCGGGTTCGGCGGCCTCGTCATCGGCTCCACCGCGGTACAGCTCGCGATGTACGCATCGTGTCCGGTCGTCGTGGTACGCGGGGACCAGCAGCCCGGCGCCTCCCGACCCGTGGTGGTGGGGGTCGACGCCTCAGAACACTCCATCGCCGCCCTGGGATTCGGGTACGACGAAGCCGCGGTACGCGGTGCGCCACTGCACGCCGTCCACGCCTGGAACGCACCGGTGTCCATCGGCCCGGGCGACATGCTGCCACCGGTGTACGACGAGGAGGTCGTGCAGCAGGAGGAGACCAGGCTGCTCAGCGAGCTGCTGGCCGGCTGGTCGGAGAAGTACCCGGACGTGGTGGTGAACCGGCAGGTGGTACGCGGTCGGCCGCGCCACGCACTGGTGGAGGCGTCGAAGGACGCACAACTGCTGGTGGTCGGCGCACGTGGCGTCGGCGGTTTCCGGGGGCTGCTGTTCGGGTCGGTCAGTCAGGCGATGCTGCACCACGCGCACTGCCCGGTCGCGGTGGTACGGGCGCCGTCGCACTGATCGCCACCCGGCGCCGCGTCAACTGTTGGTTTCCAGGACCCGCCGGCCGGTGATCAGGTCCAGCGAGATCTGTACGAACTGGTCCGGGGGCTTGTGGATCCGGATGTCCCACGCGAGTTCACCCAACGTGGCGAGACGGTTCGGATCGGTCACCTGTGTGGCCCGTCCGGTCACCATCACGCTCCACCCGATACTGCGCCCGTCGTGGAGGTCGTCGGCCTCAAAGGCGACGACAGCGTCGTGGGTCGCGGCCGCGAGCTTGTGCTCCGACGACGTACGGAAGACGATGTGGTCGCCGTCGACCAGATAGCTGACGGGATGGATCTCTGGGAGTCCGTGGGAGGTCACGGCGATCCGGCCGACCGGCACCCTGGCGAGCAGCCGCAGGCACTCACCACGACCCAGTACCTCCAAGCCACCGTTGTCCCGCACTGCTGCCCTGCTTTCGTGCTCAGTTCCGGACGCGGTCAGGCATCCCGAGCGATTCATCCGTTCTGTGGCTCTAGCGCGATCCTGACCCGGGCGAGCCGAATCGCGTAGGGGCGGAAGTCCCCGATCTACCCGGGCGGGTTCCCGCCCGCGGGGCCGAACAACTTTGTCGCCAGTACCGCGGCCTGGGTGCGCCGTTCCAGGCCCAACTTCGCCAACAGGCTCGACACGTAGTTCTTCACCGTCTTCTCGGCCAGGTACATCCGCTCCGCGATCTGCCGATTCGTCAACCCTTCGGCTATCAGCTCGAGAATCCGCCGTTCCTGCTCGGTCAGTGACGCCAACTCCACCGGCTGATCCGGCCCCTTCCGGATCCGGTCCAACACCCGCTGCGTCACGGCCGGGTCCAGCAACGACCGTCCGGCGGCCACCGTACGGACCGCCTTCACCAGGTCATGTCCCCGCACCTGTTTCAACACGTACCCGGAGGCTCCCGCCATGATCGCCGCGAACAACGCCTCGTCGTCCTCGTACGACGTGAGAATCAACGCCTGAATCGACGGATCCACCGAACGTACGTCCCGACACACGTCGATCCCGCTGCCGTCGGGCAGCCTCGCGTCCAACACCGCGACATCGGGATGCAACGCGGGGATCCGCCGCGCCGCGTCCACCGCCGAGCCGGACTCCCCGACCACGGCGATGTCCCCCTCGCGCTCCAGGAGGTCGTACAGGCCGCGGCGGACCACCTCGTGGTCATCGAGCAGATAGACCCGGATCACGGGTTGTTTCTACCTGACCGCGCCACCGGGTACACCGGAAACACGTCACGTCCGGTACGGGACTTTCTCCCCACAGACCGAACGGGGGACTGCGTGCCCGGCGGCCGCGGGCCCTTCGGCCCATGCGCCTGGGGTGGTGGGAGCCGCAAGGTTGACCACATGAACCCCGGTGAGACCTCAGTCAAGCAGCACAACAGCCACCGGATGCGGGCCACGGTGCCTGAGCTACCCGCCGCCGCGCCGGACGTGATGAGTGCGCTGTCGACCGCGGCGCTGGTGGCGTTGCGGGCGCCATCAGTGCACCAGACACAGCCGTGGCACTGGCGGATCCGTACCGGCCGCCTGGAGCTGTACGCCGACCACCGCTGGCAGCCGCCGGAGGCAGATCCCGACGGGCGCCTGTTGGGACTGTCGTGTGGCGCGGCACTGCATCACGTTCGCACGGCGCTGCGGGCGATGGGGTGCCTGCCGTCGGTGTGCCGGATTCCGGACTCCGGCCACCCCGATCTGCTCGCCGAGGTCACCGTGGCGAAACCGATTCCGATCACCGATGAAGCCGTAGCTCTGGTGCGGGCCACCTCCAGCAGGCGGAACCCTCAGGGCCCGCCCGCCGACAACCCCACCGCCAGCGCGATGGCCGCATTGCGCAGAGCAGCGGCGGGCGAGGGAATCTGGCTACATCTGCTCCGGCCGGAACAGGTCCGTACCCTGCTGATCGCGGCGGAACACACCGAAGACCTGACCTTCGCCGACCCTGGCCACCGCAGGGGACCGGCAACGTGGAGCTATCAGGCCTCGCATCCGGTCCACGGCCTGCGCGGCACCGCGGCACCATCGACCGGCAATGGACAGACGGGCAACGGACACCGGTCCGCCGGCGGCTACGGGATCCTCTACGGCAGTGGGGACCGGCCGCTGCACTGGTTGCGAGCGGGTGAGGCGCTGTCCGCGGTCTGGTTGACGGCGATCAGGTACGGCCTGGCCACGCAGCCGCTCAGCTCGGTGACCGAGGCACCTGCCGGCCGTAGCGTGCTCCGTCACCTGCTGTCCGGGGTCGGAAACCCGTACCTGGCGGTGCGGATCGGAATCCCGCACCCCGCAGCTGGAAGCGTCGATCCCCGGCAGGCCACGGCCTAGGAGCCTGCTGAACAGCAGGCTCCGAGCTTCAGCCGCCGGATGGTGATCAATCCCAGTGGTGGCCCTGCTCCGTCAGCCGTCGGCCGCGGCGCTGGTGGCCTGTTCCCCGGGTTGCTCCCCCGCCGACTGTTCGTCCGTCGCGTCCCGGGCCGCCGACCGGGACCGGCCGAACAGCGGACGGTACACCTGCACCGCCCACCAGAGGAACAACAGCGACGCCGCGCTGAGCGTCACCACCTGCCAGACAGAACCGTATGGGTCGTCGTTGACCAGCATCGTGACCGCCATCGCCGCCACCGACGGCGGCACCAGGGCGAACCAGCCGACCACCGCGTACAGCGCCGTGCCGGCGAACGGAGCGCCGGAGAACAGCGCGATCGCCGCGACCACCGTGGCGGGCACCACCACCCCGAGATCCAGCAGGAAGATCGACCAGTAGAACGTACGGGTCTCGGCGTACGCCGTGGCGATCGGCGTACCTGTGAAGAAGCCGGCGATCGCACCGGCGTACCGGACCAGCACGAACCCGGCGACCCCCAGCAGCACCACGCCGTGCCGCCGTTCGGTCTGCCGGCTCAGCGGCGGTAACCGGCGTACCGACACGGCGTTCCATGACCAGATCGCCATCGTGCCGCCGAGGCTGAATATCGCGAGCTGGAGCGGTACGACGGGGGCGTAGTAGCCGTACCCGGGTCCGAGTACGTACTGCACAGACATGTACGCCGCGTACCCGGCGGGGCCGAACCCGAGCGCTCCGGCGGCCTGGTGCCCCCGCAGGGCCAGGACCCCGGCCGCCAGACACATCGGTACCACCAGCGCGAGGGTGACGACCTCCAGCCCGATGGTCTGGTTGCGCAGGGTCTCCGTCAGCGGGTAGTCGACCAGGTCGAATCCCAGCGGCCCGATCAGCGCGTTGCCGGCCAGTGCGGCGGCGAGCACCAACCACATCACCCCGAACCTGCGACTCGGTTCCTCCCGGTCCGCGGTGGCGTGGCTCATGAGAAGTCCCGCCCTGGCCTATCGGAAGGCCTTCGCCCTGGCCTTCACCATCGCCCGTACCACCAGCAGGGCGACCACCGCGACGACCTGGGCTCCGAGCACGATCCGGTTCACGTCCACCGCGGGACGCCAGCTCAGTTCGGAGCCCCGGATCAGGTAGGCACCGACCGGTCGAGCGGCGATGCCGAAGCCGCTTCCCGATCCGCTCCCCCGCCGGTCAGGGTTCTCCCCGTCGCCTCCCCCGGCCGCGCCCCGCACTCTGGCCACCGGGATCAAGGTCACGCCGTTCTTGTCGTACGGCTCCCCGAACACCCGTTTCACGGTGAGCGCTTCCCTGGCCTGCGAGATGACCTCCTGGACCTCCATGGCGTTCTCCTTTCCCAGTTAGACAGCCAGGTTCCCCTCCGGCCCGGGCTTCACACTGCCCGGCGCTGCGCGGCCGGGAGCGGCCCGGTGCGAGCCGGACATTGAGCACGGCGGGAGGAGGAATCGCCGCGGTGGTCAGTCGCCGCCGGGTCGGCCCGATGCCGGGTGGACCACGGCGACCGGGCAGTCCGCGTGCCCCACCACCCCCTGGCTCACCGCACCGAGCATCAACCGGCGCAGGCCCTCGTGGGGACGGTCCCCCAGCACCAGGAGCCGGGCACCGCCTGCGGCGCGCAGCAGACCACGTACCGGGTCACCGCCGTACCCGGCCCGCTTCACCGGGACCTGGGGGTACCTGGCACGCCAGGACTCGACCCGCACCGCCAACCGGGTCAGCGCCTCGGGCTCTTCCGCGACGGACGCCTGAAGCATCTCGTCGTCGGTCCAGAACTCTCCCGACCATCCGGGCGCGACGTGCACGGCGGCGACGGGGAGTTCGTGCTGCGCGGCGTACCGGAAACCGAACTCCAGTGCCGCCAGGCCCGCCGCGGTCTCGTCCAACCCCACCACCACGTGCCCGGTGAACGGGCCGGGCACGCCACTGACCAGGGGGCGTACCACCACTGAGCAGGAGGCGTGCGCGGCGACCCGGTGCGCGGTCGAACCGGACAGCCGGGCGGTCTGCTCGAAGTGTCCGTGGCGGCCGACCACCAGCATCGCTGTACCGACGGATGCCTCGATGAGAACCGTCGCGGCGTCACCGAGGCCGAGTTCGGCCCGGACCCTGCCGGGCCCGAGCCGGCGTCGCGCTGTCGCCACGGCCGCGTCGAGACGCCGCTGGGCCTGCTCGTCACCAGCCGCCCCGACAGCGCCGGCCGGCGGCGGTCGGAGGATGTGTTCCGGGGTGTACGCATGGCACACCACCAGATCCGCACCGGTCGTTTGCGCCTCATTGATCGCCCAGTCCAGGGCGGTGTCGCCGGCCTGCGAACCGGCGATGCCCACCACCACCTGGGCGGAGCGGCCGGCGAGCTGACCGCGACCGAGGCTGCCTCCGGGCTCCACCCCGGTCATGCTGTCCACGACGCCGAGCCTGGTCACGGTCACGTGCCCGACTCCGGCTTGACCTGCAGCGACCCTGGTTCATCGTCCCCGGTGTCGAGCCGGAACGGCGGGTACACGTCGGTCATCAGGGCGGCGTACGCGGAGACCCGCAACGCCCACCGGTTCAGGCCGAGGACGAAATCGAAGATCGTCCGTGGGTAGCGGCCGGTGAACAGAAGCGCGATCGCGGCGAAGAACACCAACAACCCGATCAGGCCAGGGGTGCCGTACTGGACCTGCTCCCCGGCCTCGTTGTACGCGACGTAGCTGGTACCTACGAAGACCGCGACGATCAGGTAGTGCGGCAGCGCCAGCAGCCACCACTTCACCAGGACCAGACCACGGGACAGGTGGTCGGGGTAGTCCACGTGCAAAATCGCCGGGTAGTCGACGTGCTCGGAGAGGCTGAACGGCGGGTACCGGTCGGTGCCCAGGGCGCTGTAGCCGTAGTACGCCACCCGCCAGGACCAGCGCAGCACCCCGACGTTGAAGTCGAAGATCCCCCGTGGGTAGCGACCGGTGAACAGGATGGCGAAGAACGCCACAATGCTCAGCACCGCGAAGCCCAGCCACAGGAAGAACAGCACGACGAAGTGCGGAATCAGCAACAACCACTTGACCAGCCACAACCAGCGGCTCAGTGTCGGGTCGAAATGACCCTCCACCCGAACCGGGTAACCACCCGCCGCGGGACTTGTCGACACCATCAAGATTTCCCCTCCCGATCCGACTACCCTGACAGTGCTCTCGTAACCCACAGTGCTCGCGTGACCCCAGGTGTACCCAGAGCAATCGGTCCCGAGAGGGCCGGGCCATTGGTCAGCCCGCGCATGGTCAGCCCGTGGTCAGCCCGTTCGTGGTCAGCCCGCGCAGGCTCGGGATGGCCTCGCCACGCGGGATCTGAACGTCAACTGACCGAGCTCAGCTCACAGTGGCACCGCCGCGGTTCAGGTGCCCCCGGGCCGCTACCACGAGCCCTGGCAGCGACCCCCCGAGAACACATGTCCCGAGCTGTGGCAACGTCAGGGGTTCGGTGCCGAGCAGCAGCCGCAGCGCGGGTACGTACACCCCGGCCACCTGAAGTACGGCCGAGAGCGCGACCGCGACGGGCAGCCACCGGATCGATGCCGTACCACGGGTACGGCGAGCCCGTACCGCAAGCGCCAGGGACAGCTGACCCAGCCCGAGAACGGTGAACACCATCGACTGCCACGGCATCCCTGCCCGGTACGCCGCGGCCCCGGTCGCCAGCACCACGGCGGTGAGCAGCAACCCGGCGAACAGGACGGATCGCCACAACCCGGCGCTGAGTACGGACTGCCCTGGTGGCCGTGGTAGCTGCCGCATCGTGCCCGGCTCTGCGGCCGCCTCCGCAGAGCCGGCGCGCACCGCGGGCGCCGGTTCGACACCCAGCGCGATCCCAGGCAGGCCGCGGGTAAGAAGGTTGATCCACAGGATCTGGGCCGGCAACAGCGGCACCACGAGTCCCAGGAACGGCCCGACCAGCACCACCACGATCTCGGCGAAACCGCCGGAAAGCCCGTACCAGAGGAACCGGCGGATGTTGTCGTAAACCGGGCGCCCCTCACGGGCCGCCGTGGCCAGCACAGCCGGCAGTGCCTCCGGCACGGCCACCACCACCAGGCTCACCACGGTGATCACCACGTCGGTCCAGGGCTCCGCCCGTACCACGCCGGACAGCGACACCACGGCGGCGAGCGCCATCACCGAGATCCCGAGGAACCTGCCGAGCCGCGCCAGCTGGCGTTGCAACGGCGTGGCCGCCCGTACCCCGTGCGCCACACCGATGGCCGTGTTCACCACCACGACCAGCACAATCACCACTGTCTCGGGCACGTCCCGGAGCACCGCGGTGACCACCGCCGACGCGAGCAACAGCAGGATCAACGGGTCAGCGAGCTGCCGGAACATCCGGGCCACGATCGACGGCTGTGCGGGCCCCGGCACACCGCCCGTGAACTCGGGCCCCGGTTTACCGCTGGTGGAGTCGGGCCCCGGCATTCCCCCAGGATGCGGGCCGCCACCATGATCCGCATCCGGCGGGCGCTTCCCTGCCGGCGGAGGCGCCGGGTGTCCACCCGCGGTGCCTCCGGGACGTCCGTCCTGTTCGCAGCTGACTTCCGTCACTGGGATCGGGGCCTCGCCTGCGCGATGCTCAAGGCGGCGATCGTCATCGGGCCACCCCCGCGCCGGCAGTGAGCGGGGGTACCCGGCGGGCGCGGGGGCCCGTGCACATCGCAGAGTCCACCGATCGCGGCACCGGGAGCCGTCCGATGAATCACCGGACCGTACAGGACGTAATGACCCGTGACGTGGCGACGGTTCGTACGGACACGCCGTACCGGGAGATCGTCGATCTGATCGCGGGGCGGGGGGTGGGCGCCGTACCGGTGCTCGATGCCGTCGGCGAGGTTGTCGGCGTGGTCTCCGAGGCCGATCTGCTCCACAAGATCGAATCCTCTGGGATCTGGGGGACGTCGATGTCGTGGCTCCGTCGGCGTGCGGCCCGTCGCGAGGCCCACCGCCGGGTGGCGCGGGACCTGATCAGCCGTCCGCCGTTCGTGGTCGAGCCGGCGCTGCCGATTCCAGCCGCCGCCAAGGTGATGAAGATCGCGCGGGTCAGGCGACTACCGGTGGTCAACCGCACCGGCCGGTTGGTCGGGATCGTGTCCCGCCGGGATCTGCTCGGAGTCTTCCTCCGCCCCGACGACCAGGTGCGTGCCGAGGTCGTCAGAGAAGTGGTACGCCCGGTCCTGTCGGCCACCGATGAGCAGGTCCAGGTACGGGTTGCCGACGGCGTCGTCACGCTCTCCGGCGCCGTGGAGCGGCGCAGTCTGGTGCCGATCGCGGACCAGATGACCAGATCCGTCAACGGCGTCGTCGACGTCGTCAATGAACTCGGGTACGACATCGACGACCGCCACGTCGGCAGGCCCCCGCACCTGGCCGGCGCCTGGGGTGCGTACTGACCGCGGCGCGGGTGAGCGCCCCTGGTAGCGACCTTCGCCCCTGGTGCGCTCCCCGCGGACGCGCATTGCCGGCACGTGCCACAGTGCGTTGAGGTGCGTCCGCCGCCGGGTGTACCACGATTCGGCGACAGCGAGGTATCCGTGAGCGGCAACGTCGAGATTGACCACTCGAACGCTCGCACGCCGGACAGAGGGGGTGAGCTGATCCTGCAGGGTGTCGTCGGCTCCACCGCCTATGGATTGGCTCGGGAGGGTTCTGACGTGGATCGGCTCGGCGTCTTCGTCGCGCCCACGTTGGAGGTGGCGGGGCTGGCCTGGAACACCCATCGGGAGTCGACCGTCACCAGCAATCCGGACGTCACACGGCACGAAGTCGGCAAGTACCTTCGACTCGCGCTCAAGTGCAACCCGACGATCCTGGAACTGATGTGGTTGCCGGGAGAACACATCGAGATCGAGCACCCCGTCCACGGCACCGGACTCACCACCCTCAGGCAGGCGGTGCTCTCGGAGGAATGCGTACGCAGCTCGTACGGCGGTTACGCCCGGCAGCAGGCCACCCGACTCCGGAACCGGGGCGACGGGTCGTTCAGCGCGGAGACCCGCAAACGCACCACGAAGCACGCACGGCATCTGTTCCGGCTGCTGCGCCAGGGGCACCAACTGCTCACCGAAGGCCAGCTCGATGTCAAGGTCGCCAATCCCCAGGATTACTGGGCCTTCGACACCATGACCACGGATCAGATGCTTGAGACGTATGAGCACGAGGACAAGACATTCATGGCGGCCGAAAGCGTGCTCCCCGCCAGCCCAGACGTCGACCGGGTACGCAGATATCTGAACTCGGTACGCACCGCGTACCTGACATCCGGCGACCATTCGTGACGTGCCGCCGGCTCAGCACCGGTTCGACACTCAGCCCCACCCGGTCGGCGCACCGCCTGGCCCGCCCCACGCGTGCCGCTGACCGGGGGCGGCGAAACTGACGCGCCCCTGGAAGTGCGTACGGATGTGAGCTTCGGTCTCGGCGGCCTGGTTGATGTCCGACAGATGCGTCACCACCAGGTGCTCCACGCCAGCCCCACGAGCCAGCCGACCGGCCTCGGCGCCCCCCATGTGGCCGTGTGCGGTGAAGTCGCGGCCCTCCTCGGTGGGGTACGTCGCCTCAGCGAGCAGCAGCCGGGCCCCCTGTGAGAACGCGATCAGCTCGTCGGTGAGGCCGGTGTCGGCGGTGTAGACGAAGCCGAGCTGGGGCATCCGGATCGAGATGCACGGCACCGGGTGGAACGCGCGCAACGTGTCGATCTGGATGCCCGCCAGCTCGAACGAGTCACCCGGTTCGACCTCGTGCACCGGGAACTGGGTGGCGATCGGGGTTGCCATCTCGGGGATGGTCGGGATGCCGTGGATGTCGTCGAGGGCCTTGAGGTACCCGGCGATCCCGGTCGGCCCGTACAGCGGCACCGGAGGCTGGATCACCGGAAACGAACGGTGGTACCCGAACGGCGCCACGTCCGCGGAGTGGTCGGCGTGCTGGTGGCTGATGATCAACGCGTCGATGTCGTCGGTCAGGCCCCGGGCGGCGAGACCGGCGAGCACCCCCGGGCCACAGTCGATGATCAACCGGACCGGTCCGCTGGCGCGCCCGGTGTCTGCCTCCACGACGTACCCGGAGGCTGGCCCGTCGCGGCCGGGAGACCCGGCGCGGCAACCGATGATCGTCAGCACCCCGTTCAATGCTTCACCGTCGCTATCGTGGTGCCCGGGCGGATCGCGACCCGCAACGTCTCACCGACCTTGACTTCCGTGTCCACCAGCAACGACACCCGGTGCTGGTGGGACAGCTCGCCGGCCACCAGCCACGCGTCCCCGGCGTACTCGACACTGGTGACGCGCAGCGGCGCCCCGTCCGTGGCCAGTACGAGGTCGCCCGGCCGCAGCGCGGCCGCCCTGGCCTCAGCCGGGTCCGGCGACCCGTCCGGCGACCCGATGTCCGGCAACGGAAGTCCGGGAGCCAACTGGTATCCGCCGTCAGCATTCTGGCTGATCGGGACGATGTGCGCCTCGCTGACGAACTCGGCGACGAAGCCGTTGGCGGGGGCCGCCCACAGCTGCTGCGGCGAGGCGTACTGCTCCAGCCTGCCGTCGCGCATCACCGCGACCATGTCGGCCATCGCCAGCGCCTCACCCTGGTCGTGGGTGACCAGCAGGGTGGTCACACCGCTGCGGGCGAGTAGCGCCGAGAGATCGCCACGCAACTGCTTGCGCAGTTGTGGGTCGAGGGCCGACAGTGGCTCGTCGAGCAACAGCACCCTCGGGTCAGTGGCGAGCGCGCGGGCGATCGCCACCCGCTGTCGCTGGCCACCGGACAGGTCGTCAGGGCGGCGGCTGGCGAACTCGCCGATCCGGCACAGCTCCAACGCCTCGGCGACCCGCTCCGCGCGTTCCCGTCTGGCCACCTTGCGCGCCCGCAGGCCGAATTCGACGTTCTCCGCGACGGTGAGATGTCCGAACAGTGCGTAGCTCTGCGGCACCCAGCCGACGTTGCGCTTGTCGGCCGAGATGCCCACGGTCTCCTTGCCGTCCAGCAGCAGCCGGCCCGCCGTGGGTGTCAACAGTCCCGCGACGTTGCGCAGCAGGGTGCTCTTGCCACATCCCGAGGGGCCGACCAGTGCCGCCACCTGACCCGGGGCGACGCTGAACGAGACGTCGTCGACGGCGTTGGCGTCCGTTCCGGCGTACCGGTACGAGAGCCCGGCGCAGGCGATCGAGGTTGCCTGGGCAGTCATGAGGATGCGCTCACTTTCGCTCCACCGAGTCGTTCCAGCACCACCGCGGCCGGCACCACGAAGGCCAGGAACCACACCGTCACCGCGGAGGCGATCTCGATGCCGTCCTGCTTGTGGCTGGAGTGCAGTTCCATCGGCAGTGGCGGGTCCATGGGCGAGAACAGGAAGAAGGACACGTTGAATTCGCCCAGCGACAACGTGACCACCAGGATCACCGCCGCCAGCAGCGCGATCCTCACCTGCGGGACGGTCACGGTCAGGAACCGGCGCACCGGGCCGGCGCCCAGGGTCAGTGCGACCTGCTCGAGTTCCCGCAACGGGCGCCCACCGAGCACCGGCGCCATCGCGGCGATGAAAAACGGCAGCGTGTAGAGCACCTGTCCCGCCACCAGGAGCGCCCCGGTACGTTTCAGGTCCGCGCCGTACGCCATCAGCAGCCCGATCGCCAGCGCGATGCCCGGGATCGCCAGCGGCGTCTGGGTGATCGCCATCGCGAACCGGCGACCGGGAAACTGTCGCCGCGCGAACAGCCAGGACGCCGGGAACCCGATCGCGATGTCGAGGATCAGTACGATCACCGCGATCTGCAGGCTGTAGGCGAAGTTCACCCACACCTTGTCGAAGCCGTCGATCAGCCAGTCCAGGGTGAAGCCGCCGCTGTAGATCCCGGTACGCCACTGCCGGGTGGTGGCCACGACCAGGATCAGTGCGATCGGTAGCAGGCACACTACGACGGCGACCCAGGCGAAGACCCGCCCGATGACCAGTACCGGGTCCTTCGGCGCGGTGCTCCTGGGTGCTCCCGGGGCTCTGTTGCTGGCTTCCGGGGCCGAGTCGGACGCGGTGTCAGATCCGGCGGTCGGCGGCGAGTTGGCGGTCATGGCACCCGTCCCCCTTTCTCGCCCAGCCGGCTGACGCCCACCAGGATCAGCGTCGTGACCAGCGCCAACACCACGCTGAGGGTGGCCGCACGTTCCGGCTGGAAGGTCTCGGTGAACGCGGCGGCGATGTCCAGCGGCACCACCTTGTAACCACGGGAGAGCGTCACCGCCGTGCCGTACGCGCCGAACGCGGTGGCCAGGCTCAGTGCCGACGCGCTGGCGATCGCCGGGCGCAGAGCGGGGATCACCACCCGCTGGTACACGTGCCACGGTGATGCGCCGAGCGTACGGGCGGCATCCAGGGTGTCGTGCGGCACCTGGGCCACCGCACCGCGTACCACCAGAATCACCCTGGGGATGTTGAAGTACAGGTAACCGAGCAGCAGACCGCTGAAGGTGTACGCGATCTCGCCCACCGACTCGCCCGTCGTCCGTTCCGACATCACCGGCACCAGACCGGTGCGCCCGAAGACCAGGATCACGAAGAACCCGATCACGATGCCTGGCAACGACAGGGGAATCGTCAGCGCCACCGCGATGCCACGGCTGGCCCGGCTCTGGGTACGTTCGATGTACAGCGCCGCCGGTACGCACAGCACCAGCGCGATCGCGGTGGACCCGAACGCCAGCACGGACGTCCATCCGAACGACTCCAGGTACTCCGCACCGGTGAGCACCGCGACGTAGTTGTCGAAGGACACCTCGCCGGCATCGCTGATCAACGAGTTGAACGCCAGCACACCCAGCGGCCACAACAGCAGGCAGGCCACGACCACGGCCAACGGGAGCCCCAGCAGGAAAGAGACGGGCCGTTCGGCGCCGCCGCGGGACCGCGGCGGTGCCGAACGGACGTCGTCTGCGGCGGGGGCGGTGCTCCCCTGCCCGGAACCTGGCATCAGCCGAGGACCTCGGCCTTCCACTGCTCCACGAACCCCGGCATCGCGGCATTGAGCTTCACGAAGTCCGGGTTCTTCACGAGCTTGTCGTACGTCGCGTCGGGCAGCATCACCTTGGAGACCTTGTCGGACACCTCGACGTCCCGCACCGGCCGCAGGTACGACTCGGCGAACAACTTCTGAGCCTCGTCCGACAAAACGAAGTCGAGGAACTTCTTGGCGTTCTCCTTGTGCGGCGCGTTCTTGACCATGCTCATCACGTACGGCGTGGAGATGGTGCCCTCGCACGGCAGCACCACCTCGATCGGCGCGTCCAGCATCTCGGCGGTCTGGTAACCGTTGAAGTCGGCGTCGATCAGGATCGGGATCTCGCCCTGCGCCAGCTGGTTGGTGGCGGTTTCGGTGGGCAGTTTCAGATCGCCGTCGCCCTTGAGCTTCTTCGCCCAGTCCAGGCCGGGCTTCCAGTTGTCGTAGCTGCCGCCGAGCGCCATGTTCGCGGCGGTCATCACCGACTGGCCGACCGCAGCGGTGGTCGGGTCGAGAAAGCTCACCTTGCCCTGGTACGCGGGCTTGGTCAGGTCGGACCAGCACTTCGGCACCGGGGCGTCACCGATCGCGTCGGTGTTGACCAGGAACGCGATCGCACCCTCGTGGACGGTGAACCAGCTGTTGTCCTTGGCTTTGAGCCCGTCGGGGATCTCGGAGAGCTTGTCGTTCTGGTACGGGGTGACCAGCCCGGCATCGGCGGCCTGCATCCCGAAGGTGATGCCGTAGTACGCGGTGTCACCGGCCGGGGAGCCCTTCTCGGACTCCAGCGCGGCCATCACCTTCCCCGAGTTCTTGTCGTCGCTGGGCGCCTTGATGCCGGTCTTCTTGGTGAAGGCCTTGAGCACCTCGCCCCAGTTCGCCCACTGTTCCGGGCTGTTGTACGAGATGACGACCTCATCGTCGGAGGCACCGATGCTGCAGGCGGTCAACGCGAGCGTCAGGCTGGCAGCAACCGCTATTCCCGCGCGTCGAAGTAGCTTCATGGTCAGATCCTTTTCTGGGGGTACGGGTGCCGAGCCGGCCCCGGTCCGGCACCCGTGGCGTCAGTAGCCGAAGACGTCGGTCAGCAGGTGGGTCGGGGTGAACACCGAGAGGCTGTCCCCGGTGTTGTTCAGGACGTTCTTGCTGCCGCCGTTGTAGTAACGGGTGGCGGTGTTCGTGCCCGGGCCGGTGTAGACCCGAAGCTGGGCCCCGGGGGCGATGGTGTAGCCGGAGCCAACTCTGAGCTTGTTCGCGACCGCGTCGTGGACGTAGTAGTTGCTGACGTTGACGGTGGCGCCGGTGGTATTGGTCAGGACCATGTGCTCCCCGTTCTCCGGCTGCAGGTCATCGCCCGAAGGGTTGGCCACGACGGAGGTGATCTCGATGCCCGTGGAGTCCGGGAACGGGTCGGTGCCGTTGCACACCGCGGTCAGTACGTTCGGGAAGTCGGTGATGATCGCGTCGGCCCCCAGCGCGATGCCCTCCGTCAGCGCCTCCGGGCTGTCCAGCGTGTACAGCAGCGCCTGAAGGCCGTGGCTCTTGATCCGGTCCACGTCGCCGGCGCCCAACGTGCGGTAGTGGGTGCCGTAGGTGTCCGCCCAGGTGGCGGCCTCGGCGAGGGTGGCGTCGGAGGCCGGCAGCGAGCTGACCCACACCACCGGCACGGTGGGCCGCAGTTGCTTGGCCTGTTTCAGCTCCGACGCGTCGAACGAGGAGAAGGTGACCCGACCC
This sequence comes from Micromonosporaceae bacterium, assembly GCA_050701795.1. GTDB lineage: Bacteria > Actinomycetota > Actinomycetes > Mycobacteriales > Micromonosporaceae > WHSM01. Next base: position 19,554 of record JBOGDK010000004.1, read on the forward strand.
GCCTGGATCAACCCGGACCACCGGGCATCGGCGTCCATTTCGACGTCGATCGCCTCGATCAGGCCCGGGTTGAGGGCGGGGTCCTTCAGCTCCAGGTACACGCCGACCCCCGACGGTTCGGCGTAGTCGAGTACGTCGGCCAGGGTCGGGATCCGCTCCCCCGCGAACCGGGAGTCCCACCAGGTGCCGGCGTCGAGCTGCCGGAGCTCGGCAAGTGTGAAGGTGTTGATCGGGTCGGCCTCACGTCCCGGGAAGACGGTCTCCACATTGGTGGTACGCGCCAGGTTCGTGTCGTGCATGATGACGACCTTGCTGTCCTCGGAGAGCTGGACGTCGACCTCGAAGACGTCTCCGCCGCTGCTGCCCGCGAGCGCCATGGCCGCTCTGGTGTTCTCAGGCGCGATCCCACCGGCGCCACGGTGGGAGACGTTGACGAGCGGTCCACAGCTTCCGGCCTCCCGGGGCGCGGAACTGGCCGGGGATGCGGCGCCGACCAGGACAAATCCGCCGAGAACCAACCCGGCGGTAACAACGGCGGTACGACTACGTCGCCAAGACATGGCTTCCACCTCTTCGTGTCAGGGCCGCTGGTGGAGAGTGGTCGGATGCCGGGCGCGGAAGAGCCGCGTCGTGGGCCACCGACCGCGGTCACCCGTGAGGTGTCCGCGGGCTGGCTGGACGCTGCGCTGGCGTACCGAGGACTCGCGAGCAGTTGGGGGGTGTCTGGGGGCATGGGATCGGGGAGCGCGGCCTGGGAGGACTGTAGACTAAATCGAATTAAACGTGAAGAGCCGCGTTAGCGTCGGGCTGGCTCGTCGCAGGATCGATCACCGAGTGGCCTCACCCCCGGGGGAGGCACGATGTTCGTAGCCGAAGGACGTACATGACAAGGATCCGTCCCAGCGGTCGCGTCACGATCAACGATGTCGCCCGCACCGCTGGCGTCTCCCCCACCCTGGTCAGCTTCGCGTTGAACGACCGGGAGGGCGTCGCTCCCGACACCAAGGCGCGCATCCTGGCGGTCGCGGCGGAGCTCGGCTACCGGGCAGACCCACAGGCGCGGGCGCTGCGCAAGGGGTCGAGTGAGGCGCTGGGGCTGGTGGTACGCAACTTGTCGAACCCGTACTTCCTCGGCGTCATCACCGGCGCCCAGGAAGCCGCAGCGCGACACGGCCGGACGATTCTGGTCGCCGACGCCGACTACTCCGCCACCCGGGAGCAGGACCACCTGCGACGGCTGGCCGCGCAACGGGTCGAAGGCGTCGCGGTCGCCCCCGTCGGCACCGGCCGGTCGGTACGGCTGTGGCGGGAACTGCGGCCACACTCGCCAGTGGTCGTGCTCAACGCCGCGGCCGGGTCCGCCGACGGAGTGGTCCGGGTCGGACCCGACAACAAGCAGGCGGTCGAGCTGGCGGTACGGCACCTCGCCGACCTCGGCCACCGCGAGATCGCGTTTCTCACCGCGCCCCGCCGGGTGATGGCCGACCACGACCGGCTGAGCACCTTTCTCACCGAGTGCGACACCCTGGGCATCACACCGCGGCCCGTCGAGACACCACTGAACCTGGACGACGTACACCACCGGGTTCTCGCGTTGCTGGACGACCAGCCGCCGACCGCCATCGTCACGAACTCCGACTACACCGCACACGCCGTCTACAAGGCCGCCCGGGCCCGGGGGCTACGCGTCGGCCGGGACATCTCCGTGGTCGGCCACGACGACCTACCCACCTCCGAACTCCTGGACCGTCCGCTCACGAGCCTGCGACTCGACATCCGCGCGGTGGGGCAGGCCCTGGTCCGGGCGTTGCTCAGCCCGGAATCGGCGAGGGATCACCACGAGCCGGTGGAACTCATCGTCCGGGAATCGACCTGTCCGCCGCGGTGATCGACGAGCCACCCGGGTCAGGCGCCACGTGGCAGGGGCACCTCGGTCACTTTCCTTCCGCGAACTCCCACCACACCAGCGGCAGCCAGTCACCTCGGACAAAACCGTCAACGCTGGCGCCACCGCCGCGTAGCGTCACGGGGGTGCCGACGGGGTAGACGGTGCCGGACAGGCCTTTGACGGGCGTGAGCAGTGTGCCGCGTCGGGTACGTGCTGGTGCGCCTTTCATCTACCACACGCTAGACGCACACCGGACCGATACCGAGAGGCTGTCGGGGATCTCACCTCGCACTATCACACTCCGTAATTGTCCGATGACCATCTCCTGCGGCGTTTGCCGGCCACTGCCGATGGCTAAAGGGAGGGCGTGGGCGCCCTTGCGCAGGGTGATCCCCACGTCACTCGTTCATTCAGGCGGAGGTGATCTCGGTGAGGGCTGTGGTGTACAAGGAGCCATTCAGGGTCGCGGTGGAACAAGTCGACGATCCGGGGATTCAGCACCCGAACGACGCGATCGTACGGATCACGTCGTCCGCGATCTGCGGCTCGGATCTGCACATGTACGAGGGCCGTACAGCGGCCGAGCCGGGGATCGTCTTCGGGCACGAGAACATGGGAGTCGTCCAGGAGGTCGGGGACGGCGTCACCACGATCAAGCAGGGCGACCGGGTCGTGATGCCGTTCAACGTGGCATGCGGGTTCTGCAAGAACTGTCTCGGCGGCTACACCGGCTTCTGCCTCACGGTGAACCCGGGATTCGCCGGCGGGGCGTACGGGTACGTCGCGATGGGGCCGTACGTCGGTGGACAGGCCGAGTACGTCCGGGTGCCGTACTGCGACTTCAACTGCCTGAAGCTTCCGAAGGGCACCGATTTCGAGACCGACTTCATCCTGCTCGCCGACATCTTCCCGACCGGCTACCACGGCTGCGAACTCGCTCAGGTCTCGCCCGGAGAGACCGTTGCCGTCTACGGGGCGGGCCCGGTCGGCCTGATGGCCGCGTACTCGGCGATGCTGCGGGGAGCGTCCCGGGTGTTCGTGGTCGACCGGGTGCCGGAGCGACTCCAGAAGGCGGAAGAGATCGGTGCCACTCCGATCGACTTCACCAAGGGCAACCCGGCCGAGCAGATCATGGACCAGCTCGACGGGGAAGGTACGGACAAGGGCGTCGACGCGGTCGGTTACCAGGCGACGGCCCACAGCGGCGAAGGCGAGGAGCCGGCGGTAGTGCTGAACTCGCTCGTCATGACCGTACGGCCGACCGGCTGGCTCGGGGTACCCGGCCTGTACGTGCCCTCCGACCCCGGCGGGGTCAGCGAGGACGCGAAGCAGGGCATGCTGATGGTCGCGATCGGGAAGCTGTTCGAAAAGGGCCTCCGGGTCGGAACCGGACAGGCCAACGTCAAGCGGTACAACCGGCAGTTGCGCGACATGATCATCCAGGGACGAGCGAAGCCCAGCTTCGTGGTGTCCCACGAACTGCCCCTGGAACAGGCGCCGTCGGCGTACGAAAAGTTCGACAAGCGCGTCGAGGGTTACACCAAGGTCGTGCTTCACCCGCAGAGCTGATCCGGAAGGTCGCGTTCTCGCGTCACGGGACATCGACGGGGCACGCGACACAGCAGCGACCGCGAGAGCAGAGGCGAGTCAGCGGAACGCCCGGCGCCCCAGCGGCGTCCGGGCGCGCCGCTGTCCCGGTTGTCTGAGGACAGCCCGGTCTGGCTAGTCGCCGCTCACACAGAGGCAGAACGGGTGCCCAGCCGGGTCGGCGAAGACCCGGAACCGTTGCGTTCCCACCGCACCCGAAGCGGCCTGTCGGCTCCCTGGTGGTACGGGAACCGACAGGCCGTCGGTGATCACTACGTAGGTCAGCGCTCGGAGGTCCGGAGCGCCACCGTGACCACGTGGTTACGAGGTGTCCGTGGCGCTCCTGCGGCGGCGTACCGCCACCAGCAGTAGCACTCCTGTGGCGAACAGGGTGATACCGATGAGCGCCGGGATCCACGGCGCGCTTCCGGTGTCAGGCAGCGCCGGGCCACCCACGGGAGTGGTCGTGGGGGTCGTGTCCGTAGCACCCGGCTCGGCGGCTGTGCTCGACGGAGAGCCGCTCGACGGTGGCTGTCCCGGCTCCTTCGGCGGCTGCGGCGCCTCGCCCTCCGCGCCCTTTGACACGGTGAAGACCTTGACCCAGTCGACCTTGAGGTGCTGAGCCGGGAAGCGCGCGGAATTCGCCGGCGGAGTGAACCCGCCCTTATGCCCGAACACCTCTCCCTGCATGATCAGAGTCCAGGGCAGCGCGAAGATGGCGTCGCACTTGGCCTTGGAGACTCCGTTCAGCTTCCCCTTGCCGCACACGTCGACGGTCCCCACCCGGGCCCCGTCCACGAAGTACCAGACCCGGTTGCCCCGTCGTTCCACCGCCCAGGTGTGCATGCCACCTGGCTGAAGCCCGTCGCGTTTGTTGTACGCGTGCCGGGTCTTCAAGCTCTGAGGGTCACACGCCAGGTGCGTGCTGGCAGTGGTGGTACGGGGGTTCTTCCCGTACCACTCGAGCGCGTCAAGCTCCCCGAGGTTGGTCGGGATATCGCCCGCAGGGACGCCTTCGGCGTCGCAGTACGGAGCGCTGTTCTTCATCCACAGCGCACTCCGGGTGCCGGCCACTGGTTCCGGCAGCGAGGCCCGGAACACCACCCGGAAATTACCGCTCGGATTCGGCAGACCCGCGGCGCGGTGCACCCGAGCGGACGAGTACCTGGTGATCTTGCCGTGGGCACATGCGCCGGCCCGCGCGTTCTTTTCGGTGAGCGGGGTGGACTCCTTCTTGACGCAGTGCCGCTGGGAGCGCAGCACGAGCGCGTCGCCCCTCACATCCACATTGGAATCGAGGAACTCCGCCTGCGACTTGCCAGGACTGACACGCCCGGTGATGACCTGCCAGTTGGCGCGGGAGCTCGCGTCCTTGAAGTCGTCCTGCCAGACCAGCGTCTTCACCGCGGCTGCCGGCGGGTCGGACTCCTCAGCGATACCTATGGCTGGTGTCGCCATGGTCAACGCGACCGTGACCGCAGCTACCGCGGTCACGGCCCACGGCCTTCTTTTCGTCTTCCTCACTTCTGCCTCCTCCAGGGGAGACTCACGCTAGCCGGCCTTGTCCAGCCGGCCGTCAGTCAGTGAATTCGACCCGGACGCCCAGCAACCGCACCGGACGGCGCCGCTGGAACATGTCGAGCGCCGTCATGGTCGCCTGCTCGATCACCGTGAAGTCGGTCGTAGGGGTGGGCAGCGTACGACTGTGCGTCTCGGTGGTGAACGGGACGTACCGCACCTTCACCATCACCCGAGCCGCGGCGCGCTGGTTGCCGGACAATGCCTCGTGGAGCAGGGCGATCAGTTCGCGGCGCACCTGGTCCCAGTCGGTGAGGTCCTCCTGGTAGGTCCGCTCCCGGCCGTGGCCGCGCGGCACGTACGGCTCGTCGGTCACGGCCGCGGAGGACTCGCCGCGTCCCAACCGGACCAGCCACGGACCAGTGGACGGACCCAGCTCCCCGGCCAAGGTGTCCGGATCGCTGGCAGCGAGGTCGTTCACCGTACGGATCCCGAGCCCGGCGAGCCGCCGCGCGGTCTTGGCGCCGATCCCCCACAGCGCATCCGTGGGCCGCTGCCCGAGGACCTCATACCAGGTCGCGTAGGTCAGCCGGGCCACCCCGGCCGGCTTGCCGAAGCCGGTGGCCAGCTTCGCCTGCAATGTGTTCTCGCCGATCCCGACAGTGCATTCCAGCCGGGTCGCCGCCTTGACCACCGCCCGCACGTCGCGGGCGAACGCCTCCGGGGCGTCGGTGTCCACGGCAAGGAACCACTCGTCCCAGCCGATCGGCTGCACCACCGCGTCCAGCTGCCGCAGCGCGGCCGTCACCCGCGCCGAGACGATCTCGTACGCCTCGGAGTCCACCGGCAGGAACACCGCTTCCGGGCACCGGCGCGCCGCCGTACGCAGCGGCATCCCGGAGTGCACGCCGTACTCCCGGGCCAGGTACGACGCCGTACTGACCACGCCGCGCTTCGCCGGATCGCCGTCGCCGCCCACCACCACCGGGCGCCCCGCCAGTTCCGGTCGCCGCAGCAGCTCGACCGCCGCGATGAACTGATCCATGTCGACGTGCAACACCCAGCGGGTCACAGCTCATTGTCGCCCCGCCGGCGTACCGGTATCAGTGGCTTGCCACTGTGGTACGCCGTCGCGCTCCCCGGTCGCCGGTGACAAGCCCCGCGGGCCGTGCCCGGGAGTCGGCCTACGCCAGGCCGGCCGTCACCAGCCGCAGCACTTCGCGAGCACAGCCCCACGACAGCGTCACGCCGGAGCCTCCGTGGCCGTAATTGTGGATCAGCCGACCTGGTGCCCCCGGGTCTCGCTCCACCCGCACCTGGGGGCGTTGGGGCCTCAGCCCCACCCGGTGACCGATGATCCGGGCGCGTGCCAGCCGCGGTTCGATCTTCACGCAGCGCTCCAGGATCTGCCCGATCAGCACCGGGTCCACCGCCAGATCGCCGGTGTCCGGCGCTGCGACGCCACCCAGCACCACATGATCACCGTGCGGAAATATGCAGGTCAGATCCGGCCCGTCGACGTTGTCCTGGAAGAACTCGGAGATTCCCGGATTCTCGACAACCACCAATTGCCCACGGACCGGCGTGATGTTCTCGTCCGCCACCAGCGCCCGGGATCCGAGACCAGTGCAGTTCACCACGGCCAGCGACCCGGCATTCACACTGCCCAGCGAGGTCAGAGGCGAAGTCAGCGCGATTTCGACATCTGATTCCGCCAGTCGCTCTACCAGATAGCGGAGGTAGACCCGCATATTGATCAGCGGAATTGTGTAACGCCATCCACTGAGATATCCCTCCGGCAGCTCGTCCGGTGGGCAGGGACTACAACCCACGACGTTTCGGGCCCACGTCGGCAGCTCGACGACCCGGTCCACCGCCTCCAGCCCAGGCGTCATCACCACCCCGCTGGCGGAATTCTCGGAGATCTTCGCGAACCCTTCGAAGCTTTCCGCGCTCCATCGCAGAATCTCCCCGTGAGTCACCATGTACGGTCCCCAGCTGGCACCGGCAACAGCGGAGAATGTCCGCTCGGGAGGGTCGGCCGCCACGATCCGCACACGAAGCCCCGCGTCGGCCAACACCACCGCGGTCGTGAGCCCGGAAACGCCAGCACCTACCACGAGAACGTCCTCGCGGGCGCCGGATGCCATCCCGGAAGTCTAATCGAAGCATCTGGCTTGTTGAAGGGTTTACATCATGACAGTCCTTAATGGACTCTGCTCAGCTATTGTGGGTGATCTCGCGTTCGAATTTGAGGGACCGGTGGCGCGCCATGTTTGTTCTCGGGGAGGTGCACACTGGCCTGCTCCAGCATTCCCACGCGCTTCCTGATCGCGACGTGGCACGCCTGCTGAGCCTGGTGGCCGGGGAGCGGGTACGCCAGTCCAGCCGCCCGATCAGCTTCAGCATGTCCCCGGAGATCCTGTCCGGCCTGGACTGCGACATGACGACAGCTTCCGGTTCCGCCGTACGCGTCGTAGGCACCGCCGTGTGTCGCGCTGCGGTGCTCGGTGGTCACATTCTCCAAGGGTCCAGCTTCACCTGGCTATCCGAACGATGGGACCAGCAGCGGCAGCCGTGGGCCCACTACCTCGCCCAGCCGGGCGTACTCCAAGCTATCGGCAAGACCGAGACCAGCCTGCTGGCCAGCGGGTACCTGGAAGCAGGTCCGACGGCCTCCCGGCTGGACCTCGGAGCGATCAGCGGCCGGACGGTCGACACCGTGCAGCGCACTGACATGCTTGACCGGCAGGCCCCGTTCCGCGTCGTCCGGACCAGGCTCCGGTGGACTGCCCGGCTGTATGACGACGAGAACGCGGCCGCGTCCAGCGTGGAGTTCACACTCGTCGGTCCTCAGTCACGGACCCTCACCCTCGCCTACCCTGGCAGCGACGTACGCCATGCGGTGCAACTGTGTGAGGCCGCGGCCTTCCACGACTGGCTCCTCACCACCGTCATCACCCTGGTGGAGCGGGCCCGGATCGGCGGGGCGAGCCGACCCGAGGTGGTCGACCGTCTGCAACCGGTGATCGACTACCTGGCCCACCTCTGGATGCCCACGGCAAGGCTCCCGCCATGTGTGGCGCAACTGTGGCGACGACTGGAGCAGCGGCCCGGATTCAGCCGGCAATGGCACAACCTCATCACCCGAGTCCGTGACCAGCTGACGTTGGCGTCTCTCGCCGCGTCATGCGGCACTGGAAGAGACCGCCCTGGATTGTGAGGAAGATCGATGGCCGTTCCCGCACCACACGACCGCTGGCGCTTTCCCGTGGCCCGGATCGTCCTCGTCACACTCGCCGTCGGTGTCGTGGTCTACCTACTCGCTCGGCTGAGCGTTGGCAGTCACGCTGTGCCGTTGCTGGCGGCGCTCTCCGTGGGTGGGATGGCCTTCCTGAGCCAGATCCTCCTCGATGTCGCAGCGCAGGTTCATGAGCTGCGAGCGGTCGCGACGGCCGAACGGATCGCGCCTCTGGACCAGTCCGGCGAGCGCCCTGCCATACTCGGCGACCGTCCGAGCTCGTACGAATTCGACGATGTGCTGGCCGATCTTGTGTCCAAGGCCATGAGCATTGACAGCCGCACCCCGTCGCTGCTGCGCGTCCTGGGGCGAGAGGAACTGCGGGCCGCCTCGAAGCTGCTCCACGAGTTCGGACGCCAGGATGACGTCAGTTACGACGGTGAAGACCGGCACTGGCTGCTGCGCCTGACCCACCACACCGGGCACTCCATACAGGCGACCAGCAAGACCACGGTGGACGCGGGTGGCCGCGGGTTCGGAGACGGCGGGCTGTGGCTCTCCGAGCTCGGTCAGCGATACCTTCAGGCACAAGCGAAGGCGGTCAGCCGTGGGGTGGCCATCCAGCGGGTGTTCATCATGGACCGGCCGGAGTTACTCAAGGATGAAACCTTTATCGAAATCTATCGACAGCAGAAGAGGTGTGGAATCCAGGTCCGGGTGATCGATCCCAGCGAGCTGCCTGGAGGTCCGCAGAACTCGCCTGACGACTTCATCCTGTTCGACAACGAAATCAACTACGAGACGATCCCGGCCGACAACCCGTTGCCGTCCGGTCATCCCGTCATCGTCAAGACCACGCTGATCTCCGACACCGACCGGCTCGCCGAACGTGCTCAGTACTTCGATCAACTGTGGGCCGCGGCCAGGTAGCGCGGGTGCACTCGTAGCGGGATGCACTGGTAACGGCCGCATCGCCTCGGCGCGACCGGTCAGCGGGTTTCCACAAGGCTCAATTCCAGGGCGCGCCGGTGAAAACGTACTGGATCCGTCCCACGATCTCCGCGGGCAACGTGATCCGCTCACGCCCCGCCCGCTCCAGGACCTGTACGGCCGCAGCGTCGTCCACCGCGACCTGGCTGAGAATCGTCCGGACCGCGTGCTCGATCGGCAGGAATCGAGTCCCCAGCACCGACATCGTCCGGTACGCCCAGAACGGCGCCGCTCCAGGGTTCACGGACGTCACCGCCGGCAACTCGCCCCATTCCCTGGGGAATTCCGTTTCGAGCCGCTCCGGCGCCGCGACCACGGTGCCGTGGTCACGCACCACGCCGAGCCGGAGCAGTTGCCAGACCGCGGCCAGGTACGGACACGACCACACCCGGTGCTCGCGGTCCCCGTCCCACAGCTGCACATCGAGGAAGACGGAGTGCCGGTTCACAGCGTTCTCCCGGGGTGGCTGCCACACCGGTGTGATCGCCATCGCCTCCGCGATGCCGCTTGGTGAGCGCTCCCCATTGCACAGCCAGCCGGACTCCGTGACCGGCGGCCGGCTGCCGTTGGTCCCCAGCGGCGGTTCCGCGACGATCCGGCTCTCCACCAGGCTCGCGACGTCGACGTCACCGGCCCGTGCGCAGCCCGATTCCCGGGCGACATAGTCCAGGCGTACGCCGGCCTCGTCGGCCGCTTGCAGCAATTGCGGCAGGACCTCACGCGGTGAACTGAACGGCGTGAAGTAGTCGTCAATCAGAAAGCAGGTGCTGACCCGTGCCCGACGTGGCGCCACCGCGTCGGCGCAGGTCTCCTCCGCGGTACGCACCCAGGGCGCGACCTGGCGGAACAACGTGACGAGTCGCGGCACGCCGCCGGCGAAGTCGTCCGCGTACAGGTGCCCCACCTCGATGGACAGGTGAGCCAGCGGCACGGCGGCGGTGCGCGGGCTCGCGGTGTGTTCCCGGAACACCGCTTCGGGTTCGGTCACAGGGTGTTCCAGGCATGGTGATCGGTGAGCCGCTTGGCCAGCGTCTCGAAGGCGTCCACTGTCGCCTGGTTGGCGATCTTGCGCGTCATCGTGTCGCTGTCGGAAATCAACTGCTCCCGCCACTGCAACACCGGTTCCAGCGGCACCTCGCCGAGCATTGCGGTACGCCCCACCCGGAGTCGCCGGGCGAGGGAATCGAGGTCGTCGTCGCACCTGCGAAGCCAGGCGATCTGGGACGCTTGCAGGCCGGCGAGCTCCTCGGAGTTCGGGTCGACCACGGCGGTGCGTACGAAGCGGATCGAGTCCATCAATGCCTCTCGGTGGTGCCCGAGAGCCGCGCCGCTGTCCACCAGGCCGCGGTCGCCGTAGGCGAGGCCCTCCGCCGCGAGTACGTGTTGACGGGTCCAGCGATGGAACACCAGCCAACGTACCGGCACATCCGCCAACTCCGGCAGCGCGGTGGCCGCCAGCACGATCTGGGTCGCGTACGACCGACCGGCGCTGAGGTCCACCAGGACCAGATCGAACTCCTCCTCAAGCCTGAGGAACAGCGCGGCGCAACGCTGCACCATGTCACCGTCGGCGGCGAACTCGCCGCCGCCGGCGTCGCCGGGATACAGCACGAGGCGGCCGGCACCGTCCGGAGGACCACCCGGGCTGCGGCGGTCTGATTCTGCCCAGACGTCGATGCGGTGTGGCTCCTGACTCCGTGCGTGCAGGTAGGCATGCAGGCCACCGCGATCGGTGCCGCGTAACGCGGAGTCGATGCTGAAGATGGCGCCAGAGGTGGGCGAGCCGAAGTCGAAGTCGAGGTAACAGACGTCGCCGCCTTGCAACGCGCGCCGGTACGCCACGTTACAGCTGGTGACCGATCGACCGGTGCCGCCCTTGTCCGATGTCGCGAAGACCAGCACGACTACCTCACCCACATGGCGTCTTCCCGCGCCGCCGCCAGCCGGTCCAGCTCCCGCAACACGTCACCGGCCAGCACAATCGCGCTTCCGGGCTTTTCGCGCAGGATCTCCTTGGCGCGGCCCAGGTTGGCTTCAGCAACCCCGAGCACTTCGCGCATCGCGGGCCCGCCCTCGAAACCACCGGTGAGCAACTCCTGGTCGAAGAGGTGCTCCGCCTCACTGAGCAGGTCCTCGGCGATCGCGGTCAACCGCGCGCTGTGCAGCGGGCGGCCCGAGAGCATGGTGGCCGCGGTGACCAGCGCCTCCACCGCCCGCAGGGTGATCGTCCAGGAAGGTGCGGTGTGCCAGGTCTCGATCGAAGGGAAGGTCTTCCGCGGTTGGTCCCACAACCGCCCGGCGGCACCCTCACCCATCTGCCGCTCGGTGAGATGCGTCCACAGCTGGTCGGACAGTTCAAGAATCTCGCCCCGGAGCGCCACATCGGACAGTAGCTCGGCGGTACGGACCGCCCGCTTGAGCAGCAACGCCCCGAAGTCGGGCGCGACCCAGGCCAGCGGTGGACCCTCGACCTCTGCCTCGGCCGCGATGTCAAGGCCCATCCGGATCCCCGGATCATGGAGCGAGGCCGCCGGGTCGTTGGGGGTCGGTCGTCGCGTCAGCCGGCCCCGGTTGCCCAACTCGGTGAGGACCCGGCCCAGCCGTGAGAGGTCGACGTCCATGACCCGGCGTTCCACCAGGTCGCGCTGCGCGATCGCGGTCACCAGCAGGCTGAAGTAGTCAGACTCGACGTCGTCGGTGGTGCGCCACGGAATGTCCTCCAGTGGCCAGCGCTCTTCCCCGAAGCTCGCCAGCACCGCCCAGTACCGCTGGGTGATGTCCCAGCGCACCTGGAGCGCCTGTGCCAGACGCTGCTGTTCCTCGTTGAGCAGGCCCAGCCTTCGAGTCCGCTCCCGGAACAGGTCGGAGATACCGTCCAACGCCGACACCGTGAAGTGCAGGTACGGGGCGTCCAACGCCACACCGTCGCGTTGCCGGTTCAGGTTGCTCACGAAGTCGATCGGGGGAGCTCCCGCGACGACTCCCCAGGACCAGCCGATCTCATAGAGTTTGCCGGGGGTGTCGAAATCCTTGACCACGCCCGATCCGATGGTCATGTCACGCAGGTTGGCGGTGATGTCCCGCAGCGCGCGCTGGAGCTGGTCAGCCACCCTGCGCACGGGCTGGTTCGTCTGGTTGACGGTGGCCAGCAGGATCTTGCCGTAGGGGTGGCCCACGTCGAAGGTGTTGACCGTGAAGCTGCGCAGCAGCCCGGTCATCGCCCCCGTCAGACGGCGGGAAGCGAGCTGTTCGAGGCGTTGCACCTCGTTGAGCAGGTCCGGCCGCTTGACGATGCTGCGGAAGTCACGTGCGAAGGTCACGATCGCCAGGCACAGGGGGACCGACAACGAGAAAGACTCCACCAGGTCGAGCGAACGCTGCGCCTCGGTCGGCTCCGTGCCGGGTGGGGTCATCAGGTGCCCGCCGCCCGAATAGCGGGGGGTGCCGTCCTCGTCACTGTGACGATCGAGGTAGTCGGTCAGAATCTCCACTACCCGCCGGGGGATCTCCAGAGGGTCGCCCAGTTCCCGTAGCGCGCGCAGCACGTCGTCGGCGGTCTCATCGGGTTGGCTGAACCGAAAGGCCTCGATCTCCCGCGCCGGGGTCAACAAACAGAGCAACTGCTCAGCGTCACCGACCGAGTCGGACTCGGTGCGCCCACCCCAGGTCCACTTTCCGTCCGCATAGGACGTCGCGATAAGGGATTTCCAGATTTCCAGCAGCTGTTGCCGGGGCCTGATCCTCACCGCGCCGCAACCCCCGTTCAGCTATTCAAGTCTGATTCGAGCGGTAACCCGTCGCAAGAATCATGCCATCATATCCGGGTCGTAGCCGCTCCCCCAGGGCAACCTTGTGCAGCCGCAGGTCTGTGGTGAGCGGTTCCAGGCACTCCTCGACGTGTGCCTCATCGATGGCGACTGCGGGGAACCACCGATCATGGACCCGGTAGCCCTTCGACCCCCTCATGAACGCGGCGGCAAACGGCGCACGCCGCTTCAATCCGAGAACAAACCTGCGGAGCGCGGTCTTGAATTCGGTCGGAACTGAGGTCAGGGATTCGGCGACGAAGAACATCGTGCCAACGTCCCACTGCCGTTCGGGAAGCTTGAATACGCTGTCTCTGGCCACCCGCGCGATCTCGGCTAGCCTGCGGCGGGGGCACGCCACCGCATGGTAGTGCGGGCCCCGTCTGGCCAGCGTGTTCCAGAATGGATCCCACGACGGGCCATACTGCGGAACCTGCTCGACGAGCCACCTGATGTTCGACTCCGAGAAGTCGAACAGTTCGATGGTCCGGCAGAACGGCAGCATGGCCAGGGACGGATAGAGGTTGGCGCCGGCGCCAACATCGACACCCCGCAGACCGCTCCCCAACCGACCCTTCCGGTACGCCTCTGTAAAGAAGTCGCCGACGTACTCGATGATCTCCCGGTCGTCCCAGCGCAGATCGGAGTAGTTGTGCCGGTGGTACCACGCTGAGTCGAACTGGTCCCACTCGTAATCGGCGTTGCGGCCCCTCCGCGTCAACGACGTGACCAGGCGGGCTGAGGCGTGCGGCATGCAGACTCCAGGTACACATCGCCTGGCTCCAGGCAGGTAGTGAGCGTCATCACATTAGATCATCGGGACGGCGTGCCCGCGAATGTATCGCCCGATCGGAACTCCGGTGTCGAGGGGTGGAGACCAGGCGGCAGTATCGCACCCACCACCGTCATCAGGTGAGCCGCGGCCCGCCAGTCGGGGGTCAGGCCCGTACCTCCAGGAGCCTGCCGGCCATCGTCTCCAGGGTGATGCCATTGACCGTTTCGAGCGTGGTGGCCAGGTCGGCCGGGATCGCCGACAGCCCGCTGATCGCGCCCGCCATGCCGGTCGCGATGGCCCCGATGGTGTCGGTGTCGCCACCGAGGTTCGCGGCCAGGACCGCGACCCGGTACGGGTCGGCCGCACCGCGCACCAGCAGGCCCACCGCGGCGGGTACAGACTCCGGTGTCGCCACTGATGCCCCCACCACGTCGTACAGACGTTGCAGGAAGGCCTCGTCGTCACCGGTGGACAGCGCGATCTCACGCGCGAGCATGCAGCGCTCGATGACGGAGGCGGCGACGACCTGTTCCCCCCGCCCCAGGCCCACTGCCGCGGCGCGGAGGCCGAACTGAAGCCGGTCGGCGATCGCGTCCTGGTCGACCGGACCACCGGGTGCGTCGAGGGCCGCGCTGATCACCCCGGCCACCAGGCTCGCACCAGCCACCGCGACGTTCGTGTCGTGGGACATCACGGTCGCCTCGACGACGGCGTCGACCAACGCTTCCAGGTCGGATGAGGAGCGTACGATCCCCACCGGCGCGATCCGCATCGCGGCGCCGTTGGTCGCACCGCCACGGCCGGTGGTACGCGGATCAGCGCCCTCCCGCAGCTTCTGGATCGCCCGCGCCGAGCTGGGGCCGAGGAAGTTGCCCTCGGTGGCCCCGACCCGATCCGCCCACGCGACAAGGTGCTGCGCCACGGTGTCGGCCCGCACCACTCCGCCGGCGCTGAGGATGGCCTCGGCGAGCATCAGGGTCTGCTGGGTGTCGTCGGTGACCTGACCAGCGGCGAAGCCATCCACCACGAAGTGGCCGTCCGGACCCGGCAGGAAGCGGTCGATCCAACCGAAGTGCGCCTTGACCTGCGCGCGTGGCCACAACTCGCCCGGCATCCCCATCGCGTCACCGAGGGCCACGCCCACCAGGCAGCCCTGCGCACGATCCAGGCGCAGCGCATCGGAGGGCATCGCGGGTCCTTCCATCAGCCGGTCCATACCCCCTGGAGACGTAGCCACACGGCGGCAGCCAGCAGTCCGAGGGCAACGACGATGAGTACCGGGTCACGCCAGGTCATCCGTAGCGTGTGGAGCTGGGTGGGCCGGGTGGAGATCCCGTAGCCGCGAGAGAGCATCGCGGCGGCGAGCTCCTCCGACATCCGGATCCCCGTCGCGAACAGCGGGACCATGATCGTGGTGTACGCCCGGACGGTGCCGATCATCCCACCGCCGTCGATCCTCGCCCCGCGAGCCCGCTGCGCGTCCAGGATCTGCTCCGCCCGGTGCTGCATCGTGGGTACGAAACGCAGCGCGGTGGTCACGATGAAGACGATCGGGAACGGCGTACGCACCGAGCGCAGCAATGCGGTGAAGTGCTCCACGGGTGTGCACAGGATCAGCGCGGTGGTAGCCGAGACCATGGTCAGGATCCGCAGGCCGAGCGAGGCCCCGTACCGCAGTCCGTCCACGGTCAGCGGCAGGTTGTCCCCGAACCACAGGTGGGCGATCACCCCGCCCGAGCGCATCCCGGGCGGCGGGCTGAGGGCGGCGAAGAGCACGATCAGCGCGACGATCGGCGCCAGGGGTAGCAACAGCTTGCCGATCTCGCGTGCGACCAGGCCCAGGCTGAACAACAGCGCCAGCGAGCCGGCGCTGAGCACGGCGTTCGGGACCGGTGAGGTGAACAGGAAGCTCAGCACGACCACGACGGTGAACAGCACCAGCTTGGCGCGGATGTCAGCGCGGTGCGCGAATGTCGTGCCGGGGACGTACTCAAGGAACACTGATCCCTCCCCACGCGGCGACGTACTCCTCCACGGAGGTCAACGGTCCGAGTCCCAGGGCCAGGGCCAGCTCGGTGAGCTGAGGTGGGCGTAGGCCGGACCCGGCCAGCAGCTCCGGGTCGGCGAAGAGCTCACGGATGGAACGGTCGGCGCGGATCCGGGCGTCGTCGAAGACCACTGCGCGCCGGGCGTACCGGGCCGCCAGTGGCATGTCGTGGGTGATCACCACGATCGTGTGCCCGGCCTCGTTGAGGCCGCGGACCAGATCCATGATCGCCACGGAGCCGTGCCAGTCCTGGCCGGTCGTCGGTTCGTCGATGACCAGGATCCGCGGCCGCAGCGCGAGCACGCTGGCAACCGCCAGGCGTTGCCGCTGCCCCTTCCCCAGCCGGTACGGGTGCAACCGCGCCGTCCCGGGCATGCCCACCTGCTCCAGCACCTCGGCCACCCGGTCGGCGATCTCGTCCTCGCTGTGCCCGAGGTTCTTCAGACCGAAGCCGATCTCCTCGGCCACCGAGGCGGCGAAGATCTGGTGGTCGGGGTTCTGGAAGACGTACCCCACCTCGGTGGCCAGCTCGTGGACCTTGCGCCCGGCGGTGGGGCGCCCGTTGATCTCCAGATACCCGGACGTTGGGCGCAGCAGCCCGTTGAGATGCCGGGCGAAGGTCGTCTTGCCCGCCCCGTTGCGGCCCAGCAGTGCGACGAACTCCCCCTGTCGTACCCGCAGGTCCACCTCCGTCAGGGCCTCGATGCCGGAGGGGTAGCGGTACGTGAGCGCCTCGCTCTGGATCACGACAGGCCCGGACTCCACGGCGTCGGCCACCGGCGGTGCGGGACGTTCCGTCACGGTCAGGTACGGACGCAGCAACGCGACGGCCTCGGCGACAGTCGAGGGAATGCCAGGATCGTCGCTCCCCGGCTCCGGGAGCAGCCCTCGTTCCCGGAGGGTGGCGACCACGCTGACCACACCCGGTGGGCGTAGCCCCGCCCGCGCCACGAGATCGGGATGGGAGAAGAAACCGGCAGGTGAGCCGTCGTACACCAGGCAGCCGCCAACTAGGACCAGCAGCCGCTGCGCCCACGCGGCGACGAGTTCAGCCTCGTGCTCCACGAGCAGCACCGTGCGGTGGGATTCCGCGGACAACTCGCGTACCACGTCGAAGACCTGTTCGGTGCCGGCTGGGTCAAGCTCGCTGGTCGGCTCGTCGAGGACGAGAATCTCGGGGCCCATGGCCAGGATCCCCCCGATGGCAAGCCGCTGCTGCTGCCCGCCGGACATCGCGGCGGCGCTCCGGTCACTCAGGTCTGCCAGGCCGACCCGGAGCAGACTCGCCTCTGCCCGCGCGAAGACCTCCGCGCGGGGCAGGCCGAGGTTGGCCGGTCCGACCGCGGCGTCGGCAAGTGCCGTACGCCCGGTGATCTGAGACTCGGGGTCCTGCATGACCAGGCCGACGTGCTGGACGAGATCCGCGATGTCACTGGACGCCACGGCACGACCGGCCACGGTGAGCACACCGGTCATCGTGCCTACGTGATGGTGCGGCACAAGGCCGTTGAGGGACATCGACAGTGTGCTCTTCCCTGCCCCGGTGGCGCCCATGATCGCCACTCGTTCACCTTCGGCGACGTCGAAACTCACCGAGCGCAGCTGGGGCTCCTCGGTGGAGTCGTACCGGAAGGTGAGGGCGTTGGCGTGGATGTGACCGGGGGACGTGGTCACGTCGCGGTGGCTTCGGTAAGGCCAGTCGCCGGCGCCCGCAGGTCGGCGACGGCGTGCACAGGCAGGCTGGCCGGGAAGTGATCGCGCAGCGCGGCCTCGTCCTCCGGTGCACAGGCGAGCAGCACACAGCTGGACGGGCCGCCGGAGCGGTCAGGGTGCACCGGCGCTTCGGCGCGCCAGCGCGCCCTCAGACCGGCGGGCGCCGCCAACTGGGGCAGCTCCCAGCCCAACCCTTTGGAACCCACCGGCAACGCGTCGTGCACCAGACCACTGGCCAGCGCTGAGCGCAGGTCCTCGATGGACACCTGGTCAGGATGCCCGGGATACAGCTCGTCATCGGGAGCCGAGCGGGGCAGACCGGCGCACAGCACCACGTCACCGGCCTGAGCCCGCCCAGGTCGGTGCCTCCCCGCGCCGAGGCGCCCGATGACCGTGACGCCGATGCCGGTCGCCTGGGTGGCGACATTGTCCTCGGTGCTACCGGTGACCGCGTCGGGCGCGACGCCGGCCCGCGCGGCGAGCTCGCGTACGGCTGCGATCATCTCGATGCCCAGCGGGTCCATCTCCACGCACAGCGTGTTGACCACGACCACGGGGTCAGCGCCGGAGCACAACACTTCCAGGATCGGCACCCGCGCGGCGAAATGCGCCGTCGTGGATCCAGGGACGGTGACGGTGTCGGCGGGCTTCGGCCCGATGCCTCCCACGGAGTCACAGGCCACCACCATGCCTTCCCCCGAGCCGCTCAGGACGATGATGTCCCGGACGGCCCGTACCGAGGACGGCGGTGGTGCGGCGGTCACCCGTCCACCGCCGGTGGGTTCCGCCCCGGCGACGTGAGCGCCAGCCCCACGGCTTGCGAGGGCGGCGCCAGCCCGGCGGCAATCAGTGCCTGGGTGGCGAGGACCGCGATGATGATGTTGATGGCACTGCCCACCGTCAGCGGGAGCAGCAGAGCCCAGAACATGCCCAGGCCACCGAACAGGATCATGATGGCCGCACCGACAACACCGTTCAGGAAGATCCCCACGGCGATCGCCACCCAGATGTTGACCTTGCGAGCCACAACGCCGAAGACCCAGACGAACACCGCCATCTCGGCGGCGACGAGCAGGTGGATCGGCAGGCCGAGCGGGAACCCGGTGGTCACCGCGGAGATGAGATGACCGAGGGCTCCGACGATCGCACCCTCGCCCGGGGAGAACGCCGCGGCGGCGAGAAAGCCCGGAGCCGAGTCGAGCGCGATGGTGCCGGTCGGGCTCGGGATCTTGATGAAGGCGCCGACCGCACTGAGGGCGACCAGGATCGCCATCCGGGCCACTCGTCGCGGGGTGAAGAACGGTGTCGTGGTCGTGGTGGAGGAACCCGGACTCGTCATCGATGTCTCCTAGGTTGTCAGGGCAGTTGGGCCTGGAGTCTGTCCGCCTCCGGTACCCGCAGCCTGCGGTAGATCGCCAGTGCCGTATCCCAGTACCGGGCGGCATCCTCCGGCTCCGCGGCCGCTGCGGCGGTGTGGCCGAGCCCCTCCACCGACAGTGCCTCGTAGTACGGGTCGGCCGATTGCCGTGCGGCGTCCAGAGCGGCCTCGTGGCTGGCCCGCGCCTGATCCAGGTCGCCGAGCGCCCGGTACGTCTCACCGACCCCGTTGAGCGCCTCCACCCCGATTCCTCGTGCGCCGATCTCGCGGGATCTCGACAGTGCCCCCTGGTACCGCTCCAGAGCTTCGTCGTAGCGGTGAAGCTGGTGGGCGATCGCGCCGAGGTTGACGTGCGCGCGGGCGGCGCCCCCCACGTCGCCGAGCGTCTGGAACAGCTCCAGTGAGCGCTCGCAGTGGTCGGTCGCGGCGTCGTACCGGGCCTGCCGTAGGGCGACGTAGCCCATGTTGTTCAGCAGGGTCGCGTCGCCGTGGCGCAGCCCTAGGTTCTGTGCCAGGACGCGGGCCTGCTGGTAGTAGGTGATGGCCTCGTCGTACCGACCCAGCCGCTCCATCAGGTTGCCGAGGTTGTTCAGGACGCCGGCCTCGCTGTACTGGTCGCCGGTGCTACGGCACAGCTCAAGGGCGCGCTGCTGATGCTCGGTGGCCTCGTCCAGGCGGCCCAGTCGCATGTGCGCCACCCCCAGGTTGCACAGCGTCATACCTTCCTCGCCGCGATCGCCGATCGCGCGGGACGCGTGCAGCGCGTGACCCAGCAGGGTCATCGCATCGCTGTGCAGGCCGCTCTCGTCGAAGTGCCGCCGCAGCGGGGCCGCCAACTGGATCGTGTGCCCGGGCCACCCGTGGTGCGCACTGAACGCGGCGAGCGGCAACAGGTTCGGCCACTCGGCGTCCAGCCAGGACCGGGCCATCGCCGGGTCGTCGAAGGGCGCGGTGGCCTCGTTGTCGCCCTCGGGCCCGGCATCGCGTGGATGCAGCAGGGCGATGGCGCGTTTCGTGGCTGTCACGTAGTGGTCCAGTAACCGGGTGACGGCCGTGTCCCGGTGACCGATCTCGACGGACAGTTCAACGGCGTACGTGCGGACCAGGTCGTGCATGCCGTACCGGCCGCCGGCGCGGTGCAGCACCAGGTGATGGCGGACCAGGACATCCAGCCGGCGGCGGGCCGATGCCGGGGTGGTGCCGAGCAGCGCCGCCACGGCGTTGGGCTCCCACTCCGCCAACGGCGCGACACCGAGCAGCCGGAAGTCCTCGGCGGCCTGCGGCGGCAGATGCTTCTCTGACCAGGAAAACACGGTACGCACCGCGGTACCCGGCTCACCCAGGTCGAACTGGTCGAGGCCGTTGGCGACGGAGAGGTCCGCGGCCAGTGCCGCCAGCGCCTGGTCGGGCCGACGTGCCGCATGAGCTGACACGATCCGCAGCGCCAACGGCAGGCCGGTGCACCGGCCGGCGAGCTCACGTGCCGCGGCCGGGTCGTCGTTGACCCGGCTCCCGATGTGGGTACGCAGCAGTTCCCACTGGTCGGGTTCGGGCAGGGCGTCCAGGCTGATCCGGTGTGCGCCTGGCCGGATCGACAGGCCCGCCAGGTCGTTGCGGCTGGTCACCATCACGAAGCAGGATCCGGTGCCGGGCAGCAGCGGACGTACCTGCTCGGAGTCGTAGGCGTTGTCGAGCACCACGAGCACCCGACGACCGGCCAGCGCGGACCGATACCAGGCGGCCCGTTCGTCCGGGTCGTCAGGGAGGTTTCCGGAGTGGACCCCGAGCGCCCGGAGGAACCCGGCCAGCACGTCGCCGGGCAGCCGCGGTTCCCCTGGTGAGTAGCCCCGCAGGTCGGTGTAGAGGCAGCCGTCCGGGAATTCGTCCGCCATTTGGTGCGACCAGTGCTCCACAAGCGCCGTCTTGCCGATTCCCGCCGGCCCGGAGATGGTCACCACCGCTGGCGCGGCTGCGTCGGTACTCGCCCGGCGCAGCGCCGTACCCAACTCGGCGCACTCGGCCGAACGGCCCACGAATCCCGCCGGATCCGGCGGCAGTTCCCGGGGCGGCGGGGACACCACCGGCTTGTCACGCCGCTCCTGCAGGTCGTCCCGCGCCGTGGCCAGTCGGCGCTGCTCGGCATCCGGTACGGCGAGCTGACGCAGCAGGTCGTCGAGCGTGTCGGCCGGCGGCACGGTGGTGCCGGCGAGATAGGCGTACAAGCTGCTCTGCGAGATGTTCAGGCGGCGGGCGAGGGTGGGCACCTTCATCGGCCTGCCGGCGCCGTCGCGGATCCAGCGCTTCAACTCCCGGCCCAGCGCGGCCGGGGTGTCGATGGTCTCCACCCGGACTCCAAAAATTCCAGATCTGTCCAGATTCCGCCGTGCCGGCGCTCGGCTCATGGTGCCGTACTTCGGGTGCAAAAGCGACCGCACCTGGCGTACCGCGATCCGACACCATCACCACGCCGGGCAGCGTCACCCTATGCGGCCCGAGCTGGTGCCACCCGTTCTCGTGAGGAGATGACAGATGCCACTGTCCCGAGCCACATTCACCCGCCGGCGGGTCCTCGCCGGTGCCGCGGCGGCGGCCGCCGCCGCGGGGGTCGGATTCACCCTCCGGCCGGCGCAGGCCGAAGTCGGCAACGGTTTCGGGCTGACCGTACTGGAGCAGAAGCGGATCGACGCACGCCTGCTGTACGTACGGTTCCGCACCTCGGAACTCAGTCGCGACCCCGGAGTGAACGTCCTGCTACCCGACGGCTACGACGCCAACGCCGGCCGCCGGTACCCGGTGATCCACCTGCTGCACGGCGGAGGCACCGACTTCCGGCAGTGGCACACCGAACTCGGGGCGGTGCAGTCCACGGCGGGACGTGACGTGATCGTCGTGATGCCGGACTGCTACAAGATCGGCTGGTACGCCAACCACCTTCGCCCCATCGCCGGGCCGCTGAACTGGAAGAACTTCCACATCAAGCAGCTCATCCCGTGGGTCGACGGCAACTTCCGTACGCTCGGCAACTCCGCTGGCCGGGCCGTCGCGGGGCTGTCCATGGGCGGGTACGGCGCACAGAAGTACGCCGCGGAGTTCCCCGACCAGTTCGCCGCGGTGTCGTCGTACTCCGGCCCGTCGAACAACCTGGCTCCCGAGATCGAGTCCTGGATCTTCGTCACCCCCGCCGCAGACGGCCAGGCACCCGGTGCCGTGTACGGCAACATCGGCGAACGGCATGACCTGATGCGCAAGGAGAACCCGTGGGACAACGTCGAAAGCTTCCGGGGCAAGCGCGTCTCCCTGTACGCCGGCCGCACCGATCTGCGGCCCGACCACTTCATGAGCGACGTGCAGGAGCGGGTGGTACACGCCCAGAACGCCGCCTTCCACCAGCGCCTGCTCGATGCCGGAATTCCGAACGGCTTCCACGACTACCCGGGCAGCCACACCGGCGACCACTGGAC
Organism: Micromonosporaceae bacterium; assembly: GCA_050701795.1. Lineage (GTDB taxonomy): Bacteria > Actinomycetota > Actinomycetes > Mycobacteriales > Micromonosporaceae > WHSM01. The sequence goes on from JBOGDK010000004.1 coordinate 41,958, forward strand.
ACGTAACTTCCGGGAAGACGTCCCCGGCATCCTTGAGCACCTCAGCCGCCCCACCGGCTGACCCGCTCCACCGGCTCCGACCCGGGCGGTGCGCCGCCCGCCCGGGGCGGGCCGGGCGATGCGGGGCGGGCCTAGGCGTCTGGGCCGGCTCACGCAGCCGTGAGTAAGCGGTCGAGGACTCGCACCCCGAATCGCAACGCGTCCACCTCGATCCGTTCGTCGATCCCGTGGACCATCCCGGAGTAGTTCAGCCCGGGCGTCCCCCGTAGCGGAGCGAAACCGTACGCCGCCATGCCGAGGCGGGAGAACCACTTGCCGTCGTTGCCGCCCCCGGAACAGAACGGCACCGCCCGGCCGCCGGGATCCTCAGCGGCCAGCGCGGTACGGATCGCGCTCACCACAGCACCGGCGTACGGCGCGTCCACGGCCGGCTGGTGGCTGACGAACTCCCGGGTGAGCCCGGGGCCTGAGAGCCGGTCGATCTCGGAGAGGAACTCCTCCTCGTAGCCCGGAAGCACCCGCCCGTCGACGTAGCCCGCCGCGTCTGAAGGGATCACGTTGACCTTGTAGCCGGCATCCAGCATGGTCGGGTTGGCGCTGTGCCGGAGGACCTGCTCGGCGAGCGCCGCGGCCGGGCCGAGTGTCGCCAGTACGGCATCAACGTCGCCGGTGCGCTCAACGACGTCCGCGAGGTCCTGCCTCACCCCGAGCGCCGAGCCGGTCTCGGTGAGGAAGTCACGGACCGGTCGGGTCAGCCGTACCGGCCATTCGTGGCCGCCGATCCGCGCCATCGCCGCCGCGAGCCGGGTCACCGCGTTGTCAGGATGACGCCGGGACCCGTGGCCCGCGGCCCCGTGAGCGACCAGCCTGAGCCAGGCGGTGCCCCGCTGCGCGGTGCCGACCGGATATAGCCGCACCGGTGTGCCGTCCACCCGCTCCGCGTGCACGCTGAATCCCCCACCCTCCCCGAGCGCCTCGGCACAGCCGTCGAGGAGTTCCGGACGCTGGCCGACCAGGTGCCCGGCGCCGAAGGCGCCAGTGTGCTCCTCATCGGCGACGAAGGCGACGACGACGTCCCGGGAAAATCTACGACCCTGCCGCAGCCGCTGCCTGATCACCGCGAGCGTCATCGCGCACATGTGCTTCATGTCCACCGCGCCGCGTCCCCAGACGAAGCCGTCGCGCACCTCACCGGAGAACGGATGCACCGTCCAGTCCGAGGCCACCGCCGGTACGACGTCAAGGTGGCAGTGGATCAGCAGCGCCGCCCGGCCGGGGTCGGTGCCCTCCAGCCGCGCCACCACGCTGGTCCGGCGTGGCTCCGGCTCGACCATGGTGGGCTCGAGTCCGACCTCCGCGAGCTTTTCCGCGACGTACTCAGCGGCGGTGCGCTCCCCCGGTCCGGCATCGTCGCCGGCGTTGCTGGTGTCGATCCCGATGAGCTCCGAGCAGAGCCGCGCGACCTCCTGCTCGGCGTCACTGAGTGAGGGAGCCGCCACCGAACTCTCCGATGCCATAACCGTCCTCCATCTATCGGGCCGATGCTCTTGACCGATCCGTCACCGCGAGTAGCTTGTTGCCAATTGACTTTCACATGCTGGTGCGCGAGCGAAGGATAGTTGCTTCGCCCGCGGCGGGGGCACAGCCACCAGGATGGAGGACCAGGCGTTTCATGAGGACCTCATACCGCGGATGGCGAGGGCTGGCCGTGACGCTCGCCGCCGTCGCTGTCGCGCTGGCTCCCACCGCGGGCGCGTCGGCCCAGTCACCCTCGAAGGACTCGGACACCCTCGTCATCGCGCGGGGCCAGTCCATTGACAGTCTCAACCCGTACTTCACGCGGAACGTGATCGACGACGAGGTCATCCAGCTCAGCTACGAGACGCTGGTCCGTCGCAGCGCCAAGGACTACGGCTACGTGCCGGGGCTCTCCACCAAGTGGCAGCCCTCGGAGGACGGCCGCACCTGGACGTTCACCATCCGGGACAACTCGAAGTGGTCCGACGGCAAGCCGGTGACCGCCCACGACGCGGCATTCACCTACCAGCAGCTGATCGACAACAAGGACATTCACGCCCGGCACTTCGACTTCGCCAGCAAACTGGAGTCCGTCGAGGCCACCGACGAGCACACGCTGGTGCTCACCACGAAGCAGCCGACGCCGCTGGTCCTCTCATTCGCCCTGCCGATCCTCCCGAAGCACATCTGGGAGAAGGTCGACGACCCGGCCAAGTACG
>JBOGDK010000005.1:0-40477 GCA_050701795.1 Micromonosporaceae bacterium
TCGACGGGGGCAGCCTCCCCGTCGAACAGGGCGGACAACGCCTCTCTCGCTTCACCGCACGTCATGTTCCGGTAGTCGTCAGCCTCGCCGCCGAAGTTCCCGAGGTTCCGGTTCGGTCTCCCCAGGGCAGGGCTTCCCGGCCTCCGGGCGCCTCGGACGGACCCGTACCCTGGGCAACCGTGACCCCGGCACGAGGCGACCAGGTGACCCGGTGGGCGCTCGCCGCCGCCGAAGGCGACCCCGTCGCGGAAGCCGCGTTCGTGCGGCACACCCAGGCCGAGGTGTGGCGCCTCGCCGCGGCAGTGGTCGATCCCGGATCGGCCGATGACCTGGTGCAGGAGACGTATCTGCGGGCGTTTCGCGGGTTGCCGGCGTTCCGCGCGGACTCCTCGGCACGTACCTGGCTGTTCGGGATCGCCCGCCGTACCTGCGCCGACCACCTGCGCGCGGTGCACCGCCGGCGGCGGCTCGACGCGCTGCTGAACCGGCAGCGTACGGCCTCCTCCGCCCCTGACCCGTCCGGCGCGGTCGCGGCGTCGGATCTGCTGGCCCGGCTGTCCCCGGCACGCCGTAACGCGCTGGTGCTCACCCAGGTGCTCGGGTTGCCCTATGAGCAGGCCGCGGCGGTGGAAGGGGTGCCGGTCGGCACGATCCGTTCCCGGGTGGCCCGGGCCCGGGCCGATCTGATCGCCGCACTGGCCGAGGAACTGGCGAGTTGATTCAGTACGTCGATTCACGGCGGTAATCCGCGGTCACACCGTGCCGGTACGATCGCCGCGTGACCCAGAAAACGCTGCGCCGGATATCGCGCGTTCCTTCCCAGACTCCCCGACGCACGGTTGCGTTGACGGCCGCTCTGGCAGCGGTGGTGGCATGCGTCGCCACGGGGTGTACGTCCGGGGAATCGAAAGCCGATCCCCGCCCCCCCATTACCACCGGCTCGCCGTCGCCGTCTCCGTCGCCCACGGCGCAGTACGGAGTGAAGGGTTTCAACCTCTGCGCCGCCGTCAATCGCGAGCATCTCGGTGACCTGGCGGCGACCACCGACAAGGAGGAGCCCAGCAGCGCCGACAGCCTTACTTTTGAGCAGGTGGAATGCACATTCCGGATGCATTCCGCCAACGACGAGAACGTTCTGTTGGTGGTCTCCGCTAGGACCCATTCGTCGACCGAGGACGCGGCGACCAGCTTCACGGAGGGAAGAGACAGTGACGCGAACGCGAAGATGCGTGACGACGGAGATGTCAGCGGCGTCGGCGACGAGGCGTACGGCAAGTCACAGGACCGACACTATGGCCTCTCGAAGAACCTTCTTCTAGCTCGGGCCGGAAACCTGGTCGTCTATGTGTTCATCAGCGTGCAGAGTGAGGAGACCACGCCACGTTCCACTCTTGCGCGCCTTACTGCGGCGGTGGCGAACGACCTAATCGACAAGGCACCCCGCCGCTGACCGTCACCGTCGCCACTCAATTGACCGGGCACCGGCCCGGTTGATCGGGCGCGGCCGGTGGTGTTGCGAAGGTGAGGTGCCTACCTGCCCGGACGACGGCAGGCAGACACCCACGTAGCCGCAGTCGCGGCGTGCACTTTGCCACCGCGCCCACACAACCGCGGGACGCGACTAGATCGTGACCGCCTCGGGCCACTCCCCTGCCTTGCCGAAAACGCTTTCGTCCGTCGTCCTGCTGTAGATGTCCCGCGCGTTGCCGACCGCGTTCATGAATGTGTTCGCGATCTCCAACAGCGCATCGAGGGCACCCGTGACCAGGGTGCCCACGGAGCCGGCGAGTGCGTCGATCGCCCACGGGATGTTGATGACAGTCGTGGCATCCGCAGCCGCCTGGGCGAGCTCACCAGCGACTTCTGAGAGCACCTTGGCCAACTGAACCGCATAGGCGACGTTCGCCTTCGCGATACCCATCAACCACTTGCTCGCCTCCTCGGCATTGCCATAGAAGGCCTTCACGGCTTCCTGCTGCACCGCTTTCCTGGAGGCGTACGCCGTCGCGGCACCTCCGGTCCAGTATCCGATAGCCACGTTCTCGTAATCTGTCTTCGTGAGCATCCCGTGTACGCCCGACGCCGGGTTACGGACATCGTTGAGCCATTCGAAACTGGCGTAAATCAAAGAGAGCACCGGGGTGTGGTGCTTCAGCGCGTACTTGATGTGTTTGATCAATTCGTCAAGCTTGCTCTTGAGCATTTTCAGCTGCTTGGCGACCCAGTAGCGCGCCCCCGGTGGTATGTAATCCCACCACTCGTTAACCAGATCGACGATCTCCTTGAACTTGTTCTGCGCCCTGGCGAGGTCCTTTCTGATCTCCCCGAACGCTGTATCAAACCTGTTCGACAAAGTCTCGGCACCTTTGGGAACGGGCCTTCCGCCGCCTCCCCCGTCAGCCGCATCAGCCATGCTCAGTCTCCTCCCTCAGCTGGCGGAACCTCTTTCTGCGGGCCGAAGATCGCGCTCAGCTTGACATAGCCGATCTCGTCCGTACGTTCGTACTGGTCAGCTATCTTCTTCAGGGCTGTTCCGAGCTGGTCGAACTCGGTCGGAGCGCCACCCGCTGCCTTGGTCATGAGTGACAGGAAGTCGCCATAGGACTTCGCGTGAATGGCCGCATCCACAACAGACAAGGTGCCGATGAAGAAGGCGTTCTCAGAAAGATGGAGGTCCTTGACGGACCCCTGCAACGGCGCCATGTGGTCAGCGAGCTTGTGCCACCTCCTGGCTTCGTCCGCGACTGCCTCGGTAATAACCTCTACTGGCGCTTCATCAGACACTCGGTGTGCTCCGTTCCCGCTGTGCCTTGCGGAATCCCGCGAGCACGTCCTGGGTTAGATACCGGTGGCCGGTGACATCGATTCGATCCGCGTTACCGACGATTCCGGTGATGTTCTGGCCTCGCAGCCGTAGGCTGATGCAACCTGCTGGGCTTTGGATCGCACGTTCGGCGCTGTCGCTTCGCGGCCGCATAGCCGCGCTGCGCCTACGTGCCTCGATCTTGTCCAACTCGGCGTCGATCTGGCACAGCCACCGCTCGTCGGCTTCCGGAGTCTCCGGCAGGTGCACGAAATCGGGCACTGGCTGCTTCTCCCGCGCCGGCTCCGGGTTGTCGCTGGTCAGTGCGGTTACGGCGGCTGCCGTCATCGCGTTCCGTACCGCGATCACGTACGCCTGGAACAGGTTCCCGGCGAACTCGTCGACCTCGACGTGCTCGTGCCAGTCGTCAAGGATCTCGACATCGAGGACCTGACCCCCGGTGTCGACAACGATCCGTATCGACCCGGATCTGTCCACGCCTTCAAAACGGGACGCGTTGGGAGCCGTACCTCGGGACGCCCGGATCGCTGCTTCGGCTTTGGCGTTGAGCTCCTCTTCGTCCCCCATGAATCTCAGGTCAGCCAGCGACCAGTCCTCTTCAGGTGGTGCCATCGGGCCCTCTCCCCGCATCAGTTGAATTGGTGTGTGCTTCTCCCGCGACCAAGAGGGCCGCGCCGCATCTCAGGAAGGCGCCCCCGCCCTCACGCGGCGACTGCGACATGGAGCGACGAGTGGCTCTGGCTACGGCCCCGGCCCCGCACCGGGCGCACCGGGAGGCGGCGGGCGCCACGCCCCGGGCATCATGCCGGGTGGGGGTAGGGGCGCCGGCACGGGTCTCCGCCGGCGCCGGTTGCGCAGCATGAGCGCCACGCCCACCGCGATCGCCAGCAACGCGGCAACGCCCAACCCTGCGCCCACCAGCACACCAAGCCCTGCGGCGTCGCTGGTGTCGCGGGCCGTCAACTTGCTCGGTTCATCGCCGCCGCCCGGCTTTCCGGCCTCCCCTGAGGACTCGCCACTCGGACCGCCGAGCGGGTTCTTCGCCACCTCCGGGACCTCGGCGGTGAGTGCTTTGAGCGGGTTGACCACGCCGAACCCGTACTTGGAATCCCGGCCCTTCTCGCCGCGGTCGTCGGCGGTACGGACCAGCCGCTCGATCACGTTCGCGGCGTTGAGATCCGGGTACTTCGCCCGTACCAGCGCTGCCGCGGCGGACACCAGCGCGGTGGCGTCACTCGTGCCGGTGGCGGTGGCGTACCGGCCACGATCGCCAGCGCCCGCCGCCATGATGCCGACCGCGGGCGCAGCGAGCGCAACATCGGAGCCTTCCACTGACTCCTTCGTGAAGGCGCCGCTCTTGTCGATGCCGGAGACTGCGATCACTCCGGGGAGGTTCGCGGGTTCCCCGACCACACTGTCACCCTCGCCGGTATTACCGACGGCGGCGATGACAACGACATCGTTGCTGAGTGCGTATTCGATCGCGTCAGCCAGGCCGGTTTCGACGGCCGAGAAGTTGATGACTGTGGCGCCGTGGTCGACCGCCCACCTGATGGCCTCGTCGCCGAAGCTCATCCCTTCCTCGCCGGTGTGGTCCCGGACCGGGAGGATCTTCGCCTCGGGAGCAAGCCCCAGCACGCCGTCACGGCCACCCGAACCGTGGCCGTGCCCGGCGATGAGCGACGCCATCGCCGTACCGTGCCCGTCTTCGTCCTTCCAGCCATCGCCGCCGAGTGTGGAGCTGACGTCGGTGCCCTTCAGGACGTTGCCTTTCAGGTCAGGATGCGCAGCGTCGACGCCGGTATCCACCACCGCGACGGTGGCCCCGTCGCCTTTGGTGAGTGCGTGGACCCGGTCCGCCTTGAGGAAATCCAGGTGCCATTGCCTGTCGCGGATCTGGTCAGCCGCTGCCGACGAGGCCACCCCGAATACCAACCCGACGACGGCGACAACCACCGCGCACACCCACCCCACGGTTCGCTCAGGCACCGGAACGGCGTCTCATCTTGAACTGCACATCGTCTCCGTCCGGCAGAATCTTCGGATCGAACAACGGCGTGGGGGAAGGCGCAGTCTCACGGTGCTTGGTCTCCTCCGGCTGGCCGCTCGGCTGCGCCTCGGTCGGCTTGCGGCCACCGCCGATGGTCTTCCCCATCTCGGTAACGGGACGCTGTTCGTCAGGATGGATCTCTGGTGGCGCTACCACCTCGCCGTCGTACCGGAAGTCGTTCGGATCCCCCAACAGGCCACCGCGTCGGCGTCCCCGTCGCTTTCGATCGCGGCGTCCGCCGCCGCCTGGCGGCGAACCGCCGGGTGGCAGGCTCGGCGTAGTGGGGCGGGTGAACGACGCGGCCCGCGATGCGTCGCCGCCAGGCACCGAACCCGTGCCAGGCAGACCACCCGGCACCTTGCCACCGAGCGTCAGGCCGACAGGACCATGCGATGCCCCAGCGGTCGGGCTTTCAGCGGAGCCGCCGATCACACCGGACGATCCACCCGACCGACCCGCTGACGAATTCGATTCTGACGCCGGCCGGTGGCCAGAAACACCGGGTGAGCGGCCGGGCGGCCCCGACACCGGACTCGGCGTTGTTCGGGCCGCCCCACCCGGGCCGGCGGTTGTCGGACCCGGAGCCCGTTCCCCGCCGACGTGGCCAGAGCCATCAACCTGCCCAGTGACGAACCCCGTTTCGGTGTTGCCCTCTGGCCTGTCCTTGTAGTTCTTATCGGCACCGGGAGCCAGGATCTCGTTGGCGTGGTTGATGTAGTCCAGCGACAACTTGTCCACGACGGCGGCCGCGGCATTTCGTGGCAAATCCTGCATGCCACCACTACCCAGATGGTGCAGCGCAGCCAACTGGACCTGGGCGTCCTCGAGACTCTGCTTCACCGCGAGCCACGCCATCCCGTTGTCGAGCGCGACCTGCCCGTACCCCTGCAGCAACTTCGACGCCTCACCCAGCCGCTCCAACAGCGCCGGCGCACCCTCCCGCGATTGATAGGAATCCGGCAGCGCCTTCGCCACGTTGGTGCCCGACTCCGCGGCCCCGATCAACAGGTCACCGAGGCGGCGCCACTGCAGCTGGTTGGCCTCAGCTTCCTCCGCACTGTCGGCGAAGCCCATGGCCACAAGCTCGGCCAGGCTGTAACGCCGGTAGTAGTGCTCTGCTCCGCCACCCGGTGTCTCGCCCACAGCGCTTAACCACCCGCGTTGCGTACGTCGTCGCGGGCGCCACTGTCACTCTCGACGTGGCTGTCGACCATTCGCACCGCCCCGTCCAGCAGGTCCCGGTACTTGGCGGCGAGGTTCAACACCGCCCGTCGGGTGTCCCGCAGCGTCGTCGCGTTGCGATCAGTGAGATACCGCGCTCCAGTGACCCGGGTGTCCTTCCCGTACGGACTCGCCGCGGATCCGTTGTCCCCGTTGGAATCCGCCATGCCGTCCAGCAGCAGGACGATCCCGTGCAGTTGTCTGATCAGATCCCGGATTCCGTCCGGATCGAGGTACGTCCCCTCGACCTCGCGCCCTTCGGCGTCCCCTACCCGCGCCACACCCGTGTCCCCGTCCGATATACCGAACTCGCGCGCACAAACCTTACAACGGCGTTAATGGTTCCTAAAGTGACAGATTTCTTGCAGAACTCCACGATCCTGGCGATCGAAGCCACGGTCAGCAAACTCTCAGCAACTCCATGGAACCGAAGCGTGACCCACCACGACTAATCAGTCGTGACCGTCCGGATTGCACCCAGCATTCGACATCGACTTCGTCCCTGGTGGAGCCTGCTCGCCCGGCTACTGCTCGCCGGTGTGTGGATCTACGCCGGGGCCGGCAAGATCACCGACCTGCCCGGGTCGGTACGCGCGGTGAACGCCTACCAGTTGCTTCCCGTCGAAGCCGGACAGGTGATCGGCGCCGCGCTTCCGTTCGCTGAAGTGGCGCTCGGCCTCGTCCTGCTCGCCGGTCTGGGGGTACGCGTCGCGGCCCTTGCCTCCGCCGTACTGCTCGCCGGGTTCGTGGTCGGGATCGCCGCGGCGTGGGCCCGGGGACTGCGGATCGACTGCGGCTGCTTCGGCGGTGGTGGCGCACTGGCCGCGGGCGAGTCGCCCCGATATTTCATCGACGTCGTCCGGGACCTCGCCCTGCTCGCCGCGTCGGCGCTGCTGGCGATGTGGCCGGGTACCCGGTTCGCCGTCGACAACCTCGCATCCGACCAGGAGATTCCATGAGCAAGCGCACCAAGGAGACGGCCCGCCTCGCCCGTCAACGACTCCAGCAGCAGCGAGCCGCCGAACGGCGGCGCCGCGCCCTGTTCCGTTCCGCGCTCGCGGTGGTACTGGTGCTGGTCGCCGGCCTGATCGGCTACGGCGTGTACGTCACCGGCCAGCCGACCGACGTGAAGGCACCCCAGCAGGCCGTGGACGAGAACACCGGGCTGCGGGTGGGCGACGGGCCCGTGACCGTCGACCTGTACGTCGACTTCGTGTGTCCCGCGTGCAAGGCGTACGAGACCAGTGCCGCCCCGGTGCTGGATCGCTACCTGGAGCAGGGGCGGATCACTCTGGTGTACCACCCGGTGAACTTCCTCGACGACATGACCAGCACCGACTACTCCACCCGGGCGGCCGCGGCGGCCGCCGTGGCCGCCGACGAAGGCAAGCTCCAGGCGTACGTCCAGGCGCTTTTCGAACGGCAACCACCGGAGGGCGGCCCGGGGCTCAGTGACGCCGAGTTGGTGGAGATCGGGCGCACGGTCGGCCTGACCTCCAAGGCGTTCGCCCGTGCGGTGCACAGCGACAAGTACCACGACTGGGTCTCCTACGTGGCACGTACCGCGGACGAACGTGGGGTACGCGCCACCCCCACCGTCCTCGTCGACGGGCACACCCTGGACAACAGCGTCTCCGCGTTGAAGACGGCCATCGACGCCGCCTGACCGTTCCCGGCCGCTGAGCCAGCGTCTGTCACAGTGGCCCGGCCGCTGCGCCGCCGTCTGTCACAGCGGGCGGGGGCGCCAGAGGGTCACGGAGCAGGAGGCGGTGACGCTCATGGTGGGCGGCAGCGACGCGATCCGGCTGTCGAGGTCGTCCGGGTCGGCGTGCCAGGCACTCGGGCCCATCCCGACCAGGGCCGTCACCGCCGCATGGTCCAGCGACATCGTGACCTCACGTTCCTCGGTTCGGGCAGCGGTGAACTGATCGCCGAGGGCGTCCGCGAGCCGGCTCTGCTTGGCCGCGTCCACGGACAGCAGCCCGAGCCGGTCGACGAGTTCGGTGAGGTGCCGCGGCGTCGGGGTGACCGTCAACAACCGGCCACCCGGCCGCAGGATCCGGCGGAACTCGGCGCCGTTACGGGGCGCGAAGACGTTGAGCACCAGGTCGGCCGTACGGTCGGCGAGCGGCAACGGTCGCCACAGGTCGGCGCGTACCGCACCGATCCTCGGGTGTGCCCGTACCGCGCGGCGCAGCGCGTACCCGGACGAGTCGAGCGCGATACCGGCGGCCGGCACCCGGTCCAGCACCCGCGCCAGGTAGTGACCAGTCCCGGCGCCGGCGTCGACCACGGCCGCACCCGGACCCCCGGACGCCATCGCCTCGGCAGCGTGGGACGCGACCAGGTCGGCGAGCCAGTCGTAGTGCCCGGTGGACAGGAACGCGTGCCGGGCGGTCACCATCGCCGCGGTGTCACCCACCGGTGCCCGGCCGGCGAGCAGCGTCACGTACCCCTGGCGCGCGATGTCGTAGCGGTGCCCGGCACCGCACCGCAGGATCCGCTCGTCCCGCGACAACGCGGCCCGGCACACCGGACAGCACAGCAGCGGTACGACGTCAGCGAGCATTGTCACTCAGCCAGCACTGTCACTCAACCAGCACTGTCACTCAACCAGCACGGTCGCGTAGCACCGCCGGGTCGAACCCGTACGGCAGCTCCAGCCGGTGGCCGGCCAACAACGTCTGGTCGGCGAGCAGATCCGGGGTGGGCCCGTCCGCGACGATCCGCCCGTCGTCCAGGATCGCCGCCCGGGGGCACAGCTCCAGCGCGTACGGCAGGTCGTGGGTCACCATCAGGATGGTCACCGGCAGGCCGCGCAGGATCTCGGCGAGTTCCCGGCGGCTGGCCGGGTCGAGGTTGCTGGACGGCTCGTCGAGTACCAGGATCTCGGGCCGCATCGCGAGCACCGTCGCGACGGCGACCCGGCGCCGCTGCCCGTACGACAGGTGGTGCGGCGCCCGGTCGGCATGCTCGGCCATCCCGACGGCCCGCAGCGCCTCGGCCACCCGGGTGTCCAGCTCGGCGCGGCGCAGCCCGAGGTTCGCCGGCCCGAACGCCACATCCTCGGCGACCGTGGGCAGGAACAACTGATCGTCCGGGTCCTGGAACACCACGCCGGCCCGTCTCCGGATCTCCGTCAGGTGCGGCTTGGCGACCGGGAGCCCGGACACCGAGACACGGCCGGATCCGGTGCCCGCGGAGGGCCCGAGGATCCCGTTCAGGTGCAGCACCAGGGTGGTTTTGCCGGCGCCGTTCGGGCCCAGCAACGCGACCCGCTCACCGGGATCAAGGCGCAGGTCGACACCGCGCAACGCGACGTGTCCGTCGGGGTAGCTGAAGTGCACCGATTCCAGCAGCAGCGACGGCTCGACCGGGACGCCGTTCACCACACACCACCGGCGCGGAGCACAGCGACGGCGCACACCACCGCGGCGACCGCCAGCAGCCCGAGGGCCACCGGCCACGACTCGGGACCGGCGGCCGGGCCGTACCGGGGCGGCATCCGGCCGGTGTAGCCCCGGGAGAGCATCGCCAGGTAGACCCGTTCACCGCGCTCGTACGACCGGAGGAACAACGAGCCGGCACCGGCGGCGAGCGCGTACACCTGCCACAGGAACCGCGGTTCGTACCCTCGGGAGAGCCGCGCGATCCGCATCCGCCTCGCCTCGGCGACCAGGACTTCCACGTACCGAAGCATGAACGTCGCGATCTGGGTGACCACCACGGGGGTACGCAGTCGGTCCAGCCCGACGATCAGGTCCCGCTGCTGGGTCGTGGCGGCGAGCAGCAGGGACGAGAGCACCCCGAGGGTGCCTTTGGCGATGATGTTCCAGGCCCCGAGCAGCCCCTCAACGGACAGCGCGAGTGGCCCGACGTCGACGTGCGGACCGGCGGCGAGGAACGGCAGCAACACCGCGAGCACCACGAACGGCAGTTCGATCGCGGTACGGGCGAGCAGCCACCAGGCTCCGACCCGGGCGATCGCCGCGACCCCCGCCAGCAGCGCGAGGTACCCCCCGAATGCCCAGAATTCGGTACGCGGGGTGCCGACCACCAGCACCGTGAACAGCACCGACGTGGCGATCTTGACCTCGGGAGCGAGCCGGTGTACCGGCGAGTCGTGGTCGAGGTAGAGCGGATGGCTGTGCCCGGCCGCCATCAGGCACCGTCTGTCGATCCACCCTGCGGCGGGCCCACAGCGTGCCGGCGGCGGCGCGCCAACCAGAACAGCCCGGCGCCGAGCCCGAACACCAGCAGCACCCCGATCACCCCGGCCAGCGCGGTGGACAGGTACGGGTTCTCGATCCCCGCGATCCCGTAGTCGGCCAGGGGCCCGCCGACCTCGTGGTCCTGGCCGTCGCGAGCCACGCAACGCCCTCCGGAAGGCTCTTCCCCCGAGTAACGGCACCCTTCCCGGCTGACGCTGTCCAGGCCGTCGGGTGCGGACGAGGCGAAGCTGCTCACGCCACCGGCCAGCAGCAGCGCGACCAGGAGCCCGGCGAGCAGGAACCACCGGAGTCGTCTGCGGCCGCCGGTACGTCCAGTCACGCCGTCACCGCCTCGGGTCGCTCCACGGACGGGGTAGGAATCCGGTGCCGCAGTGCGTACACCAGGTCGGGTCGTACCCGGGCGACGGTCACCACCGTGGCGGCGGTGATCAGGCCTTCGCCGACCCCGATCAACAGGTGGGTGCCGCCCATCGCTCCGGCCACCCAGTCCAGCGGCACCGCGGTGACGCCTCCGAGGGCGTACTGCAGCACGAACCCGAAGGCGGCGGCGACCGTACCGGTCACGCCGGCCAGGAACCCGGTGACACCCAACCCGCCGGGGGTACGCGGCAGCATCCGCAGCAGCAGCACGATCACGCCGTAGGACGCCGCGGTGCCGATGAGGGCCATGTTGCTGACGTTCAACCCGATCGCGGTGACCCCTCCGTCGGCGAACAGCAGCGCCTGCACCACCAGTACGATGGACACGCACAGCGCACCGACCCAGGGGCCGACGAGCAGCGCCGCCAGGGCCCCGCCGAGCAGGTGCCCGCTGACTCCGGGGAGCACCGGGAAGTTGAGCATCTGCACCGCGAAGATGTACGCCGCGACCAGCCCGGCCAGCGGCGCCAGCCGCTCGTCGAGGTGGTGACGGGCGCGGTTCACGCACACCGCGAACCCGACCACGGCGACGCCGAGGAACGCGAGCGAGATCGGCATGTCGATGATGCCGTTCTGGATGTGCAGTGCGTACGCCATGAACCGAAGCCTATTACCGTCCTGTAGCTCCTGCAAAGAACTTGCAATAAGCCCCACGGCGGCGGCCGGTACGGCGACCGCTTAAGGTGCGGGCTATGACTGACACCCGACTCTCCGAGGGCGACCCGGCACCCGACTTCAGCCTGACCACCCACACCGGCGACACGCTGGACCTCGCGGACCTGCGGGGTCGCAAAGTGGTGCTGTACGTCTACCCCGCCGCGATGACCCCCGGGTGTACCAAGCAGGCCTGCGACTTCCGGGACTCGCTCGGCTCCTTGAAGGCCCAGGGGTACGAGGTCGTCGGCATCTCCCCCGACAAACCCGAGAAACTGGCGGCCTTCGCCGAACGGGACTCCCTGACCTTCCCCCTGGTCTCGGACCCGGACAAGTCCGTGCTCACCTCGTACGGGGCGTACGGCGAAAAGCTGAACTACGGCCGGAAGATCATGGGCGTGATCCGGTCCACGTTCGTGATCAACGAGGACGGGAAGATCAGCAAGGCGATGTACAACGTCAAGGCCACCGGACACGTCGCCAAGCTGCGCCGGGATCTCGGGCTGGACTGACGCACCTGGGCGGCAGTGCCCGCCAACCGGCGGCGGGCCACACCCCTGGCACAATGGGGGCGTTGATGCCACGCGTCACGGGGCCGTAGCCCAACTGGCAGGAGGCACGCGGTTTAGGTCCGCGACAGTGCGAGTTCGAATCTCGCCGGCCCTACGGACAAACGCTAGGAAAGCAGCGATGACCGAGATCCAATCCGATACCGCAGAGCCGCAGGTTCAGGTCGTGCTCAACGACGAGGAGCAGTACTCCATCTGGCCGGCCGACTCCGAACCGCCGTCGGGCTGGCGTCCGGACGGCTTCGTGGGCCCGGAGAGCGCCGCACTCGACCACATCGCCGAGGTGTGGACCGACATGCGACCGAAGAGCGTTCGCGACGCCCTGGCCCGCATGAAGGACGGCCTGGCCTGACCACCCGGGCACCGGGAAGCCTCTGACCCATCCAGACCGTGGTGCCGCCCGACGAACCCGCGTCATGCCGCACTGCGCGCCGGGTCCGCTGCTCTGGTCGACCGTTGCGGGTCGACGTCGTGATCGTCAACCAGTACGGTCCGACCGAAGCCACCGTGGTTGGCGTCCACGGCCTCGATCTGGGCGCGGCCGGTCATGGCGGGCGCCTGGGATGTTGGTGGGTCGGCAGGCGGTACGGCGGGAGTGTGTAGAGATGACTGTCCGCCCTGCCGAGGGCACGATCGACGGCATGGTGTCCGCGCGTGCCGCCGCCCGCCCGGACGGAGTCGCCGTGGTCGGCGCGACCGGAAGCCGATCGTACGGACAGCTCGACGACCGTGCCCGGCGATGGCAGTCGCGACTGTCGGGGGTTGCCGCCCCAGGCGTGGTGGTGACCGTTGTCCTGCCCCGCGGCGAACGCCTGATTGAGATCCTGCTGGGCATCCTCCGGTGCGGCGCCGCATACCAGGCCCTCGACCCCGACTGGCCGAACGAACGCATCGCGACCGCGGTCGCGCTGGCCGGGGGCCCGGTCGTCACGTCGACGACGTACGCCGGGCCCTGGGCGGCCGGCCAGCTCATCGTCGGGGAGGATCCGGAGGCGCCACCGGCGACTGCCTCCCGTTCCCGGCCGGAGTTCGTCGCGACGGTCTTCCTCACCTCCGGCAGCACCGGCACCCCGAAGGCGGTCGAGTCGACGCACCGCGGAGCCGTCCACGTCCTGGCTGGTCAGGACTACGCCGACTTCGGCCCGGGCTGCGTCATGTTGCATGCCGCGCCGACAAGCTGGGACGGGACAACGCTGGAGCTGTGGGCGCCCTTGATGAACGGCGGGACGGTGGCCGTCGCCGAGGACGACCCGGACCTGGCGTCCCGGCTACGCCGCCAGGTCCAGCGCGACGGCGTGACCACCGTCTGGCTGACCGCCTCCGTGTGTCATGCGCTGGTCGAGGACGACCTAGGCGCGTTCGCCGGGCTCCGGCACGTGCTCACCGGTGGGGAGGCCGTCTCGGCTGGACATCTGCGGCGTCTCCAGGCGGCATACCCCGACCTGCGGATCACCAACGGCTACGGTCCTTGCGAGGCCACGGTCTTCGTCACCACGTTCGAGGTGGGGAGTCGCCTCCCGGACGACGTCCCGCTCGGTACGGCGCTCGAAGGCGTACCGATCGAGCTGTCCTCGCGCGGGGAGATCGTCGTCGGAGGCCCCGGTCTGGCCACGTGCTACCGGCGCGAGCCACGGCTGACCGCGCGGATGTTCCGGCCCGGCCCGGGCGGTTCGCGTCGCTACCACACTGGCGACGCCGGTGAGTGGGACGAGTCGGGCGTACTGCGTTACCGGGGACGGCTCGACCGTCAATTGAAGGCGCGGGGGCAGCGTGTGGAGCCGGAGGAGGTCGAGGCGTTCGTCGAAGGTGCGCTCGGTGTGCAGCGCGCTGTGGTCACACCGGTGAGTGGCCCGATCGGCGAGGTGGTGGGGCTGGACGCGCATGTGATCGGGCACCCCCCTGACGCCAGTGCCATGAGCAGCCGCCTGATGAAGGCGGCGGAAGCCCTGCCCGCCTACCTTCGGCCGCAACGTCTCCTGGTCCACGAACGATTCCCCTTGCTGCCAAATGGCAAGGTCAACCGCGCCGCACTGTGCCGGTCGGTATCCGGCGGGCGCCAGAGTGCAACGGATCGCGATCGCACTCCACCCGACACGGTGGATTCCTGGCTGATCGGGCTGCTGGAGGAGCTGGGCCTGCGCCTCCTGCCAATGGACAACCTGCGTGGCACCGGCCTGGACTCGCTGACCACGTTGCGCCTGCTACGCAAGATGCACGCGGGGGGGCGCCGGGTGCTGTCCCCTGTCGACGTCGCCCGCTGCGACACGGTCGCCGATCTGGCCCGGACCTGGGAGCGACGCGCCGGCACCGCGGCGGAGGCCGCGCCGGTACGCCGCGCGCTGCCGCGAGCCGTGTTCGACATGTGGCTGCACGAACAGGTCCACCCGGGCGACCCAGGTGCCATGGTGGCGGCCGCCTTCGAGGTGGGGTCGAGCTTCGACCCTGCGGCGTGGGGTCGCGCCGTGCGTGCGGTGTGCGCCGCCCACCCGCTGCTCGGCTCGACCCTCGACTTCGACGACGCTTCGCTCGCGCTGTGCGCCGCGCCAGCGGATGCTCTCGACCGACTTGCGTCCGGGACACCGTGGCCGGATACGGCACGTCTCGACGGCAGGTTGATCGACATTCCCCGTGACGCGATCGCGCCGTTCGATCTCGAGGTCGAACCCCCCTGGCGTTGGTACCACCAGCCCGACCGCGGGCTGCTCCTGGTCGTACTCCACCACCTCGCTGTCGACGGCTGGACCGAGCGGATCCTGCTGGACCACCTCGGAGCGTCCTACCAGGGGGGCGCCCTCCCCGGGCCGGCAGCGTTGCCGCCCGCGGGTCGGGCCCACAGCTGCCCGGGCAACTACTGGCGCACCGCACTGGCCGGCGCGAGCCTGCCTCGACCGGAACCGCCCACGTTTCGCGGCGCCGCCGCGGGCGAATCGGCCACGCCATGCCCTCGCGAGATCCGACTGACGCATGCGGACGCCTTGCGTGGTGGACTGGGCGCGGACGCGGTCGCGCGCCAGTCCGCGCTACTGGTGGCCCTCAGCGAGGCTGTCACGGCGGTCACCCAGGCGCCGAACCCGGTCGTCGGCGTCGCCTACCACGGCCGCGACGAGTCCACCGAGGACTGGGTGGGGCTGACTGTCGACATGATCCCGATCGCCGTCGGCCAGTCCGCGTCCGCGGTCACCGCACAGTGGCTGGACGCGATCGAGCACCGTGCCTGCTTCTCGCGCAACGACCTGCCGGGCACCACAGCCGCTGGCCCGAAGACCGGACGAACACCTTTCCCGATCGGGTTCGCCATGCAGCCGGCTGCTCCGGCCGACCTCGACCTGGGCGAGGTCGCGGCCACCCGGCTCCCGGTCCTGCTCGGCGCCCCACCCTTCGACGTGTACGTCGAGACCTGGCCCATCCGGGGCGGGCTCCGGATCCTCGTTCACCACGACCACACCCGCGTGGCCGGCCACTGGGCAGCCCAGGTCGCGGACGCGTTCGAGACCTGCCTGCGGCGTCGTGTGGACCGCGAGCCACGTTGATCGACACGGCCGCAGGCGGCGGTGCGGCTGGTCCTAGCCGTACATGTCCTTCGTGTAGTCCGTACGCGGCTTCCAGTTGGAGAACGCCCAGTCGCTCTCGTCAGCTTTGGCGCCGTTCTTCTTCGCCGCGGCTATCGCCCGCTCGCGTTCTTTCGCGCTGTCGTCACTGAACTTCTTCAGGGCGCCGCGGACATTGGTCACGTCACCGGAGAACATGCCGGCGACCAGCTCACCAAGGCCTGGTTTGATCTGCTTGGTCTCCCTGATCACCTTCTGTACGTCAGGGTTGCGGGTCACTGGCACGGGTGCGATGAAGGCGTCCTGGTTGAACCAGCCAATGACCTTCTTCCACGCCGGATGCACATCGACCTTCTCCACCACCGACTGGTCAAGAGGCGGTGGACCCATACCACGGCAGATGTCCATGTAGTACTCCTGCGTGGTGTGGTGGCCCAGCAGCTGGCTTGCCTTGTCGGCCTTCTTGGAGCCCGCAGAGATGTGGTAGAAGCCGCCCTGCGGCGTCCGGTACGCAGTCACCTGACTCCCCGCGTCGGGCACCAGCATCGGCCCGACGTCGAGCTTGTCCGCGAACGCCTTCGCATCCCGGGTGATGTCACCTGGGCACCAGGGGCCGTCGAAGAAGAACCCGGCGACGCCGGTGGCCCAGCGGATCCGGGCGACCTTGTCGTCCAGGGTCTGCGACCCCTTGAACATCAGCCCGTCCTTCTGCAACGACAGCAGGAACTCCACCACGGTGACGTACGGGTCAGAGTGGTACGCGAACTCGCCGGTCCGGAACTCGATCCCCCCGTACCCGCCCCAGGGTGCCCCTTCGAATCCGGCGGCCTGCGCCAGGTAGTGCACCTGTTCGGCGACCCGCGGGGTCTGGCCGAGCCCGAAGATCCAACCGGCGGCGCCGCCCTTGCTCTTCACCGCCCTGCACGCGGCGCGGAACTCGTCGTACGTCTTCGGCGGGTTCGCCGGGTCGAGCCCGGATTTCTCCAGCAGCTCGGAGTTGAAGAAGTTCGCCGCCCAGTACTGTTTCGTGCCGGTGATCGGGATCGTGTAGACCTTGCCGTCGACCATGTGGATGCCGTCGACGAGTGCGTCCTTCGGCAGCCGGCCCATCGCCTCGTCGCTGAGCTCGATCGGCTGGAACCAGCCGTCGTTCACCAGCGCCGGCAGCGGCAGCTCCAGGCCCGCCGTGCTGAGTACGTCGGGCAACTCCTTGCTCTGTTTGGCCAGCTGCAACACCTGACCCAGCTTGGCCGTCGGATGGTACGTGTACGCCACGGGCACCCCGCCCGGCTCCTTGGCGAAGGCGGCGAACACCTTCTTGTTCGCCGGCTGCAGGTTGGGGGTGTGGTCCCACCAGGTCAGCTTTCCGGCGTTGGACGGCGCCTCACCGGCGGAGCACGCGCCCACCAACCCCCCGGACGCGGCCAGACCGGCGCTGATCAGTAACTGCCTTCGACTCATCCGGGGCACGCGAACCTCACCTCACTCGTATCGGGCATCCATCGGGACGGAGCCCGGGAAAACGGCCGTTGGCGAGCTAATTACATCGTTGTACAGGGTTAATACATCGTTGTACAGAGCCGCACGTTACATCGTTGAAGAAGCCTCGGCCAGACGTTAGAGCTTTCATTAGAGTGTGAAGTGCCTAAAGACCATGACTCTGTGTAAAGTAGCGGCCAGAGGAGGGTGCACCTTGACGACTTCGGCAGACGACACGCCGGCTGACGATCACGAAGAGCTGCTGCGATACGTGGAGCGCTTCGGGATGGTGTTGGTGGAATCCGGCATGCCGCGGATGCCCGCGCGGGTGTTCGCCTACGTCCTTGCCGAGGACGCCGAGAAGTACACCGCCGCCGAGCTGTCCGGTGGCCTACGGGTCAGTCTCGCCGCGATCTCCGGCGCTGTGCGCTACCTGTTGCAGGTGGGTCTACTGGCAAAGGAACGCGAGCCTGGCTCGCGCAGTGACCACTACCGGATCTTCGACGAGGACGTCTGGGGCACGATATTCAAGCAGCGACTACCGACCCTGCAGGTCTACGAGAAGGCCGCGGCGGAAGGGGTCAGCCTGCTCAAGCCGGGCTCACCTGGCTCCCGGCGGATGCGCGAGACTCAGGAATTCTTCGCGTTCTTCCGCGCTGAGCAAGCGAAGCTGATGGAGCGGTGGCGCGAACACCGGCGCGTCCTCGACATCGACCGCGAGTAGTTCTGGTGACGTCCTCCGACGCGCTCACCGGTCCCTGTGCCGGGCGAGCAGCAGGGCGCACGCGACTGCGCCGAGCGCCACGGTGGCAAGCCCTGAGGCGCCGAGGGTCGCTCGAGGGCCCAGCACCGTGGTGAGCGGTCCGCCGAGCGCCGTACCGATCGGCGACGCGGTGAGCAGCGCCGCGCTGCGGGCCGCGAGCATCGCGGCCAGGTGCTGCGGTGGCGACGTCGTCTGCATGAGCGTCACCGAAAGCGACACGAACGGTCCGTAGATCGCGCCGCCGAGGGTGAAGCACGCAACGGTGATGGCTGTCGGTACGTCGAACCCGAACGGCAGCAGCGCCAGCCCCCAGGCCACTACGATGCCGACCGTCACAGGCCAGAGCGGCAGCCGCCGCAGTGCGCCGACCGCGAGCCCGCCGAGGACCGCGCCGACGCCGAACAGCATCCAGTAGAGGCCGAGCAGCGTGCCCGGTGCGTGCTTGTGGTCGGTCACGTAGAGCGGCAGCGCGACCTCGACCGGGCCGTACAGCAGGTTGAAGAACCAGGTGAGCGTCAGCAACCCCAGCAGCTCCGGATGGGACCGCAGCAACGCGAACCCGCCACGGGCGGCCGCCTGGTCGACCGGGGAGACGTGTCCCCCGCCCGGCGAGCTTGCGAACCGGCCATCCTCAACTGCCGGCAACCGGGTGCGTACGACGAGCACGGCGAGGAACACGTACGTGAGCGCGTCCAGGCCGAGCACGGCCGCGGCGCTGCCGTACGTCACCAGCACACCGGCGATCGCGGGCCCGGCGATCGTGGCGGCGAAGTTGAGCGAGCTGACGACGGTGTTCGCGGCGAGCCGCTGCTCGTCAGGCAGCAGCTCGGCCAGCAGGGTGTACTTTCCCGCGTTGCCCCACGCGTGCAGCAGCGACGAGACCGCGAGCAGAGCGACGTACAAGGGCAGCGAAAGCAGCCCGGCGAGCCAGGCAACCGGTATGGCGCCGAGGAACACGCCGCGCACCACGTTGTCGACGACGAGCAACCGCCTGGCAGGCATCCGCCGCAGACGGCGACCGAACACCAGTGCGCCGACAACGCCCGGCAACGTGTACGCGGCCACCGCCCCGCCCACCCACAGCCCCGAGGTCTCCTGCGGGGCGAGTTCGATGGCGAGCCATGCCACGGCGACGAAGCTCATCCCGTCCCCGAGGTACGAGACCGCGAAGCCGAGGAGCAGTCGCCGGAACACCCGGTGGGCGAGCACCGGCCGGTAGGCGGGAGGGACAAGACGTCGGAGTACCAAGGGTTCCTCGTGACGTTGCACAGAGATCGATCTAGGACACGCCCTAGTCTCGGCTGTCAGTCAGGACTGCGGTCGCCGGACGCTCAGCGCAGCTCCTGGATGCGGATCAGGTTGCCCGCGGGGTCACGGAAGGCGCAGTCGCGTACGCCGTACGGCTGCTCGGTCGGCTCCTGGACGACCTCCGCTCCGCTGGCCTGCATCTTCTCGAAGGTGCCGTCGAGGTCTCTGGTGGCCAGCAGGATCCAGCCGTAGGTGCCCTTGGCCATCATCTCGGCGATGGTGCGGCGCTCGTCGTCGGTAATGCCGGGGTCGACGGCCGGCGGCGCCAGGAGGATCGACGTGTCGGGCTGGTTGGCGGGGCCGACCGTGATCCAACGCACCGTGCCGGTTCCGACGTCGGCGCGGACCTCGAAGCCGAGGGCATCGCGGTAGAAGGCCAGGGAAGCGTCCGGGTCGTCGTGCGGGAGGAAGCTCGTGTGAATGGTGATGTCCATGGCGGGCACGCTAGTGCGGTGTCGGTGACCGGCGCTTCTCGATTCCTGCGCAAACCGCGAGGTCAGGTGCGCTCCTCGACCCCACCATCGCCTGGATTGCGCCCGGGCGACTGCTCCCGACCACGACGTACCCCGCGGTGATACGCCGACAGCAGACCGCGTACCGCCTCCGGGGAGCGTTGCGTCGTTGTCGCCGCCGTGTCTATGCCCCCAGGAACCAACTGGGCCATCGGTACGCGTTTCGGTAAGCCGGTCTCAGTGGTCTCGGCGCCATCTCCGCCCAGGTTATCGGCGATGGCGGTGGCACGACGCCAACCGTCATCGGCTGCCGTGTTCCATCCGCGCGACTGCGCGGCGGGTGGCGCCGCAGCGCTCGGTGTCTCGTCCGGTGCGACCCCGTGAGGTGTGGCCGCGCCGTTTCCGCTGCCCGCCGGAGGCACTGCACCCGGACTGACCGGCCCCGGCTGCTTCGAACGGAACCACGCCGACTCCAGGTCCCGGAAGATCGGCAGTTCCGTCATCTGGTCGACGTCGGACGCGCCTGGCGACGGGGTGACCCTCCGGCGACGGTCCGCTGATGCTCTCCAGTCGGGATCCAATCCGCCTGTTGGATGGGACGAGTCACCGCGCGGATAGGTCACCGGTGGCTGGTCACCGTGCCATCCGGGCGGCGACGAATGCGCTGACTGATACGGGTCGGCGCCACCGCGCGACGGGCCCCGCCCTGCCTGGTCAGGGGCGAACGGGTCCGTGTCCGCGTACGAACGCGACTGCGAGTCTCTCAGTCTGGAACCCATGTAGTTGTCCGGAGCCGGCGAGCGCTGGTACGGCGGCTGGTCAGGCACCTGGGACCATGGGTCCGCGCCCGCGGAACCTGGCCCGTACATTCCTTCAGCGGAGCCGGCCGGCAGCCCCGACTCGTGGAACCCAGCCGAACCGTCACGACCCATGTCCCGGCCGTACGACGGGTCGCCAACCCCCAGGGCCAGCGACGCCCGCGTGTACGGCAGGACCATCCGCTGCCGGTGACTGAGCCGCTCCGGCAGGATCAGGGTGTCCGCCGGAAGAATCACGTCAGCGACCGTCCCCCGGTCCTGTGCCGGACGCAGCTCGACGCTGATGTCGTGTCGTGCAGCGAGCCGGCCGACCACGACCAGGCCCATCATCCCGGAGACCGTCACGTCCATCAGCGGTGGGCTGGCCAGCCGGGTGTTCAGCACTTCCAGCTGCTCGGTGGACATCCCGATCCCACGATCCTCGATCTGCAGGATCACCCGGTCACCAGCGCGCCGGGCATCCACCAGGACCGCGGTGTCGGGTGGGGAGAATGCGGTTGCGTTGTCGCACAGCTCTGCCAGGAGGTGCACGATGTCGTTGACCGCATGCGCCGCCACCTCGACATCGCCGTCGACGATCCCGAACTCGATCCGGGTGTAGTGCTCCACCTCGGACTGTGCCGCGCGAAGCACGTCGTACAGGGGTGCGGGTTCACGTTGCGCCCGAATGGCGTCAGCACCGGCGAGCACCAGGAGGTTCTCGTCGTTGCGGCGCATCCGGGTCGCCAGATGATCGAGCTGGAACAGCTGGGCGAGCCGGTCGGGGTCTTCTTCGCCACCCTCCAGGCGGTCCAGGCTGCCGATCAGCCGGTCCACCAGGACCCGGCTTCGGCGGGCGAGGTTGACGAACATGGTGGCGACATCAGCGCGCAACTTGGCCTGTTCCGCGGCGATCCGTACGGCCTCGCGGTGCACCACGTTGAACGCCTGCGCCACCTGCCCGATCTCGTCCCGGCCACGCACCTGCACCCGATCTCGCAGGCTGGCCGCGACTTCATCCGGCGTCGACTTGCCGAGCGTCTCGGGCTTGCGCAACCGGGCGACCGACTGCGGAAGGCTCTCGTACGCCACCGCCAGCGCGTCCTCACGCAGCCACTGCAGGGACCGGGCCATCGATCGGGCGGTCAGGAAGTTCACCAGAATCAGCACGAGCAGGGCGATCGTCACCACGAAGAACTCGATGAGCACCTGGCGCCACAGTTCGTTTCGTTGCTTGTTCACCTTCTCGGTGAACTCAGCGTCGATCCGTTTCTCGACTTCCCGGACGAGATCCAGGCGTACGCGCATCGCGCGCTCCCAGTCCCCCACATCGGACTCTTTGGAGAGTTTGACCTGGTCACCCACCAAGGTGCGGCGGATGTCGGCCGCAATCCGGTCGGCGACCTTCATGCTGTCCTTCGTGGTGGGCTTCTCGCCCTCGTTGGTGCCGGCGAGAGTGAGCTGAAGGTCCGCGACGTGCCGGTCGTCCACCGCGTCGTCGAACGCACGGCGGGTCTCCGCCTGACCGGCGACCGTCGCCAGGAACGCCTCTTGCCGGGCGGGTGTCAGCACACTGTCCTTGGCCAGCACGATGGTGCCGACCACCTGTTGCTGCGCGATGTGCTCCTTGAACGAGGAAAGGGCCGCCGCGCCGCGCGCCAGGTCCGCCACCTCCGAGTCACCGGAAATCTGCGCGAGACTCTCACGATAGGTGATCAGGTCAGCGATCAACGTCCGGTAGCGGAAGATCGCCGTCGACCGGGGAAGCTCTTCGCGCGCCACGACTTTGGTACGGAGCTCCGCCAGTCCGTCCAGCTGGCTGTCCACGCGGTCGAGCACCTCCAGGGAGGCCGACTGCGGCGACCGCAGTCCACGCAGCGCATCCCTGAAGGCGGTGACGTGCCCGTTCGTCACGCGACCCCGCGCGCGAAGATCGTGGGCCGACTCGCCAGAGTCGGTCAGGTAGATCGCCGCCGCCGCACGCTCGCTCTGCAGCGCGTGATTCAGCTGCGCGGCCCACTGCGAGACCCTGGCGTATGCCCGGGTCTCGTCCGCGCTGATGATCTGATTGACGGAAGCTACCGACCGAACCACGGTGAGTCCGAGGATCGCCAGGATCGGGATCACCAGGAGTAGCCCAAGTTTCGACCGTATTCGGACATTGGCCATCGACAGCTTGGACGCGCGACTGCGCTTCGGATGGCGCGCGCGCTTGGCCTGCTTGGTCAACTACGTACCCCTCACACGGAGGCGAGTCAGTGGTGTGCCGACCCGAACGCGAGTCCGTTCCGTGCCCGACGGAACTCAGCGATTCCACCACGATCACCGTCAAAGCAAAAGACCGCTCCGGGAGGTGAAGGTATTCCCAAATCGCAACCCATCACCCTGAGTCACAGAAGGCCGGCGCTGCCACAATATGAAATCGGGCAGGCACATGCAGTGATAATCCTCCTCGCGAAACTTCCCCACCCCCGCCATATCACGCTAACGCCGCGTGCCCCTCGCACAACACCAGTTATGTGTACGATGTCGAGATCTACCAGCTCAACCATTTCCAAGGAGTGTCTATGAACCGACGGTTGGTCGCTGGAGCGCTCGTAGTCGGAGGCGCGCTCGTGGCGATGGTGGTGGGTCCGAACGGCCCGATCGGGAGCACGTTCTGGCCGGCCACGGAGCTGGACTCGGAGCCCGGCGCTGCCCAGCTCGCAGGATTGATGGGAGCCGGAATCATCGAGGCACTCGGCTTCGGCCTGGGGCTGGCGGTTCTCTTTCTCGGGCGTAGTTTGTTCGAACGCGTCACTTCCACGAGCGCCAAGGCGACGACTGCCCAACTGTGCGGCGCATGGCTGGTCGGATCCTGGTGGCTACATTCCTCCCTGCATCTGCACTTCGGCTTGCAGCCAGGCCCCCTGGTGTTCATCGAGTGGCTGTTCCACGCCGGATCTATTGTTGCCGCCGTTCTGCTCGCCTCGGCAGTCCTCACCAGCCTGCCCGTACGCGAACCCACCGAAGCACACAAGTAGTCCAGTCGACGTACCGCTCGCGCCCGTCGTAGGTATTGGTAGCCATTCGACCCGCACGAGTTCTCTCGCTTCACAGTCCCCTGTCGCGTGCGTTTTGTGCGGCAGGGGACTTCTCACATTACTGGCCGTCCGGAAACCTGTGACGACCGTCGACGCACCCGCAATCGAAAAGGTGGGTTCATGTCGGAACCGACGAGCAATCACGATAGCGCCGGGCATCGCTTACACAACGTAGCGGAACTGATGCATCTGAACGCACAGCGGTATCCAGACCATGAGGCCTTCGAGGCATCAGATGGCCGTGGCAGCCATGTTTCCTCGAGGCAGTTCGCCTCGCAGGTTGCCCACCTGGGACAAGGACTAATCACGTCCGGGGTAAATGCCGGCGAACGTGTGCTCATCATGGCACCCCCCAGTTACGAGTGGACTCTCACGGACTTCGCACTGTTGGGAATCGGTGCGATCAGTGTGCCCGTGTACGAAACCTCGAGTCCGATGCAGATCTGCTGGATCATCAGGAACTCCGGCGCACGTCACGCTGTCGTTCAGGGTTCGCGAGAGGCAACGCTCGTACGCGAAGCCGCAGAAGGGTCGGAAATCAAGGTCTGGGTGATCGCACATTCGGCCATCAGCCACCTGTCGGACGGCAGCCAGGCAACCCGGGAGGATTACTTCAGCGGGCTGCGGTCAACTGATCCAGAAGACGTCGCGACCATCATGTACACCAGCGGTACGGCCGGACGACCGAAAGGGGTGACGCTCACCCATCGCAATCTGCGTGAGAACCTCAGCGGTTTCCTTGACACTCTCGATGATCTGTTTCAGCCGAGTGGAGTGACGACGCTCTACCTGTCGCTGGCCCACATCTTCAGCCGCACCATGCAGTGGGCGTCTGTGATCAACCGCGTACGGATCGCCTACGTACCGTCTGTCGATCAGTTGCCGCGGGCCTTGCGCACAGCTCGGCCGACCTTCCTGCCGGCGATTCCGAGAACGTTGGAGAAGCTCCATCACGAGGCCGGGTCCGTCAGTGACGCCCTGGGCGGCCGCTGCACCAGCCTGATCGTGGGGGGCGCACCCCTGGCCGACGATGTGGCTGAAGGCTTCCAACGAGCCGGAGTCACGGTGTTCGAAGGCTACGGACTGACCGAGACCGGCGGTCCGGCAACCATGAACGGTCCGCGCCGGATGAAGAGACGCACCTGTGGTCGGCCGTTGTCTGGCGTCACCGTTCGGCTGGCCGACGACGGCGAAATCTTCGTCAAAGGAGCGTGCGTGTTTACGGGCTACTGGCGAGATCCGGCCGCCACCGCCAAAGCCCTGACAGACGGCTGGCTACGCACTGGAGACATCGGCGATGTCGATGATCAGGGGTACCTGCGGATAATCGGACGAAAACGCGAGCTGATCATCACTTCCGGCGGCAAGAACGTGGACTATCGGCTCCTGGAAGAACGTCTACGTTCCCATCCGCTCGTCAGCAACGCTATCGTCCTGGGGGACCGCAGACCATTCGTGGCATGTCTGGTGACTGTAGACACGGCAACGTGGCGGAAACGACGCGACATCCTCTCCACACAGGCCGCGCCAGATGCCATTTCCGATGATCCACTACTGCGAGACGAGATTCAGGCAGCGGTGACCTACGCGAACGAGGCGGTTTCCCGTGCGGAGTCCATACGGGCATTCCGCATCCTAGCCAACGAATTCAGCACGGCAAGCGGGGAACTCACGCCCAGCTACAAACTCAGTAGGCAGACCATAGCCGAGCTGCGTTCCCGGGAGATCGACTCGATATACCAGTCCAACGGCTGACCAGAGCCTGTTGAGAACCCCGCGGCGCGACCGGCCAGCGGGTTTCCAAACAGGCTCTAACGTCCGACAGCGTGGCGCGGTGGGCGCATCATGTCGGTGAACGGGCTCCCGCACAGGCTGGCGAAGAAAGGTCCGGCCGCATCAGGGTTGGCCGCCATCTCCTTGAGCGCCCGCAGCCGGCGATCCGACGTCGACAAAGCGGCGATGGCCAGTGTCTGACGATACTCATCCCCGAGCATTGCGTCGCGCTCGGTTTGATAGCGACCAAGTGCCTCAGCGAGCCGCTGTCGGTCGAATAGCGTATCTCCCACACACTGGACCAGGAGCTTTGCCTGATAGAAGGCGTCGGTGATCCCTCTGGCGGTAATCGAGTCCTTGTGATGGCCGGCGTCACCCACGAGTGCCCATCCCGGCCCGGCGGCCTGACGGAAGAAGTTCCGCTGATCTCCCGTTCCGCGCACCCTCCCGACCGGCTTCCTACCCCGAAGTATCGAGTACAGTTCGGGAGCACAGGCTCGAATCGACTCGTGATAGAAACGTTCGAAATCAGACCGGATCGTACTGAATTCCGCCTGCGGGAAATAGACGCCCACCAACGTCAGGTCGTCATTCGTGGGCACCACTCCGACCCAGCGGCCGTCACTCTCGTAGATTTCGAACCGACGGGACGACCACGGCCAGTACGCGTAGTACACGCAGCTCTTCCGTACATCTGACACCAAGGTTTCCGCCCGTACGGCGTCGGCCACCGTTGATCTCATGCCGTCGGCACCAACCACGAGATGTGCCCGCGCCGGGTGAACTTTTCCACCCCGATTTCTCAGTCGTACTCCAGTGACCCGGTCGCCATCGAAGAGCAGCTCCTGCACCGAGTGGCCGGCCAGGAAGTCCACCCCCGCACCGACCGCCGATTCCGCGAGGACATGGTCGAGCAGGAACCGTCGGGGCGCGTACGCGACGCTGATGCCGTCGAATTCCCACAGCCGGCCCTCCAACTCCACGCCGGCCCGCCTGTAACACATTCGCTCAATCGGTGGGCAACCAGTCGCCTTGACCCGGTCGAGGACTTTCCAGTCCTCCAACAGCCGCACCCCCGGTTGTTGGATGTACAGCGTCGACAGTGTGTCCCTGGGGAAGGTCGCACGATCCACCATGAGGACGTGGTAGCCCGACCGGGCGAACAACATCGCTGTCGGGGCGCCGGCGCACCGTGCCCCCACCACGATCACGTCGTACATCAGCGTCAGCCGATCCCGGAGGAGCCAGCGGCAGACGCTGGCCAGTCCCGGGGCACCACGTGGGCTCCGGTGCCCCGAACGCCGTGTTCACGACTGAAGTAGCCCATGTCCCGTACCAGTGTCACGTTGTCGCGGGCACTGAGCAGGATGCGATCCAACAGGTCGGTGTCACCGCCGCTACTGCCCACCGAATACAGCCGGAGATCGGCTTGGTAAGCCTTCCGCGCGATGGTGAGGTGCTTGGCACGAAAGATCACCAGTGCGCGCAGACAGCGTTCGATGGCGAGTGCGCTCGCTTGCAGATCTCGCGGGACCGTGCCGCTCGGCCGCACCGTACGCAGCGCCGTCACCAGTCTCGTGACCATCGACGGCTGGCGGTCGACAACGTCGTACAGCCGCTGCCAGGCCGGCAAGGTGTAAGGCACGCCGCCCCGCCAGAACGCCTCGTACGCCGGATCTGGTTGGTCCGATGCCCACAGGATCAGATCTATCAGTGGCACCGGAAGGCCCGCTCCGGCCCCGCCGGTGTACCGCTCCTCGCCGATCCGCACGTCGTCGAAGTACGGGCGCAACACCCGTGCGAAGAACACCGGAGAGACTTCCCTGATGACCAGGTCGATCGATTCCTCCAGCCCTTGAAGGCCGTCCGCCACCTTTTTCGCCGACGAGGCGAACTGCGGGTCCAGCAACGGCAACTCGTGTAGTGATGGTCCCCTCGCGACCGCACCCGCCAACTTCGCAAGGCTCAGGCGTACCGACGCTATAAGGGCATCTTCCTGCGGATCTCCGGTGAAACTTCGTTGCCGGCGACCGGTCGGGTTCCAGATGCTGTAGTGGTACACGGTCTCCCGGGGAACCATGCCGGTGAGATCGCGCAACGCCAGCAGCACCGGCTCAACCTCCGGCACCACCTGGACGGGTTCCAGCCCGAGGCGCTTGATCGAGCCCAGGATGAAGCCGAGGTCACGGGTGGCCGCAACCGCCTCGTACCGGCTGAAGGCCGCGACCGGCCCTCTGGCCCGTTCCGCCAGCGTTCGCAACGTCTCGATCAGTGCGGCAACGTCGCCCTCTCGGTTCACGTCAGGCAACTTGCGGTAGACCTCGTCGGCATCCAACGGGTCGAGAGACATGATGACTTCGTGGTCCTCGGTGACGCTCCTGTCATCCAACTGCGACACGATGCCTCCCATCGTGTAGCGGAAAGTTGCGACTACTCCACGTGCAATCCCGGACTCGACAGCTCGGTGATCAATACATTGGTCAGCACCGAACCGTCCATCTGAACCTGGCGAAGATAGAACCGCGACACTGCTACATGCTTGTCGTCGAAGGCCCACCGACCTCGGGGGTCCTCAATGATCCCGATGTGTTCGAGGGCGCGTTCCACCGCCACGCCATTGAGCTCCTCACCTGACTTGATGACTGCTGTGATCGCCTTGTCCAGCACCACCGCACCGCTGTACCCGAAGGCCGCCGGCTCGTTTGGTACCCGGTCGTACTTTTCCTGGTACGCGACAACGAACTTGCGGTTGGCGTCGTTGTCCAGGTCTGCGGTGTAGTCGAGCGCGCTGTATATGCCGAGCGCCGCTTTCCCTTCGAGGGCCAACAGATCGCAACAGGTCAGCGGCCCGCCCGCGTACACCGTGAGCTTGCTCGCTGCCTCATGTTTGCTGTATTCCTTCACGAACTGGACAGCCTGCAACCCGGTCGCCCATACGTAAATCGCCTCGGCACCGGATGCAACAGCCTCGTCGAGGTACTGCTTGTAGCTGGTCTTCTCGGAATAGGGGGCGTATGCCGCCTTGCCGCCCTGGTTGGAGACTCGTCCGCCGGCCGCCTTGAAGGTGTCGACGAAGCCTTGAGTCGTGACGGCCTTACCAGGGCCCAGGTCGGTGCCGAGCACGTACACCGGGCCCTTGACCTTGCCCGCGACATAGCCGCCGAGCGACGCGGCGTGATAAGAGGTCAGATGCGGAATACACCACATGTACGTGACGTCGGGGAGCTGGTCGGTACATGCGAGGGAGACGAGCGCCGGGATCTTCTTCTTCTGGAGCTCCGGATACATCGCGACGGCGGTCCGAACATCGCTGATGCCTGCGATCGCAAGCAGGTCATCCTCTTCCATCAGCGCCTTGATCGCCTTGGCGGCGTCCTTGGGGTTGTCCGATTCGTCCTCGACAACCAACGTGACCTTCCGGCCGCCGAGCTTTCCACCGTTGCGATCGAGGTAGATCTGGAAACCGTTCTTGATAGACCGGCCGATACTCCTCTGCACTCCGGACAAGTCAGCCGTAAACCCGATCTTGATGGGTTTATCGGACTCAGGCTTTCCGGTTGACGTACCGCCAACACTGCAGGCACTGACGAACAGGACGACAGCGAGCGACGACGCGACCACACTCAGAAGGCGAATGACTCTGCCATGGCGCTCATCTCGCTGCACTTGTGTCCTCCATGCGTATCCCTATCCGACGTGCCGAGCATCGTCGCCGTACGAATGCCACGAACACGTACCGTATCCACGTGTCCGTACGAGAAAGTCATCCCTTCGAATGGCTTCGAAAGAATGACTCCGACTACAGATAGCGAGCAACCCGCGCCTCCGCACGTGCGACGTTCCGAAAACCTCTCACTTCTCGTCACACTGCGGAGAGTTAAAACCTCCCGTTGGGTAGCAACCAATCAGCGGACAGATCGTCAGTCGATAGCGGCTAACTACGGACGCCACATTACTTCTGAGTATGGCCGGCGCACAATACCCTTACCCGCGAGGCATGTACATCCCACGGTGATTAACGCAGCACCGAACGTACGCGTATTGACAGATAGTGACCGGTAAATGCTCCGAGACCAACGAAACTCGATGCAAGCCCGGCTAACGTCCGCATCGCTATATGGCATGATGCAAAGCCCCTGTCGGGAGGAACCTGCGCCGAGTCCGAACCTGGTCGTCTCCCGCAAGCCGGAGCTCAGCCCAGGTCGTCTGGCACCGTTGGAAGGCCCACACGCGGCGGACTGGCGGTGCCATCTGACACGAAGGAGCGTGGTCGTGTCGACCTACCTCTTTGACAACACCGCGCCGGAAGCCGTGGACAGGTTCACCAGCCTCGAACTGTGCTTCGACGAGGTCAGCACGACCCAGTTGGATGCGCTCGGGGTACCCGAAGGGGGCCGTTGCCTCGAGATCGGGTGCGGCAGCGGGTCTGTCGCACGGTGGCTGGCCGAGCGGGTGGGCCCCACAGGCAGCGTGCTCGCCACCGACATCAACCCGGAGAGGGTGCGCCACCACGCCGGCAATCTCGAAGTCCGACAGCATGACATCGTCACCGACCCGCTACCCGAGTCCCATTTCGATGTCGTACACGCGCGGCTCGTGCTCGCCCACGTGCAGGAACGCCGCGTGGCGGTCACACGCATCCTGCAAGCCCTCAAACCCGGTGGCTTTCTGCTGGTCAGCGACTTCGACACGACCTGGAAGCCGGTGTTCGCGGCCCCCAGCAAGGCCAGCGGCACGCTGTACCGGCAGGTCATCGACCGCCTCCACAGAATGTTGCAGGACACCGGGCTGGAGCTGCACTGGGCGCGCAACGCCCACCAGGTTCTGGAGGAAACGGGGTATGAGAAGTTGGGCGTCAGCGGATTCTGTGAGTCGTGGTCCGGAGGCTCACCCGGCGCCCAGCTGCAACGCGCAAACGTCATGCAGGCGGCCGACGCGATGGTGCAAAAGGGCCTGATCACCGAGTCGAAGCTCCAGAAATTCTCCGCCCTTCTGGACAACCCGGATCTGGTTGTCGGCTCTTATCTGATGCTCTCCACGTGGGGTTACCGTCCAGGTCCGTGACCCAGAGTCACGCTGATAACCACGGGTGACGGCCGGACACCAGCCGTGGCCGAGGGTCGTCAGGGCCAGGGACACCCCTGGACACGACCACGGCTGGTAGTCGTCCGGGAGACGGCACTCAGCCGGTAGGGGTGCCTTCCCAGATACGTACGGTGGACTCAGTCGACATCGAGGCCGAAAGGGTGAACCCGGCCTTGTCGAACACCGCACGCATCTCCTCATCGGTCCGCAACCGGCCACCGCCGATCAGCAGCATGAGCATGTCCACCAGAGTCCCGGCCACCGCCTCCAGATCCGGGTCCGCCACCAGGAGCTTGCCCCCGGGCGCCACGGCAGCCCGGATATTGCTCAGAATTGTGATCGCCTCGTCGTCCGGCCGATCCATCAGAACGCTCTTGATGACGTACAGGTCGCCGCCGGCCGGCACGCCTTCGAGGAAATCTCCCGGAACCAGATCGCACCGCTGCCGGACAACCTCGTCCAGGATCCCTTGCGCCTGATCAATCATGGGAGGCAGGTCGAAGAGCACACCCCTGGCGTCCGGCAAGTGCGGGAGAATGGTGGCCAGAAATCCACCGACCCCTCCCCCGACGTCCACGATCTTCCGGTACGGCGTGAAGTCGTAGACCTCATGCATCGCCAGGCCCTGCGTCACCGACAGCTCGACCATGGCCTGCATGAAAACGCCGGCCTGCTCGGGGTGCTGGGGCAGATACTCGTAATAGCTGGTTCCCCACTCCTCCTTGAATGGATCCACGCCGCTACGGGCGGTACGCGAAAGCCGAGGCCACACTCGGGCAAAATAATCGGCACCCATGAGCATCGCGAAGTTGCGCAGCCCGCTCGGCGCATCAACCCGCAACTGGTCGCCCAGCGGAGTGGTTCGGTAGCGTCCAGCCTCCGCTCTCTCCAGAATCCCCATCTGCACCAGACAGTTGATCAGCCTCGCCATGATTTCGGGCCGCGTACCCGATTCGTGCGCCAAGCTGGAAACATCTTTGGCACCATTCTTGAGGAGGTCGACCACTCCTAGTTCCGCCGCCAATGAGAGCGCATGGGTCTGCGCAATACCCATCGTCAGATGAATGAGTTGCTCATGTGGGGACGTCTCTTGCCCTTGCCTGGAGCTTTGCTCCCGGATCTGATCATCTGGCACGGATGCTCCAATCATAGAATCCGATCGACTCGCTCAGAACAGCCGCTAACCGTACTCGATTTCGTGGATCGAAGTCACCCCATGACCAGCGGACGCGGTGTGCGGCGGGCACACGTACCAACATTTCCGTAGAATCCTGCTGCCTCCGCAACCGGCGGGCTCGCTGCAACGCCGGTGGCTGGTGGCCGGATACTGCTGAGCCGAACACCATGTCGCTGCCCCACATTCGTGTCGAGCGGAGGTACACCCCTGATGGGCGCACCCCAGGCAGACATCACGCCTCTGCACGGAGTCAACGCAGTCGTTCACGGCAGCTCGTCGGTCGCGGAGACCTGTACCCGTCACCTGCGCCTGCTGGGGGCAGACGTCCAGGTGGCGGCAACGGCCGACGAGACTGTGGCTGCCGAGGTGATCCTCCGGACCGCTGCCTCCGAAGCGCCGCTCACCTGCGTCGTCACCTGGTCCGCCGACGAGAACGACACCCGGGTACGGGATGAGGTCAGCGCTCAGGCCGTCTGCGGTGTGATGCATCTTCACGGGCGGCGTTGGGGGCGCCCCGTAGCGATCCACGCCAACTACTGCGGCATCGTCGCGGCCACCGTCGCGATGCAGGGAATTCTCGCCGCGCTCCTGGCACGGGCCCGCGGAACACAGATCCGCGAAGTCCGTACCTCGGTGGTACACGCCACCCTTGTCGCCATCGCGCACTATGTCGCGGTGGCGACCGCCGACGACGGTGGACCATTCGACCTCTCGCCCGGCGGCCCACCGCTCAGGTCAGCCGACGAGGTGGTCTTCCAGCCGGAGTTCACGACCGGCGGCGCGTGGGCGGCGTTCTGGCAGGAACTCCACGCAGAGCCCCGGGCGGCGGACCTTGGCTGGCGGGTCTGGTCACCCTTCGCCCTCACCGCGACGATCCCACTCCCTGAAGAGCTGTTCAGCTGCGCGAAACAACATCCCTTCACCGAGATCCAGCGCGCCGCGGCGGTATCCGGGGGCACCGTTCAGCCGTTGCGGTCACTGGCTGACCGGGCCCGCGAGTTGGGGCTTCACACGGGTGCCCCGGTGCCGGCGCCGTGGATTCTCACGAAGTCTCGCGGCCTCAGGAACGCATGTGTTCAGCCACCGGCGCTCACGGCACCACCGACGCAGGCCCCGCTGTCCGGCGTCACGCTGGTGGAAGCGACGCGACGGATCCTTGGGCCGCTGTCGGGGCGTGCCCTGGCGATGCTTGGTGCCGACGTCGTACACATCGAGCCACCCGGTGGCGACCCGTTCCGGGACTTCCCACCCCTGGTGGATGACTGTAGTGCGGTCGTCCGTTGCATGACCGTGGGAAAGCGGGTGGTGGAGCTGGACCTCAAAGCACAGTCCGACAGGCCCGCGCTTCACGCACTGCTCGACGGGGCGGACATATTCCTGCAGAACTGGGCGCCCGGCAAAGCCGGCGTCCTCGGCCTGACACCGGCTGAGCTGCACGCCCGCAACCCACGCCTGCTGTACGCGATCGCATCGGGGTGGCACGGCGAGATGGGAAGCAACCCGCCCGCCGGCACCGACTGGATCGTGCAGGCGCACACCGGCGTGGGTGAGGCGGTAGCGCCGGACAGCCCGTCACCGACCGTCTCGCTGATGACGGTGTTGGACTCCCTCGGTGGCCTGCTGAACGCGGAGTCGATCCTGGCAGGTCTGGTCGCACGTGAGCAGGCGGCGCTCGGGTACGTCGTGGAGAGTTCGCTGCTCAGCGCCGCCACCGTACTCACCGCTCGTGAGTTGGAGCGGGTCGCGGCCCGGGAACCGGTGAACGAGACCGCGTACGACACCTCCACTCCCGCGATCACCTCCGACCTACGCCACCTCGCGGACGACCCGCACCTGGCCGGATGCCTGACCTGGGACGGGTACCTCGGGATCACGCCCCCGCTACGGTTTCACTGAACCTGGTCGTACGACAGTGAACCGGTACACCGTCGTGGAGCTGAACTCCTCACCGGGACGCAGTGTCGTTGACGGGAATGATGGCTGGTTCGGTGAGTCCGGGAAGTGCTGGGTCTCCAGGCAGAACCCGTCCCCCTGCCGGTACGCCCGACCACCGGTGCCCAGCAGCGAACCGTCCAGGAAGTTGCCGGAGTAGAACTGCACGCCCGGCTCCGTACTCGCCACCTCCAGTACGCGGCCGCTGTCCGGGTCCACCACCCGGGCCACCGGCGTCAGGCCTGGGCCGTCCCGGTCGATGACAAAGTTGTGGTCGTACCCGCGGGCCGCCCGCAGCTGGGGGTGGCGGTCCCGGATCCGGGGTCCGATCGGAGTGGGCGTCGTGAAGTCCAACGGCGTACCGGCGACGGGGAGGACTTCGCCGGTCGGGATCAGGTCGGCGTCGATCGGGGTGAAGCGATCGGCGTTGCACCACAGCTCGTGCCCGAGCACCGTGCCTGAGCCTTCACCGGCCAGGTTGAAGTACGAGTGGTTCGTCAGGTTGACCACCGTGGTGGCGTCAGTGGTGGCGTGATAGTCGATCCGCAGTTCGTTGCGCGGGGTGACGGCGTACGTGACGGCGACCCGCAGCGTCCCGGGGTAGCCCTCCTCACCGTCCGGGCTGGTACGGCGCAGACGTACCGCCGGGTGCTCACCGGGCACCGGGGTGGCCTCCCAGACGTACCCGTCGAAGCCCCTGGTCCCGCCGTGCAGGCTGTTGTTCCCCTGGTTGCGGGCCAGCTTGTAGAGCTGGTCACCGATCACGATCCGGCCGCGGGCGAGCCGGTTGGCGTACCGCCCCACGATCGACCCGAAGTACGGGCTGCTGGCGACGTAGTCGGCGAGGTCGGCGAACCCGAGCACCACGTTCCCGTCCTGGCCGGCGGAGTCCGGGGTCTCGACGGACTGCACGATGCCGCCGTAGGTGAGGATCCGTACCCGGAGCCCGGCCCCGTTGTCCAGGGTCCACCGCTGGACCCCGCCGTCCGGCGTACTCCCGAAGTCCTCGACGCTGGTCCCGGTTTCCGCATGTGCTTCAGTCACGATCGGCAATTCCCGTCTCGAAGGCGCTCAATGAGGTGTCGTAGTTCTTGCCTCCGACGTCGTACATCGACGTCATCCAGTGGTAGAAGTTGTCGCCGCGTTCCCGCAGCAGCTGGTAGAGCCGGTGCAGCAGGGCGCGCCGTACGTCTGCCAGGTCGGGGCTGTCGTACCGGTTGTGCAACTCGTGCGGGTCGACGTGCAGGTCGTACAGCTCGTTGCGGGACTCCGGGTTGACCACGAGCTTGTGACGGGAGGTACGCAGCATCCGCTGCGGGTACGGGAAGTGGTGCCCGTGGAACTCGGCGGTGATCTCGTCTGGCCACTCCGGCTGCTCGCCGCGTACCAGCCGAAGCAGGCTGCGGCTGTCCACGGCTGGTGCCGGATCCACATCGGCCAACTCCAGGATGGTGGCGGTGCAGTCGAGCAGGCTGACGAACTCGTCCCGCGCCTGCCCTTCCGGTGCCCCAGGAACCCGCACGATGCCGGGGATCCGGTAGATGTCCTCGTACATCGCGGGACCCTTGTCGTGCAGCCGGTGGGCTCCGGTGAACTCGCCATGGTCGGCGCTGAAGAACACCGCGGTGTCGTCGTCGAGGCCGAGCCGGCGTACCGCGTCGAGGATCCGGCCGACCTGCTCGTCGATCAGGGTGACGTACCCCCAGTACGCGGCGACCAGCTTGCGGCTGACGGACAGCGACATCGAGTCGAATGTCCAGTGGGCGCTGTAGTTGGCCTGCACCGGCGGCTTGCCCTCGAAGGTCTCCTCGATCGACGGCGGCAGCTCCACCAGCTCCGGGTCGTACCTGTCGAAGTACGCGTCCGGAAGGATGTACGGCAGGTGCGGCCCGAAGAAGTGGGTGGCGAGGAAGAACGGCCGGCCCCACTGGCGACGGTCGGCGGCGTACCGCTCCAGCTGCTCGATGGTGCGGGTGGCGAGGTAGTACTCGAAGGTGGCCTCGACGGGCTGCCGCAGCCGGGCGGCGAGCAGGTTGCCGGGGCTGCCGTTCGGGAACCTGCCCCGGATCTCGTCGTGGATCTCGTACCCGGGCAGGCCGCGTTCGGCGAGATACTCCAGGTAGTCGGGGTGGTCGACGGGGTTGTGCCAACCGGGCAGCGCCGGACCGTCAAACCCGAAGTCGTTCGCGGTACGCCGGGTGCCGACGTGCCATTTACCGACCAGTCCAAGCTGGTAGCCGGCGTCGGAGAGCGCTCCGGCGAAGGTGAACTGCCCGTCCGGCAGCTCCTCCTGGTAGCCGACGTTGCGCTCGTAGTTGGCCAGCAGCTTGTGCCGGAACGGGGCGTACCCGGTGAGCAGGGACGCCCGGGCCGGGGTGCAGATCGCGGACGGGGTGTAGCAGCGGTCGAACCGGGTGCCCGAGGCGGCCAGCGCGTCGAGGTGGGGGGTGGCCACCTGCGGGTTGCCGTAGCACCCGAGGGTGTCGACCCGGTGCTGGTCGGTGAGCAGGAACAGGATGTTGCGGCGCATTCAGCGTTCCGTTCTTTCGGCGGCGTGGACAGCGATGTGGGCGGCCTCGGGCTCGCCCAGTGCCAGTGCGATCGCGCCGAGTGCGCCGTCGTCGTCGCCGAGCCGGGCGGCCCGAAGGTGCAGGCCGCGGTGGGTGACAGGGAGAGTGTGCTCCTTGAGCGTCGCCCAGACGGCGTCCAGCAGTACGGACCCTGCCGCCACCAGCTCGCCGCCGATCACGATGTCGTCCGGGTTCAACGCGTTGCAGATGGCCGCGAGCACGGTGCCGATGTGCCGTCCGGCCAGTCGTACGGCGTGCTCCGCGCCGGAATCGTCGGCGATGAGCGCTCCCCGGAGATCCTCGATGGTGTGGCCACCGCCCCACGCCCGCAGTACGGCCGGCACCGACGCGTAGCACTCCAGGCAGCCGTGCCGGCCGCACCAACACGCCGGACCGGACGGGTCGACGCAGATGTGGCCGAATTCGCCCGCGGCACCCCCGGCTCCCCGGTGCACCCTTCCGTCGAGCACCACAGCACCGCCGACTCCGTGGGACAGCCGGATGTAGAGCATGTTGCGGAGTCCGGAGGCCTCACCCCAACGGCTCTCGGCGAGCGCCGCCAGCCGGGTGTTGTTGTCGGTGACCACCGGTGCGCCGAACCGCGTGGCCAGCTCCGCGGTGACGATCCTGGCGCGGGTCGCGTGCTGGTCGCCGGGACCCAGCAGGCCGACGCCGATCCCGTCGAGGGTGTCCAGGGCGATGTCGTGCTCGGCGGCGATGGTCTCCATCAGCTCGGC
This sequence comes from Micromonosporaceae bacterium, assembly GCA_050701795.1. Lineage (GTDB taxonomy): Bacteria > Actinomycetota > Actinomycetes > Mycobacteriales > Micromonosporaceae > WHSM01. The sequence goes on from JBOGDK010000005.1 coordinate 36,675, forward strand.
CGCCATCGCGACCCGGCGTTTCCACGGGGTCCGCTCGGGGTGCCCGCGAGTCTGCGTGGCGAGCACCTGGTGTGCCAGGTTGGCGAGTGTGACCCTCACCCGGCGGTGTCCGAAGTCGACGCCCGCGGTCTGCCCGGCGGCTGGGTTGAGGGCGAGCAGCGTACCGGGGCGACCCCGGCCACGCCTGGTATCGGCGTCCGGCTCGATCTCGATCACCCGCCCGGTCGCGATCAGCGTCGCGGTCAGGTTGGTCAGGGTGCTACGCGAGAGCTTCATCACCCTGGAGAGCTCGGCACGGCTGGTCGGGCCGTTGCCGCGGAGAAGCCCCAGCACCCGCCGTACGTGCTCCTCACGGAGCAGCGTCAGGGCACTGCGGGGTGCCGCGACACGCGGCGCCACAGGCAGCGCCGCGTCCGTGGGTGATCCGACCATGCCGGGGAGTGTTCGGGTGCCCGCAGCTATTTGTCAATAGATTGAAATTAATGCCTCAGCGCCTCTTCCCTTCCCCTCCCACCAGGCGGTATAGATAGTTTCTCTGGGAATTAAACCATGCCCGGATCGGGGCCGGGGCCGTCAGATCACGCTCGAGGATCAGGGGTACCGCAATGGTCGAGATGAGCCGCCGCAGCCTGTTGACGTCCACCGGACTGATCGCCACCGCACTCGGGCTCGGCGCCTGTGACACCTCTCCGGGAGGCGGTGGCGGCAAATCCACCGGCAAGCTCCGCTGGTGGGACCACTTCAACCCGCTGCAGGACCTGCACAAGGAGGTATTCGCCAGCTACACCAAGGACGGCGGCCTCCCGGTGGAGTACACCAACCACCAGACCGCGGAGATGGGCAAGGCGCTGCAACTGGCCCGGCAGAGCAAACAACTGCCGGACATCCACAGCAACGTCGGCCTGAAGCTGCCGTTGCCGGCCCTGATCGAGGACGGCTGGTACCAACCGATCGAACTCGACGACGAAACCCTCGGCCGGCTACCGAAGGACGTCTTCGTCGAGGGGGTCACCAGCCACGACGGCAAGCCGTACAGCTTCCCGCTGTTCAACTTCCGGCAGTACTGGTCCGCCACCTGGTTCAACAAGGACCTGGTCACCAAGGCAGGCCTCGACCCGGAGAACCCGCCCGCCACGTACGACGAGTTCCGCGCCGCCTGCCGGGCGGTCAAGCGCAAGGGCGGCGACGGGGTGTACGGCTACATCAACGGCCTCGGCCAGCCGCCCCGGGTCGCCGAACAGGTCCACTTCCTCGCCCAGGCCGCCGGATTCGAGGGCACCGGTGGCAACGTCGGAGGCGGCCGGGAGTTCAAGACCGGCGAATACCACCTCCACCACGAGGCGTACCTGAACGTGCTGGAGTTCCTGCTGTCGTTGAAGAAGGACAAGCTGCTGGTGCCGGGCACCGCCTCGATGAACGACAAGATCGCCCGCGCCCGGTGGGCCTCCGGAATCGCCGGCTTCTACCTCGACGGCCCCTGGTGCGCCGGGGTGGTATCCCAGGACCTCAAGCAGTTCACCGACAAGATGGGCGTCGGCCCGATGCTGGTCCCTGAGTCCGGGATGCCGGTCACCGCGTACCGCGGTCCGCAGCAGGGCGCGTTCTACATCTCAGGGCAGTCCAAGCAGGCGAAGGCCGCGAACAAGCTGCTCAAGTACCTCACCGAGCCCGAGTACTACGTCGGACTCGCCGAGAACATGGACCAGCCGCCGCTGGACCTCACCGTCCTCGACCGCGCCAAGGTGCACCCCGCGTACAAAAAGGTGGTCGGACTGTTCCAGGACGCGGTCTTCCTGGCGCCGGCGCCGACCAGGAAGAACCCCGAGGTGTCGAAGGCCGAGGGGCAGGCCAAGGCGGTCGACCCCGAGTTCGGGGCACTCGTGGGCGGCATGTTCTCCGGCGACGTGACCGACGTCCGCAAGGCCCTCACGGAGCTGTCCGACAAACACAACGCCGAACACGAACGCGCGGCGAAGGCCGCCACGACAGCGGGCGCCACGGTGAGTCTGGACGACTACGTCTTCCCCGACTGGGAGCCACGTACCGACTACACCGCCGACAAGTACCCGAAGTAGCGCTTCCCGCGAGAGGACGAAGCTGTGGCCAGAAGCGTCAGAGTGTTCGCCATCGCCGCCATGCTGGTTGTCGCGGTGACCGCGTCCGGTACGGCCAGCGCCGTGACACCGAACGGGCCGTCCGGCGGGGCGGCGGCCGACACGTACCAGAACCCGGTGTCCCTTCCGGACGTGGAGAACTTCGGCAGCCCGACCCTGATCCGTGGCCATGACGGCTTCTGGTACGCGTTCGGGCCGGGAAATCCGTTGAACCACGGCGAAGAACGACCGTTGTTCCCGATCATGCGCTCACCGGACCTGACCTCGTGGAGCTACGTCGGCGACGTCTTCACCCCCGACACGTTCCCCACCTGGGCCAAGGAAGACAGCAACATGTGGGCGCCCAGCATCGAGTACGTGAACGGCCGCTACCACCTGTACTTCACGCTGCGGAACATCGCCGGGTACGAGCAGACCCCGAACACCGCGATCGGGGTGGCGACCGCGCCGACCCCGACCGGCCCGTGGACCGACTCGGGCCGGCCGCTGGTCACCCCGAAGACCTGGCAGCCACCGGACGCGCCACCGCGCTACCGCACCATCATCGACGCGGACGCGCTCATCACCCCGTACGGCGACCGCTACCTCTACTACGGCGGCTTCGGCGGCGGCGTGTACGGAATCCGGCTCTCCGGCGATGGTATGTCCACCGTCGGTGAGGAACGCAGGCTCACCGCCGCGCAGATCTACGAAGGCCCGTACGTGGTGCACCGTGACGGCTGGTACTACATGTTCGTCTCGTCCGGCCACTGCTGTAAGGGCCCGGTCACCGGGTACGCGGTGCAGGTCGGCCGGTCCCGCGACCCGATGGGCCCGTTCGTGGACGCCGAGGGCATTCCGCTGGCGGCGGACTCCCCTGGCGGCACCCAGGTGCTCACGGCGAACGGCAACACGTTCGTCGGCACCGGCCACAACGCCGCGGTCACCGACCTGGCCGGGCAACAGTGGCTGACCTTCAACGGGATCGACCGGACGCACCCGTACCTCGGCGAACCGTTGCGGGAGAACCGGCGGCCGTTGCTCCTGGACCGGTTGGACTGGATCGACGGCTGGCCGACGGTACGCGGTGGCGCCGGCGCCACCGACGGCCCGACCGCCGCCCCGGCCGCCACGGGCTGGCTGGTGGACGCGTTCGAGGAGGGCGACCAACCCGGCGATTCCTGGCGACCGTCCCACCACTGGCGGATCGAGCGGGAACCGGCCGGCGGGTACCTGGCGACCGGCGTACCCGACGGTGAGCGGATGCTCGACTCGGCCACGGCGGTGGCCGGCGACGCGCGGGTACGTGCAGCCGTACGACTCGGCGACGGCACCACCGGCGCGGCCGGGTTCGCGCTGGCGCACCACGGCGACAGCGACGCGGCACGGGTGCTGATCGACCGGGACGCGGACGCTCTCGTGATCGACGTGACCAAGGATGGCGACCGGGTGGCGCGTACCACCGCCCCGCTACCGCCCTCGTTCAGCTACCGCAGCTGGCACGACCTCGACGTCACGGTACGCGGCCGTACCGTCGTCGCCGAGGTCACCTCCGCGGGCCTGTTCGATCCGGTGGCGACCGTCGAGGCCACCCTCCCGACCGGGCTCGAGGCGGGGCCGGTGGCGCTGCTGGCGCGCGACACCGCCGCTGACGTCGACGATGTGACCGCGGCCCGGCTCCACACGCCGGAGACCACCCGGGCACCGACG
>JBOGDK010000006.1:0-39311 GCA_050701795.1 Micromonosporaceae bacterium
TCCTGCAGGAGGCGCCAGCGGAGCATCCGACGCTGCGTACCCACCGGCTGGCGGTCGGCCTCTACGACGTCGCTGACGGCGGCCTGGTCCGCCGGGAGCGCCTGGAGCTCGACGTCTCCGGGGAGCGTACCGCGCTGCCGCAGCTGTCCGGCAGGCCCGCGGCCGACGTCCTGCTGGTCAACGATGAGGACCTGACGTACGCGAAGTTGCGGCTGGACGCCCGTACGGCGGCCACGGTACGGGACCACATCGCCGGCTTCGACTCCCCACTGACGCGGGCCCTGTGCTGGACGGCCGCCTGGGACGCCACCAGGGATGCCGAACTGCCGGCGCGTGATTACCTGGCACAGGCGGTCGCCGGGCTGCCCACGGAGAACGACGTCAATCTGGTGACCGTCACCCTGCGACAAGCCATGGCCTGCCTCGCCCAGTACGCCGACCCGGCGTGGGCCCCCGAGGGATGGAGCATGCTGGCCACCGCCGCCGGTGACGCGGTCGCCACCGCCGAACCGGGCAGCGGACTGCAACTCGCGTGGGCACGGGCGTACGCCTCGGCGGCCCGGGACGACGCCGACCTCGCGGTGCTCCGGGGTTGGCTGGACGGCGACGGCGTACCGAAGGGGCTCGCGGTCGACACCGGGGTGCGCTGGACGGTGTTGCAGAGCCTGATCGCCGCGGGCGCCGCGGAACCGGCCGAGATCGATGCCGAACTGGAGCGGGACCCGACCGCCAGCGGCCAGATCGAAGCAGTCCGGGCACGTGCGGAAATTCCCACGCCGGAGGGTAAGGAAACGGCGTGGCGTGACATGACCGGCGACAAGGGCCTGTCGAATTCGGTACGGCGGTCAATCGCGCTCGGGTTCCAGCACCCGGCGCAGGTCGAGCTGACCGCACCGTACGCCTCGCGGTTCTTCGACGAGGTGGGCCCGATCTGGGCCACCTGGGACAGCGATCCCGCCCAGGTGTTCGCCATCCTGTTGTACCCGGCCTACCAGGTCAGTGCGGACACCGTGGCGGCGACCGACGCATGGCTCGCCGAGCCGGATCACCCGGCAGGGCTGCGACGGCTGGTGGCGGAGGGCAGGGACGGGGTGCTCCGGGCCCTCGCCGCGCGCGCCCGCGACGCCGCTGCCGGCTGAGCAACCGCCAGCCGGTGGCGGCCAGCTGGGGCGATGACCCGCACCGCGCACGCAGGGGGTGCCGACCGGGCCTCACGCACTCAGCAGCGGTGGCACCTCGTCGGGCGGCAGGGCGCGGGCGAAATACCAACCCTGACCCGCGTCGCAGCCCAGCGCCCGGAGCCGGTCGACCTGTGCTTCGGTCTCCACTCCTTCAGCTGTCACCGTCAGGCCCAACGTGTGCGCCAGGTCGACCAGGGCCGCGACGATCTGTTCGTCCACCGGGTCAGGGCCCGTCGCCGGGCTCAGGCCCGCCACGAACGAACCGGCGATCTTCAGCCCGTGCAGCGGCAGCCGCCGGAGGTACGCGAGGTTCGAGTAGCCCGTCCCGAAGTCGTCGACCGCGATCCGGATGCCCATGTCAGCCAGCGCGCACAGAGCGTCCAACGGCTCGCCGGGGCTTCCCATCACGGCGCTTTCGGTGACCTCCAGTTGCAGCGTCTCGGGAGGTACGCCGGTCTCAGCCAGGATCCGCTTCACATCCTCGACCAACCCCCGGTCGCGGAGTTGGCGTACCGCCAGGTTCACGCTGATGAGCGGAAGCTCGGGCGAGACACCGCGCCACAGAGCCGCCTGTCGGCAGGCTTCCTCCAGCACCCAACGACCCAGCCCGACTATCAGTCCAGTCTCCTCCGCGAGCCCGATGAACCGGCTCGGCGGAATCAGGCCGTGCTCCGGATGCTGCCACCGCACCAACGCCTCCAGGCCCACCAGGGTGTGGTCCGACAGGCGTACCAGAGGCTGGTAGTCGAGGAAGAACTCCCGGCGCTCCAGCGCGGCCGGCATGGTCGCCGACAACGTGTACCGGGCCACCTCCCGGGCGTTGCGCTCCGGGTCGTACACCGCCCAACGGTTGCCACCGTCGGACTTCGCCCAGTAGAGCGTGATGTCGGCGGCTTTCATCAGCTCGGCCGCGGTGCCGCCAAGTACCGGCCGGTCCACCACGCCGATGCTCGCGGAGACCGAAAGGTGGTGTCCCCCGATCTGGATCGGGTCGGCGAGTACCGCCAGCGCGGCGTCGGCCACCGCCACGACCTCGTCGGGTTGTCCCGGTGCCTCCACCAGGATCACGAACTCGTCACCGCCCATCCGGGCCACCAGGTGCCCGGCCATGCTGACGCACTGGTTGAGACGCTCGGCCACCGCCATCAGGAGCTGGTCGCCGACGTCATGCCCGAGACTGTCGTTGACCACTTTGAAGCCGTCGAGGTCGAGGTAACACAGGCCGATCCGTTCGCCCGTACCGGCGGAGGCCGCCTCCAGCCGCTCGTAGAACAGGGTGCGGTTCGGCAACTGCGTCAATGGATCGTGGTGCGCCTGATGCTGCAGCCGCAGTTGCAGCCGGTACCGCTCGGTGACGTCCTGGAACATCACCACGTGGTAGCGCGGTGCGCCGTCCTCCCCCCGGATCAAGGAGGCCGTCGCCTGGGTCCACACCTCGGCGCCGTCCCGCCGCAGCAGGCGCTTCTCCATACGTACCTGGTCCACGTTCCCGGCGATCAGCCCGCGGTACGCCGCCACCCCGGCGGGGTCGTCCTGATCATCGCGGAACCCGGATACCCGACGCCCCCGCAGCTCGTCGATCGGATAGCCGAGGAGGTCCACCATCGCCTGATTGGCTTCCAGGATCTCTCCGTCCATGGCCGCGATGACCATCCCGACCGCGGCGCCGGCGAACACCGTACGGAACCGCTTCTCGCTGGCCCGCAGCGCCTGTTCAGCCTCCTCCCGGGCCACCATGACGGCGTGCCGGATCATCTCCTGTTCGTCGAGAGTGCGTTGTCGCAGCGCCTCCGCGTACCCGTCGGCCACGGCCCCCTGCAGCATCGCCAGCCGGTGTGTCAGCTCGTCCCGCTCACCTCGCCAGGTCCAGCGGGGGTCCGCCATCATGTGGTCCAGGAACTCAGTGCCCAACACCGCCAGCGTTCTTTCCAGCGTCCCCGAACTGACGAAGTGGGCCGCCACCATCGCCCGACCGACCGAACGACCCGGATCCAGGGTGAACGGCGACGTGGTCAGCCCGGTGGCGAGCCGGGCGGCCAACCGGGTGAGGAAATCCCGGATCTCGGCGGCGCTCATCGGTACGTAGCTGGTGCCCAGGACCGCCTCTGCCCAGCGAACTCCGAACCGCGCGGCTCCGGGCGGTGCCGCGGACCCTGTGGGACCGCCGAGAAGGGCCGGTATGTGGCCAGGTTCGGTCATCTGGAATATCCGACCCTGCCGTGCCACGCACCAGGGTGATGAAGGGCGGAACTGTGGCGCCAGCCGAGGGCGGAACTGTGGCGCCAGCCGAGGGCGGCACTGTGACGCCAGCCGAGGGCGCTGAAGGAGCCGACGAGGCGGCTACGACGTGTCCCGCCCGGCATTCCCACGACGTAACCCCCTCGGCGTCGAGTCTCCTTCGGGGCGATCCTATGTTCCGATGATCCCGGCTATAAGCCCGGAATCCACTGCCAAGTAGCACGAATACACCCAGGCAGCCGCAACACACAGCCCGTAAGGGCCGCCCTGCTTCCAACCTATGGCAGACCGGCCTCAACCGCCTTCGAACGTGGACTCAGCGTGTTCAGGTGGCCTGGTCGGTCAACATCCGGAGCCCGGTCACGATGCCGCCCGCGAGGTCGCCGCCGCCGAAGGAGGCGGTCATCGACAACGCTGCGAGGGCGCACGCCTGACGTGGCAGCCGCTTGTCGGACTGCTCACCGGTGACGATCTCCAGCACCCGCTGATTCGGGGAGACCGCGAGCAACACCGCCGCTTCGTGGCCCGCGATCCGGTCATGGAGCCGCTCGGCGTGTTCCCGGGTCGTTCCCTCATCGAGTGGCCCCACGTACACGCTGAAGGTCAAACCCGTCTCACGGTCGGCTGCCGCCAGGGCTTCGTCGATCCGCAGCAGCTGCCGGGTCGTGAACGGCCCGCCGGGAACCTCCGGACGCTTCGCCTCGCCGGCCGCTTCGCGGCCCTCGGCACGCGCGACAGCCTTCTCGGAGCGCGCCACGGCGCCCGGGGACGTCCTCGCCACCGCGGTCACCTCACCAGCTGCCACGGGCCCCGCCCTTCCGTGTCGTGCCGCTGTCGGTCGTCGCCTCGGCGGGCTCCAGGGCGGGACGGTCGGCACCGGCCGTGCCCTGCGGCTCGGACAGGAACCACACCGGAGTGAACTCGTACGGCCGACCGGGCCGGTAGCGCCGGCCGGGCCGCACACTCGACACGTACACCGCTGCGGCGATCACCGCGAACACCGCCGCGGGTACGCCGACGAACACCGTCACAGTTTCGAGGATCGACATCGCAAGCTCAACGCCCCAGATGGATGGACCTGATCGACTTCACGGTAGCCGAGTACCGCGGCCCCGCAGCCGCCGGGTCGGTCGGTGGTGGATGGCAGGATGACCGTGTGGTGGAGATCCTGACGGGCCGGATCAGTCGGCGAGATGCCAACCGGCGTGACGCCGCGGACCCGCTGCGGCCGTTCCGGCGACGGTTCGTGATAACCGAGCCGGACCTGGTGTATCTGGACGGGAACTCGTTGGGGCGACTGCCCGTCGCGACCCGCGACGCGCTGATCCGGGGCGTCGCGCAGGACTGGGGCAGAGACCTGATCCGGGGCTGGAGCCGGTGGATCGACGTGGCCCGGGAAGCCGGGGACGTGATCGCCGGCGGCGTCGTACAGGCCGAGCCCGGCGAGGTGATCGTCTCCGACTCCACCAGTGTGAACCTCTACAAACTCGCCGCCGCGGCGCTCGCCGCCCGGCCCAGCCGCCGGGTCATCGTCACCGACGACGACAACTTCCCCTCCGACGGGTACGTGATGCAGGGGCTGGCCGCCTCAGGGCACGAGCTACGGGTGATCCGTACCGACATCGACGGCGGGATCGACCCGAAGGCGGTCGCGGACGCGGTCGACTCCGATACCGCGCTGGTGTCCCTGCCTCATGTGGCCTACCGGTCCGGGGCACTGGCGGACATGCCCGCGATCACGCGGATCGCGCACGACGCGGGCGCACTGATGCTGTGGGATCTGTGCCACTCGGCCGGCGCGGTGCCGGTCCCCCTCACCGATGCCGGTGTCGACCTCGCGGTGGGGTGCACGTACAAATACCTCAACGCCGGCCCAGGCGCCCCCGCCTTCCTGTACGTACGCCGCGACCTCCAGTCCGCGCTGCAGCAGCCGATCTGGGGCTGGTTCGGGCAACGCGACCAGTTCCAGATGGGTCACGACTACCAGCCGGCCGACTCGATCGAACGGTTCACCGTGGGCACCCCGTCCGTGCTCGGCTGCTACGCGGTGATCGAAGGAGCACGACTGAGCGCCGGGGCCGGCATCGAGGCGATCTACGCCAAGGGTCAGGCCCTGACCTCGTACGCGGTCGCCCTCGCCGACGCCTGGCTCGGCGACCACGGGGTACGGGTGGCCTCACCACGGGATCCGGCCCGCCGCGGCTGCCACGTGACGCTGCACCACCCCCAGGCGTGGCAGTTGTGCCAGGCTCTGATCGCGGACGGGGTGATCCCGGATTTCCGTGCCCCGGAGCGGCTACGCCTCGGGTTCGCGCCGATCTACACCAGCTTCACTGAGGTGTACGACGGGCTGCACCGGCTACGGCGGATCCTCGCCGACGGCAGCCACCTGCGCTTCCCAGCCGACCCCGCAAGGGTCACCTGACCGGCTAGGCGGAAGCTTCCGAGATGGCGCCCTGCCACCCGAGAAAGTCCAGCCAGCGGGGGTCGGGCGTACGGTGCCCCAGAATGCGCCACGCCGCACCTTTCGGCGCGGCGGGGACTTCATGCAGACGCCAACCGAGTTCGGCTGGCGTACGGTCACCTTTGACGTGGTTGCAGCGGGCGCATGCGGCAACCACGTTCTCCCATATGTGCTCGCCACCCCGGCTCCGCGGCATCACGTGGTCGATGGTCTCGGCGGCTCCCAGGCAGTAGCCGCAGCGCCAGCGGTCCCTGGCGAATACGGCGCGCCGGGTCAACCCGACATGTGCCCGGTACGGCACTCGCACGTACCTGGTGAGGCGTACCACGGACGGCACGGGGAGCACCCGCCGTTCGCTGTGCAGGAATCCGTCGCCGTCGGAGACGCAGATGGCACGGGAGGTCAGGACGAGGATCACGGCGCGGCGCTGTGACACCACACACAGCGGTTCATACGTGGCGTTGAGCACCAGCGCGGCGCGGCCATTTGCGCCTCGGGTCCCGCCCATCACTCACCTCCATCCGCGCCAATAGTCCCCGACCGTGCCGACAATTGCACGTACTAATGATCCCCCAGATTCTCCGCACCCGTTCGGCGAGTTGTGCCACGACGCGTCGGCGTGACCCGGCCCACCGCCCCCGCACGTGCCGCCGCGGCATCGATGAGGTACGAAAGTGCGTGTGAATGTCCCGGACCTGTTGAGGTACTCGCAGCTGATGAGCGACGGCACCGCCTGGTTGATGGTGGCCGTGCGAATCGTCGTGATCATCGTGCTCGCCCTGGTGTTCCGGTGGTTGGCGCACCGCGCGATCCGACGGATGATCCGAAACACCGGGGGTGGGGAGACCCCGCTGGTGCTGCGCCCTCTCAAGGAACGGGCGCCGGCCCTCGCTCAAGCCACCGGGCTGCTCTCCGAACGCCGCCGCCAGCGCGCCCAGACCATCGGGTCGGTGCTGCGCAACGTCGCCTCGATCGCGATCTTCACCATCGCCGTGCTGCTGGTCCTCAGTGAACTGGAGATCAACCTGGCGCCGTTGCTGGCCAGCGCCGGGATCGCCGGCGTGGCCCTGGGTTTCGGCGCCCAGTACGTCGTGCGGGACGTGATCTCGGGGATGTTCATGATCGTCGAGGACCAGTACGGCGTCGGGGACACCGTGGACTTCGGTGAGGCGACCGGCGAGGTGGAGGCCGTCGGGCTGCGGGTCACCACCGTCCGGGACGTCCGGGGCGTCGTCTGGTACGTCCGCAACGGCGAGGTGATCCGGGTCGGCAACCACAGCCAGGGGTGGGCGCGGGCGGTGATTGACGTACCGATCGGGATCGGCACCGGGATGGACGAGGCGGTGTCGGTGATCCGGGAATCCGCCGAACAGCTCGCCGACGACCCGGAGGTGGCCGACAAGCTGATCGGCGTGCCGGAGATCTGGGGCGTGGAGAACGTGACCATCGACGGCGCCGTGGTACGCGTGGTGGTGAAGACCGTGGCTGGTGAACAGTGGGTTATCGGTCGCAAACTGCGACGCCGCGTGGTCGACGCGCTGCACGAGTCGGGGATCAGCTCCAGCCTGGCCAACGCCCGGGTGTACGTACGGTCAACCGCCGCTGGAGGCACTGAGCCGGCCGGGCCGGCATAACCCCCAACCTGGGTTCCACCGTTCGTACCCCTTCCACCGCCAGACCTGGGTACGCACGTCAGGCACCTGCGGCGTCGCCACGTCCGCGGGTGATCGGTGTGCGGCGCGCGGCGAACCGTGCGAGTTTTCCCGCCCCATGACGTAGAGCCACCCTTAGTACGCTGTCGCGTTACCGGCAGTTAGGCTCACCTCGGCTGAACGACCTACCAATATGTCCCCCAATCGGGCAGACTCGGGCTTCAACCGACCTGGTGTGCTCACCCCCTCAGGATGTACGAGCGATGGAAGGACCGCGTCGAAGTTGGCTAACGACCAGCGCCGTACCGACAGCGCGGACAAGCCCCGGTCCGGGCATCCCCGCGGCGACGCCCCGACACCTGACTCCGGTACCGCGTCTGAGCCGGCCACCAGGAATTCCGTGGATGGACCGGACCCCGAACGGCCCGCCACGTTCCGCGAGGTCTTCTCGGTACGTGAATACCGTGCGGTGTTCGCCGCCAGCACGCTGTCCTGGATCGGCGACTACTTCGCCCGGGTGGCGATCACCTACCTGATCTTCCAGGACACCCGATCGGTGTGGCTGGCGGCGGCCGCGTTCGCGATCAGCTATCTCCCGTGGGTGGCTGGCGGCCCGGTGCTCGCGGCGATCGCCGAGCGCTACCCGTACCGCTCCGTCATGGTCGTCTGCGACCTGGTACGGATGTGCCTGGTCGCGGTGCTGGCGATCCCCGCCGTACCGCTGCCGATGCTTCTCGGGCTGTTGTTCCTGTCCTCTCTGATGACACCGCCGGCGCAGTCGGCCCGCTCAGCGATGCTGCCGCTGATCCTGAAGGGCGACAGGTACGTCGTCGGCCTGTCCGTGCAGGCCACCTTCGCGCAGGCCGCCCAGGTGACCGGGTACGCGGTGGGCGGCGTGTTCGCGGCGCTGGTCAGCCCCCGCGCGGCTCTACTGGTGGACTCCGCGACGTTCGCGCTCTCCGCGTTCCTGGTCTGGCGTTGGGTACGGCACCGGCCGTCCGCGATGTCCGCCGAGCACCGCAGCCACCTGCTCCGGGAGACCGCCGAGGGGTTCCGGGTGGTCTTCGGGCATCCGGTGATGCGCGCCATCGCGTTGCTGGTGTTCGCCCTGGTCAGCGTGGTGATCGTGCCGGAAGGGCTGGCCGCCGCATGGTCCGGCGAGTTCGGTGACGAGGCCTGGCGGACCGGGCTGCTGATGGCGTCGATCCCTATCGGTTACGTGGCCGGCGCGTTGGTGGTCGGCCGGTTGATCTCACCGCGTACCCGGCTGAAGCTGATCCGCCCGTTGGCCATGGTGACGCCACTGGCGCTGATCCCGGCGCTGTTGTCTCCGCCGTTCGGTGTGGTGGTCGCGATCGGCGTGCTGGCGGGCTTCGGGAACGCGGTCGTGATGCCGCTCAACGGGCTGTTCGTTCAGGTGCTGCCGAACGCCTACCGGGCCCGCGCGTTCGGGATCATGCAGGGCGGGATGCAGGTGCTGCACGCCACCGCGGTACTGGTGACCGGCGCGATCGCGGAGAGCGTCGGGGTGCCCGTCGTGGTCGGTGCGTGGAGTCTCGCGGGCCTTCTGTTGATCGCGTTCGCCGTCTTCCGGTGGCCATCCCAGGAGCTGATCGACGCCGAGGTGGAGCAGGTTCGGCGGCTCAATGCGGACATCTCAGACGAATCACAGGTGGCGCCCAAAGCGGTCGAGCCCGACACGGCGCAGCCTCCGGGGGCGCTGACGGAGCCGGCACCCGCCACCCCTTCCTCGACCAGCAGTGCCGGGAGCGGTGAACCGGCACGACTGTGACATTGGCACATCACGTCCTCGGGTCACGACGATCGGCCGTACGGCTGGCAGGATTGTCCCGTGGCTGAGATGCGCGACGGCTTGTCCGTCACCCCGGTATCCGGCGCCTCGCAGGGCGCCCAGCCCGCCACCGACTCCTACTACGAGGCGATCGGCGGCTCCGCGACCTTCCGCAAGCTGGTCGACGAGTTCTACGCGGGCGTGGCGAACGACCCGTTACTCCGGCCGATGTACCCGGAGGAGGACCTCGGACCCGCCGCCGAACGGTTGCGGATGTTCCTGGAGCAGTACTGGGGCGGTCCGCGTACCTACTCTGAGGAGCGGGGGCACCCGCGACTGCGAATGCGCCACGCCCCGTTCACGGTCGGGGAACGGGAACGGGACGCGTGGCTGCTGCACATGCGTCGCGCCGTGGAGTCCCTGGAGCTGCCTCCCGAGCTGGCGGCACCGCTGTGGGACTACCTGGTGCGCGCCGCGTACTTCATGGTCAACGCCTGAGGTCAGCTCCGCGACAGGCGGTCTCCGTGCAGGCCAATTTGCACGCTTAGGCGTGACCTGTCGGGTTTAAGGGTGGTTTGCGTAACGTACGCCACGGCTCGGTCGTTCATGGACGTGAAGACCCTTCCGTCGGCGAGCGAGAGGCCATCCCACCGTGCGTCGTGTCCTGACCGTGCTTGTCATCCTCACCGCCGCCGCCATCGGGTTGCTCCCTGCCTCCGCCGGCGTCCAGCACGACCGTACGGTCTCCGCCGACCCGGTGGACTGGACGCCCCACGTGTCCGACGGGACCGTCTACGCGATGCTGGCACTGGGTGACCGGGTGTACGTCGGAGGCGACTTCGACACGATCACCGATTCCGACGGCACCGAGTACCCGGGGTGGGACAACCTGTTCGCGTACCACCGGAGCACAGGCGAGATCGACCAGAACTTCCGGCCAATGCTCGACGGCACCGTACGTGCCCTGGCCCCAGGCGAGGACGGCACCCTGTACGTCGGAGGCGGGTTCGACGAGGTCGACAGCTCATCACAGCCCGGGCTGGCACGCCTGGCGACCAGCAGCGGGCGGCAGTACGGCGACGGCGACCTGGGAACCGACGGCGGCGAGGTCCGCAGCCTGCAACGCCACGGAGACGCCCTGTACGTCGGCGGCAGGTTCACCTCGATCAGCGGCGTCGAACGCCCCGCGCTGGCACGGTTCGACACCACCACCGACCGTCTCGACAGAGACTTCGACATGGAGATAGCCGAACCGAAGTCCGGAAGCCTCCGGGTGGAGCAACTCGCGATCAGCCCCGGCGGGACACGGCTGGTGCTGGACGGCACGTTCACCGAGGTCGCCGGCCAGAGCCGGTATCTGATCGCGATGGTGGACGTGGCCGCCAACCCGGCCCAGCTCACGAGCTGGTCAACCGACGTGTTCTCCGAACCATGCGCCAGCCACTTCGACACACCGCTGCGAGGGCTGGACTTCGCACCGGACGGCTCGTACTTCGTACTGGCGACCTCTGGCGGCACCACCGGGACCAGCGAATACTGCGACTCCGCGATCCGGTTCGAAACCGACGACGGCTCCGGGGCCGAGCCGACCTGGGTCAACCGTACCGGCGGCGACTCCCTGTACGCGGTCGCGGCGACGGGCCCCGCGGTGTACGTCGGCGGCCATCAACGGTGGTTGAACAACCCGGACGGCAACGACCGGGCCGGGCCGGGCGCGGTGTCCCGTCCCGGGATCGGGGCGCTGCACCCGAGCACCGGGAAGGCGCTGTCGTGGAACCCGACCCGTACCCGAGGGGTCGGCGTACAGTGCCTGGTCAGCATCTCTGAAGGGCTGCTGGTGGGTAGCGACACCGAGGAACTGGGCCACGAGCATCACGGCCGGATCGGGATGTTCCCCTCTTCCTGACGCCGGATCCGTGTCCCGATCGACACGGATACGCCACCGTCGCGCGGCACCCCGGCGGTACGTTCACTGCACCGGGCGGCAGCGGGGGGACGGATGGCACGACAGGCGCGGAGCGGGCTGGCGCTGGTGACGATCGCGACGTTACTGGCGGGCTGCCAGAGCGGCGGCGGTCAGCCGGGCGAGATCGCCGGCACCGCGTCACCCCCGGCGATCGACCTGGACAAGGGACGCTCCGATCCGGTCGCCGATCCGCTCTACCCGGAGTACGGCAACCCGGCGCTGGATATCCTCCACTACGACCTCGCGCTGTCCTGGGCGCCCACCACCCGGCGGCTGGCCGGCGAAGCTGTGGTGACGCTACGTACCACGAAACGGGTCGACGCACTGGTGCTGGACTTCTCGTCCCGGCTCAAGGTTTCCAGGGTCACCGTTGCCGGCGGCCGGGTGCGGGCCGAGCAGCGGAAACGGGACCTGGTGGTGACGTTGCCCGAGCCGATACCGGCCGAGCGCCGGCTCACCCTCGCGGTCCGGTACGCCGGCACTCCCCGAGCCGTGCGGATGCCCTCCACCCGGGGCGACTACGACGAAGGTCTGGGGCTTCGCGCGGAGCCCGACGGGGCGATCTGGACGATGCAGGAGCCGTACGGGGCCTTCACCTGGTATCCGGTGAACGACCACCCGTCCGACGAGGCGCTCTACGACATCGCGGTCACCGTTCCGGACGGGTGGTCAGGGGTGGCCAGTGGCCAGTTCCTGGGCGCGAAGGACGTCGGGCCCGACACCAGGTTCCGGTGGCGCTCGGCGGACCCGGTCGGCAGCTACGTCACCACGCTGGCGGTGGACCGGTTCACCAGGTACGCGGACCAGATGGGTGACGTCCCGCTGACCTACTGGGTGCCTGAGGAGTACGACGGCTACCAACTGCGCGCGATGCGGCGTACTCCCGAGATCCTGCGCTGGCTGGCCAAGCGGTTCGGACCGTACCCGTTCAGCAGCGCGGGCGCGGTGGCGGTGGACTCATCCTCGGCGATGGAGACCCAGGCCATGGTCACGATGGGCGGCACGATCGCCGACGCCGACCTGGATTCGGACGAGGCTGAGGCGGTCTTCACCGAGGTGCTGGTCCACGAGTACGCCCACCAGTGGTTCGGTGACGCGGTGAGCCCCCGGGACTGGCGTGCGGTGTGGCTGAACGAGGGGTTCGCGACGTACGTGGAGATGCTCTGGACCCTCGAGGCGGGCGACTCCACCCAGCGGGAGTACCTGGACTGGCTGCGTACCCGGGACCGCAGATCCCGGGAGGAGGCGGGACCGCCCGGTCGCTACGACCCCGGAATGTTCGCGGAGAGCAACGTCTACGTCGGACCAGCCCTGATGCTGCACGAGATCCGGGAGAAGATCGGGGACCGCACGTTCTTCCGGATGGTCCGCGACTGGGTACAGCGGCAGCGGCACACGCACCAGGACCGGGCGTCGTTCACCCGGTTCGTCACCGACTACGGCGGCGACGAGCTCAAGCCGATCATCGACGCATGGCTCGACTCCCCGACCACACCCTCCTGATGAGAGTCGAGGCCGGGCCGGGGCGGCGACGCGGCCGGGGTTGAGCCGCGGCCGCGACGGTCAGAGTACGGCGCCTTCGTCGTACAGCCATGCGACCCAGGACCCCGACACCGCGGCGGCGCAGTCCACCACTTCGTCGAGCAGTGCGTCGTGCACCCCGGGAACCAGTGGCAACTGCATCTCGGCGTACAGCGACAGCAGGCCGCTCTCGGTTTCGTCCCCGACGTACGACTTGAGGAACCGGCGGGTGTGGTTCCACTCGTTCACCGCGGTGTACGCGCGCTCGGCCCAGTCCTTCGGCACCCCGCTGTAGGCCCGCGCCCGGATCACCAGGATCTCGTCGTCCGGCCCCTCCAGGGCGAACAGCACGACGTGCCGTTCCCACATGGCGAGCAGGTGGTTGTTCTCGTCACTGAGATACCGGATCCCGAGGCGCTTGAGCGATTCGGCGATCCGGTCCGTCGAGATCGGCGCGGTGGCGCTGGCCGTCCGGTCGGGTTGCGCCGGAATCGAGACCCGCACCTCCGTGTTCACCTGCTCCCCCGGACCGCCCGTCCGCGAAGGAACGCTGCTGCCACGGCGCGACCTCTCGCTGGCCGCCCAGTCCTGCTTACGCCACCACGGCATTGCCGATTCTCCCCTTGTAGGCGTCCTACCCTGGATATTGAGCTCCTGGCGTGACCGTTACGGCCCGTCCCGGCACCGGTACGCCGTCGAGAAATGGTGACACCAGTTGATCACCCAGAGCAACGTCCAGCAGGCCATGACCGTACAGGCAGTGCCCCCGTTGCCCGCCACCCTGATGTCGTGGATGTCACGGTCGAACCACGTTTTATCACCCGAACGAAGGAGTTTGAGGCCCGATTCGTCCGATCCTGACTGGTGGTCCTCTCAAGTATCACCAGATCACACAGAGTGATTCGCTAGCGCGGAGGCGTTGGTGTGAGGCTGAACCCTCCCGGCCGGCGGAGCCACGCCGTCCCGTACCTCGCCTCGGCGCCCAGCCAGCCGGTGACGTGGCGGATTTGCACCGCCGTACGGTCGTCGGGACCCAGGAAACCCATCCGGACCACGCCCTGCACCAGGCGTACCGGAATCTCGTGACGAGCGTCGCCGTGGGTCACGATCAACGCCACGTGGTCGAGCAGCTCATCGCGCAGCCGGCGCTCCCCCACTCCTGTTCCGGTCGCCGCCTTCAGGGTGGCCGCCGCGGCATCGGCGATCCGCCGCAGCTCGCCGGACGGCACCTGCTCCAGTGGCACCCCGTCAGACGGCGGCAACGCCGAGCGCCACGCCAGGTCGTGCCGCGCAGGCAGGGCGGCCTCGCCACGGTGCAGCTCCCCCCGCTCCAGTACGGCGAGCAGCTCAGAGGCACGTACCGTGGCGTCCGCGGTCAACTCGCTTCGCACCAACCGGGTGACCAGCACGTCGAACGGCAGCCGTGCCCACACCGCGACCACACCCGGGGTCACCGGGCGAAGCCGTGCCAGCCCGGCCGGGTCGAAACGCAGCAGCCGCGCCAGGAACGCCCCGAGGTCTGCGGCCCCGGCGGCGGGCGGCTCACCGGGCTGATTCACGCGCCGGTCCGGACACCTCGGGGCCTGCCGCCGCCAGGTTGTCGCACCACCGCGCCAGGAACGCCCGCTCAGCGTCGGTGAGCCGCCGCGGCCGCCGTGACACCAGGTCGTACGGCACCAGCACCGACCTCGCCCGGCTGGCCAGAGCGTCGCCGTCGCGCATCTCGTACGCCACCGTGAACCGGGACGGCCGCACCTCGTCCACCCACAGCTCGATGGTGACCCGCCGAGACGAAGTCTCGCCATTGGACACAGTGCCGTAGTCGACCGGCCTGAGGTAGTCGATCTCGTGGCGCGCGATCACCACACCCCGTTCGATGCTGGATGAGCCGTCCTCACCGAACAGCAGCGCGACGCGTGCCTCCTCGTACAACGTCAGGAACCGGGCGTTGTTGACGTGGCCGTACGCGTCCATGTCGGACCACCGTAGGGCGCACTGGTACGTGAACCGGGGCACCGTGACGACCTCAGTCGCGGGTCAGTTTGCGGTAGGTGACCCGGTGCGGCCGGGCCGCGTCCGCGCCGAGCCTGTCGACCTTGTTCTTCTCGTACGCCTCGAAGTTGCCCTCGAACCAGAACCACTTCGCCGGGTTCTCCTCGTCGCCCTCCCAGGCGAGGATGTGGGTGGCGACACGGTCCAGGAACATCCGGTCGTGGCTGGTGATCACCGCACACCCGGGGAAGTCCAGCAGCGCGTTCTCCAGGCTGCCGAGAGTCTCCACGTCCAGGTCGTTGGTGGGCTCGTCCAGCAGCAGTACGTTGCCCCCGAGCTTGAGCGTCAGGGCGAGGTTCAGCCGGTTGCGTTCGCCGCCGGAGAGCACCTTGGTCGGCTTCTGCTGGTCCGGACCCTTGAACCCGAACGCCGCCACGTACGCCCGGGACGGCATCTCGACCCTGCCCACCATCAGGTGGTCGAGCCCGTCGGAGACCAGCTCCCACACCGTCTTGCCGCCGTCCAGGCCACCCCGGGACTGGTCCACGTACGAGAGGTTGACCGTCTCGCCGACCTTGATCGCGCCGTCGTCCGGCTTCTGCTCGCCGATCAGCATCTTGAACAGGGTGGTCTTGCCGACGCCGTTCGGGCCGATGATCCCGACGATGCCGTTGCGGGGTAGCGAGAACGACATGTCGTCGATCAGCGGACGGTCGCCGAACCCCTTGTCCAGCCCGTTGACCTCGATGACGGTGTTGCCGAGCCTCGGGCCCGGTGGGATCTGGATCTCCTCGAAGTCGAGCTTGCGATTCTTCTCCGCCTCGGCGGCCATCTCCTCGTACCGCTCCAGGCGGGACTTGCTCTTGGTCTGCCGGGCCTTGGGGTTGGAGCGGACCCACTCCAGCTCATCGGAGAGCCGCTTCTTGAGCTTGGCGTCCTTACGGCCCTGCACCCCGAGCCGCTCCGCCTTCTTCTCCAGGTACGTCGAGTAGTTGCCCTGGTAACCGTGCACCTTGCCGCGGTCCACCTCGGCGATCCACTCGGCGACGTGGTCCAGGAAGTACCGGTCGTGGGTGATCGCCACCACGGTGCCCGGATACTTGGCGAGGTGCTGCTCCAGCCATTGCACGCTCTCGGCGTCCAGGTGGTTGGTGGGCTCGTCGAGCAGCAGCAGGTCCGGCTGCTGCAACAGCAGCTTGCACAACGCGACCCGGCGCTTCTCACCACCGGACAGCGGCTTCACGTCCGCCTCCGGCGGTGGGCACCGCAGCGCGTCCATCGCCAGGTCGAGCTTGGAGTCAAGGTCCCAGGCGTCGGCGTGGTCCAGATCTTCCTGCAGTTTGCCCATCTCGGCCAGCAGCTCTTCGGTGTAGTCGGTGGCCATCTGCTCGGCGATCTGCTCGAGCCGGACCTGCTTCGCCCTGATCTCGGCGACCGCCTCCTCGATGTTGCCGAGTACGGTCTTCGACTCGTCCAGCACCGGCTCCTGGGCCAGCAGGCCGACCGTGTAACCGGGCATCAACCTGGCCTCGCCGTTACTCGGTTGGTCCATACCCGCCATGATCTTGAGCAGGCTCGACTTGCCGGCGCCGTTCGGACCGACCACGCCGATCTTCGCGCCGGGCAGGAACGCCAGCGTCACGTCGTCGAGGATGACCTTGTCGCCGTGCGCCTTGCGCGCCTTCTCCAGGACGTAGATGTACTGAGCCACTTCTCGCTCAAGCCTCCGCTGTGGTGGGTGTCTGGGACAGGGCGCGAGCCGCGCCGTACTTTTCAATCTTTCCAGGGGGCGATGTGTTCCCTGAACGCCACCCCGATGGCACGCTTATCGCTCGCGACAGGCCGTGCACCGGAGCACGGCCTCACGAGCGTGGAGCAGGCATGAGCGAGCACGTGAGCGACGTCACCGAATCGGCCGGGAGACGCCGCAGGAAACCCGAGCCGGACACCGTCGGTCGCCGTACCGCGGTGGTGCAGATCCTGGCCGGGTTCGCCGTTGGTGCGGCGATCTCGGTTGGCGCCCTCGGGGCCTTCGCGCCGTTGTTGCGCGGCGACGTGGTACGCGGCCTGGTGGTGGTCGCGCTGCTGCTGACAGGTGCCGCGCTGGCGGTCTGGGCACCGTTCCGGCTGCGGGGGTGGCCGGCCGCGGTGAGCGGCTGCGTCATCGCCGGTGGGCTGCGGCTGATCACCGAGCTCGACGTGGTGCCCGCCTCTGACGCACTGACAGCGGCCGCGGCGATGGCGGCGGGCTTCGCTGTCGGGGGTGTGCTGTCAGCCCTGACCCCGGTCGCCGCGCTGGTACGCGGCCTGACCGCGGCGACCCTGGTGGCGGGCCTGGTCACCGGAGCGTGGGGATATCCGGAGCCGTACGTCGCGGCCGGAATCGCCGTCGTGGCAGGCGTACTCGCGGCGCTGTGGGTACGGCCCCCCGGCGCAGTGACCCTCGCCATGGCGCCGATGGCGGCGCTGCTGCTGGCCGCGGTGCTCTCCGCCGTGGTGGTACGTGGCTTCGGCACCTCGGCGACATTGGTGTTTGTCCTGGTAGGGCCGGTTCTGGTGGGGGTGGTCGGTTGCTGGTTGACCAGCCCCGGGGTCACCGAGCGTCAATAGCGCTTCACTGGCCGGTGTGATCTCCGTCTCGGAGTGCCGCACCCCGCGAACTCAGTAGGCTCGCTCTCAGGGCGTGACCACCTTGCCTCGCCTGCAGAAAACATCGGAGGCGGATGTGACGGCAGCCAGTTCCTTCGTGGTCGTGGCCAATCGACTACCGGTCGACGCGAGCACCACACCAGACGGGCGGTTGGTGTGGAAACGAAGCCCCGGCGGCCTGGTGACCGCGTTGCACCCGATCATGCAGGCCGAAGCCGGCACCTGGATCGGTTGGCCGGGCAGTACCTCGGAAACCGTTCCGGACCCGTTCGAGGTGGACGGGATGCAGCTCTACCCGATCCCGGTCACCGGTGACGAGCTCTCCGACTACTACGAAGGCTTCGCCAACGCCTCACTCTGGCCGCTCTATCACGACTCGGTGCAACTCCCGGTGTTCCACCGCCACTGGTGGGACGCGTACGTCAACGTCAACCGGCGGTTCGCCGAGGCGACGGCCGAGGTCGCCGCCCGCGACGCGGTGGTCTGGATCCAGGACTACCAGCTGCAACTGGTGCCGGCGCTGCTGCGGGAGATGCGGCCGGACGTCAAGATCGGTTTCTTCCTGCACATCCCGTTCCCGCCGGTCGAGCTGTACATGCAGCTGCCGCGCCGGGTGGAGATCCTGCGGGGGCTGCTCGGCGCCGACCTGGTCGGGTTCCAGCGCCCCCTCGCGGCCCAGAATTTCCTGCGACTGTCCCGGCACCTGTTGGGGCTGCGCCCGCGGTCCAACGAGGTGGAGGTGGACGGACGCACCGTACGCGCCGGCGCGTTCCCGATTTCGATCAACGTTGTCGAGATGGAGACCCTCGCAGCGAGCGATACCGTGCGTAGTCGCGCAAAGCAGATCCGTACCGAATTGGGCGATCCGAAGTGCCTTCTGCTCGGTGTGGACCGGCTGGATTACACGAAGGGTATCGAACACCGCCTGATGGCCTTCCAAGAATTGCTCTCCGAAGGCAAGCTGTCCGTGCCGGACACGGTGATGGTTCAGGTGGCCACGCCGAGTCGGGAAAGAGTCGAGCACTACCAGGTGCTTCGGGAGAACGTGGAGCGGCAGGTTGGCAGGATCAACGGGGACTTCGGCAAGGTGGGGCTGCCCGCGGTGCACTACCTGCACCAGTCCTACAGCCGCAGCGAACTGGCGGCGCTGTACAGTGCGGCGGACGTCATGATGGTGACACCTTTGCGGGACGGTATGAACCTGGTTGCCAAGGAGTACGTTGCAGCCCGTGTGGACCAGCGCGGCACCCTCGTACTCAGCGAATTCGCCGGCGCGGCCGCCGACCTCAGGCAGGCGTTCCTGGTCAATCCCCACGACCTGGACGACCTCAAGGACACGCTGCTGCGATCGATCCACGCCGAGTCGGCCGACGTGACCCGTCGGATGCGTACGATGCGACGGTTCCTGCGTACCCATGACGTAGACCATTGGGCGCGGTCGTTCCTGTCCGCGCTCGGAGTACCGGAGGCGGCAACGGCGCTCGACTCCCACTCGCCCGCCAAGGCGCTCCCGGCGCGGGCCGACCACACGACCGACTCGAATGCTGGCGGGGAGCCACGCGGATGACCAATCTCGACCTGACCGTGCCGGGAGGCACGGAGCTTCGCGGTGCCGTGACGCGCCTGGCGCGCACCCCGCAACTCCTGGTGGCCTGCGACTACGACGGCACGATCGCGCCCATCGTCGAGGATCCGTCGCAGGCGGCACCGCTGCCGGAGACCGTCGCCGCGCTACGGGCGCTGGCCAGCCTGCCGCAGACCAAGGTGGCGGTGATCTCCGGACGGGCGTTGCGCGACCTCGCCGCGTTGTCCCGGCTGCCGAGTGAGATTCACCTGGTGGGCAGCCACGGATCGGAGTTCGACGTCGGCTTCGTCCACAAACTGGCGCCGGAGCTGACGGACCTACGGGACCGGCTGCAAGCCGAGATCAAGCGCATCGTCCGGGGCAAAAACGGGATCCGGCTGGAGGCCAAACCCGCCAGCATCGCGGTGCACACCCGTACCGCCGAGCGGGACGTCGCCGGAGAGGTCGTGGCGGCGGTGAAGGCCGGCCCTGCGAGCTGGGACGGCGTGGTGGTCACCGAAGGCAAGGAAGTCATCGAGCTGGCCGTGGTGGCCACCCACAAGGGCACAGCGCTGGACGCGCTGCGTACCCAGCTGGGGGCCAGTGCCGTGCTCTACATCGGCGACGACGTCACCGACGAGAACGCCTTCAGTCACCTGCACGGCCCCGACCTCGGGATCAAGATCGGTCCCGGTGATACCAGGGCGGCGCACCGGCTCGCCGACCCGGTGGAGGCGGCCCGGGTGCTCGCCGTACTGCTGGAGACCCGGCGGCGCTGGTTGTACGGCGAGCGCGCGGTACCGATCGAGCGGCACTCGATGCTCTCCAACGGCCGCAACGTGGCCCTGTTGACTCCCGAAGCCCGGGTCACCTGGCTCTGCCACCCGAAGCCGGACTCCTCGGCGTTGTTCGCCGACCTGCTCGGCGGCACACCAGCCGGGCATTTCTCGGTGTTCCCGGAGCGCAACGGCCGGCCGCTCGGGCAGCGTTACCGGCCGGGCACGATGACGGTGGAGACCCGCTGGGCGAGCCTGACCGTCACCGACTGGCTGGCGCACGACGACGAGCCGGGACGTACCACCCTGGTCCGGCAGCTCAACGGGCGCGGCAAAGCCCGGATCGAGTTCGCGCCGCGTCCCGAGTTCGGTCAGATGCCGACCTCACTGCAGCCGGTCGGCGACGGGCTGCTGGTGCTCGGCTCGAACGAACCGATCACGCTCTACTCCCCCGGTGTGGAATGGAACCTCGACGGGGACGGCCAGGCAGACTCCGCGGTGGCGGTGGTCGACCTGGACGCGACCGGTGGTTCCCTGGTCCTCGAGCTGCGCTGCGGGACCGACAACGTCGACCCGCATCCGAGCACCGCGGCGCAGCGGCAGACCGAGGCGGACGAGGCATCGCGGTCCTGGCTGGCGACGCTGCGGCTGCCCACCCTGGCGCACGGTGAAGTGGCGCGCAGCGCCCTGGTGCTGCGCGGCCTGTGCTACGAACCGACCGGCGCGATCCTCGCCGCCGGGACCACGTCACTTCCCGAGGAACTGGGCGGGGTACGCAACTGGGACTACCGGTACTGCTGGCTGCGGGACGCGGCGATGACCGCACGGGCGCTGGTCGACCTCGGCTCGCTGGCCGAAGCGGAGAACCTGCTGAAGTGGACCGCCGGGGTGATCGACCGTACCGGCGGCCACCCCGAGTGGCTGCACCCGCTGTACACCATCGACGGCGTGATGCTCGGCCCCGAGGCGGTCATCGAAACCCTCCCCGGGTACGCCGGCAGCCGCCCGGTACGGGTCGGCAACGCCGCCAACCGGCAGGTGCAACTGGACGTGTTCGGCCCGGTCGCGGACCTGGTCGCCGCCGTCGCCGACGTGCGGGGCTCGCTCACCGAGTTCGAGCAGCACATCGTCGAGGCGATGGTGGAGGCCGTCAGCCGGCGCTGGCACGAGCCCGACCATGGGCTGTGGGAGCCGCGGTTGCCACCCCGCCACCACGTCTACTCCAAGGTGATGTGCTGGCTCACCGTGGACCGGGCGCTGTACCTGGGCGCGAAGCACGGGATGCCGGTCGGGGACGGTTGGACCGAGCTACGGGACCAGATCGCGGAGAACGTCCTGGAGCACGGCTGGAACGAGTCGCTGCACACGTACGCCGCCGCGTACGAGGGCGACGACCTGGACGCGGCGTCGCTGTGGATCGGGCTGTCCGGGCTGCTGCCGGCCGACGACCCGCGGTTCCTGTCCACGGTGCTCGCGATCGAGGCGGAGCTTCGCAGCGGTCCCACCGTGTACCGGTACAACTCCGACGACGGGCTGCCCGGCATCGAAGGCGGATTCCACCTGTGCGCCACCTGGCTGGTGGAGGCGTACCTGCGGACGGGGCGGCGTACTGACGCTGAGGAGTTGTTCGCGCAGATCCTCGACTGCGCCGGCCCCACCGGGTTGCTGCCCGAGCAGTACGACCCGGCCACCGAACAGGGGCTGGGCAACCACCCGCAGGCGTACAGCCACCTCGGTCTGATCCGGTGTGCCCTGCTGCTCGACCGGGCGGCAGCCACCGTACCCGCCGCTCTGGTGGGCGGCGCCTGAATCCTGCCCAACCGGCCACGACGGGCCGGCCCACCCGGGTCGGCCCGTTCTCACCGCCCGGCCCGTTCTACGGCAGCAACTCGAACGTCTCGACGTGGCGCGGCCGTACCACTGAGAAGTGCCTCCGGTCGAGCGTGGCGATGCTGGTTACGCCCAACCTTTCTGCGCACGCGACCACAGAGGCATCTGCGGTGCCGAGTGGGAAGTCCTGGTACTTCACGACAAGCTCCGCGATCCGCAGCCAGTCGGTAGGTGCGACTGGCTCGGGGATGACGAGGCCCGCCGCCACATCCGCCAGGAACAGTGCCTCGAACTTCGGTCCCTGGCGCTTCTCGATCAGATACGTGACTTCACCGATGATCAGTGTCGGCACGATCAAGGGACCAGGATGGGCGGCGAGAAATTCGCGGCAAACCTCGTGGTGCTTGTCATCTCGATCCGCCTGAGCATAGAGGGGCCCGGCGTCTACGATGATCACGCTGGATGCTCAGGGTCGGTGCTCCGCGACCCTGTTTCACCATCCTGTCGCCTGCGGTGCCTGTCCTCCAGGATCTCTCCGAGGAGTTCCTCCATCCGCTCGGAGGTATCGCTGTGACCGCTTGCGAAACTCGCTGCCGAGAGGAAGCGACGACGCTTCCCGGCCCCGAAATGGGTCTCGAATATCTCGCGGGTCAACTCCGACA
The DNA here is from genome assembly GCA_050701795.1 of Micromonosporaceae bacterium. GTDB lineage: Bacteria > Actinomycetota > Actinomycetes > Mycobacteriales > Micromonosporaceae > WHSM01. The sequence continues at coordinate 22,288 of JBOGDK010000006.1, forward strand.
CCGTGATCTCGCGGCGGGCCGCCTCAGCACGAAGCTTGGTGTCGATGTCGTCAGGGATTTTGATCGTCGTGCGCTTCATGTATGCCAGCATATCCGGTGTACGGGAGGGCAGCGACGTCACCGAGCACGATGATCGCCGGGGGTCTGACCGCTTCACTGGCGACCGTGTCCGCGATCGTGGCGAGGGTGCCGCGTATCACTCGCTGGTGTGCGGTGGTGCCCTCCTGGATCGCCACCGCCGGGGTGTCGTACGGCCGGCCCGCCTCCAGCAGCGTGGTGGCGATCGCCGGCAGGTTCCCCACTGCCATCATCAGGACCACCGTGCCCCGCAGCCGGCCCAGCGCCCCCCAGTCGACCAGCGAGTCCGGGTGCCCGGGCGGTACGTGCCCCGACACCACCACCAGCTCGTGCGCGACCCCGCGGTGCGTCACCGGTACGCCCGCCACCGCGGGCACCGCCAGGGCGCTCGTCACGCCGGGCACGATCTCCACCGGCAGGCCGGCCTCGAGGCAGGCGTCCAGCTCCTCGCCGCCCCGCCCGAACACGAACGGGTCGCCGCCCTTGAGACGTACCACGTACCGGCCGCCGAGCCCGTGCTCCACCAGCAGGCGATTGATCTCCCGCTGCGCCACCGCCCGCCCGTACGGGAGTTTCGCGGCGTCGATCAACTCCACGTGACCGGGCAATTCGTCGAGCAGCAACTGCGGGGCGAGCCGGTCGGCGATCACCACGTCCGCACGGCTGAGCAGCCGCCGGCCGCGTACCGTGATCAACTCGGGATCGCCGGGACCGGCACCGACCAGGGCCACGCCCGGCACCAGCTTCGCTGTACCGGGACGCACCAGACCGGGACGATCCGACCGGTGCTCCCGGTGGTGGGCGGCGTCCAACGAGCCGTCCGCGAGGCGTTCCGCGATCGCGTCCCGGAGCCCCGCTGATCGGCGCGGGTCACGACCGGCGAGCACCGCCACCGTGAGCTTCTCGTGCCGGGTCACCGCGGGTGTCCAGGCGGTCGCCGCCTCAGCGTCGTCGGCGCGTACGCAGAAGATCCGTTGCTCATCCGCGGCAGCGGACACCGCCTGGTTGACCGTACGGTCATCCGTCGCGGCCAGGGCCAGCCAGGCGCCGTTCACATCCGAGGACCGGAAGCCCCGGCGCTGCCACCGGATTCGCCCCGCCTCGGCGAGACCCTGCAGGCTCGGCCCCACCGACGGTGCGACCAGCAGTACGTCCGCGCCCGCGGCCAGCAGCGCCGGTACCCGACGTCCCGCCACCCCGCCGCCACCGACGACGAGCACCCGGCGGCCTTCCAACCGCAGCCCCAGTGGATACAGGCTCATCTGCCGCCCCACGCTGCCGTGGCCCGCTGCGGGGCAGCACCGTACCTGGTCCGACGCGGGGTAGCACCGTGCCTTATCCGGTGCCGAAGCCGGCGCGCGGCGGACCGATCCCTCAGTGAACACACGGGTCGATCCTCCCCCAGCCGGGTCCACGGCCACGCCCGGGGCGCCAGCGGCCCGCCGTGGCGAGCACCGTGTGCTATACGCCCGCCGTACCCGGACCCCGCGTCAGATGCGCACCGTACGCAGATCCGGCGCGACCAACGACCACACCTCAAGATCCACCCGACCACCGTTGACGTATCCGGCGTTGCGGAGCAGGCCCTCGTAGTGGAACCCGGCTTTCTCGGCCACCTGCCGGGAATCCACGTTGCCCGGGGCGATCCGCAACTCCACCCGTTCGAACTCGTGCTCAGTGATCAGATCCACCGCGACCGCCGTGGTCGCCTCGGTGGCGAAGCCCAGGCCCCGGGCTTCCGGCGCGATCGTGTACGAGATCTCGGTGACCCGCGGGCCCCAGTCGGTACGTTTCACCCACAGACACCCGACGAGCTCGCCATCCTCGTGGCGTTCCACACCGTAGTGGTCGCCGGCGCCGGTGTCCCGGCGTTCTTCGGCCATCGTGGTGCACCAGGAGCGCGCGAGGTCATCGGTCGGCGGGGTGAATGGCAACCACCGCTGGGTCTGTCGATCCCCGAAGATCTCCGACACCCGTGCCGCGTCCCCAGGCCGCAACTGCCGAATCAACAGCCGGGGCGTAGAGACGGTCAAATCGGGAAACCGGTACGAGAGGTGACTCACGTCCCCCATCGTGCCGGACGGACTCCGATCCTGAGGGGCGGTCACGTCCCCCATCGTGCCGGACCAGGGTGTGTCCTGTCGGCCGGTCACCGTCACGGCACGCTGATCGCGGTCACGAACCGCTTCGCCATCTCCGGGTAGCCGGCCCAGTGCAGGTTCAGGTACGACGCGTGCACCTTGCGCCACACGAAGCCCTCCGGACGCCCACCCCGCCACTGCCAGGCGGCATTGTCACCCGAGCGCGGGGTCACCACTGTACGGTGCGCCTTGTGCCCGGAGACGGTGGCACCGAGCCGTACCAACGGGCTGGAGGCGCGGGCGATGGCGTCCCGGTAGCCGAGCACCGTCACATTGCTGGTGGCGGCGGTGGCGTTGAGCACCCCGCACATCGGTCGCCCGTCGAACTCCTTCACCAGCCACAACACGCCCGCAGACTCCGCCACCACCGGCGCGCCCCCGATCGCCAACTCGCTGACCGCCCGGCAGAGCTGCTCGTTGGCGGACAGTTCGTCGGCGTACAACTCGGGGAACGCTCCCCCGATCACCAGGGCGCGGGTGCCCTCTGGGAGGTCTTCGTCGCGCAACGGGTCGAACGCCACCACCTCGGCGCCGGCCGCCCGCAGCAGTTCCTCGTTCTCCGGGTACGAGTACCTGAAGGTGGTCCCCCCTGCGACGGCGATCACCGGTCCCGGTTCGCTGGTACGTTCCTCGGTCCGCGGGTCGGCCGGCTTGTCGGACGTCTTCTCCGACTTCACCACTGTGGTGGCCTCCTCGGCGGCGCCTCCCGCCGCGGGACTCACCGGATCCGCCGGACCCGACGGGCTGACCGGGCTCGCCGGAGTCACCGCCGGGCTCACCGGGTTCGCGGTGCCGGGTGGCAGCATCCGAGTGGTTTCGCGGGGTCTCGGGGTACCCGCGATCTCATCACCCGCCGACCAGGGCCGTACCGCGAGGTCAGGGGCGGAGCGCGCCAACGCCACGATCCGTTCCAGGTCGACGGACGAGGCGAGCATTGAGCCGAGACGGCGTACCGCACGTACCGCCTCGGTACTGCGGTCGACCACCGGCGAGACGCCGAGCGAACGGTGCGGCAGCGCCGCCAGGCTGTTGCGGCGTACCGCACCGAGCACCGGCACCCCGAGCTCGTCCAGGGCTTCCCGGAGCACCTGTTCGTGCCGGTCGGACACCACCCGGGTGAGCACCACACCACCCAGCCAGAGCAGCTCGTCGAACGACCGGAAACCGTGCACCAGCGCCGCCACCGACTGCCCCATGGAGCCAACGTCGAGGACCAGCACCACCGGCGCCTTGAGCAGACCCGCGACCTGCGCCGTACTTTCCAGATCGGCCCGACCGGACAGGCCGTCGTAGAGCCCCATGGTGCCTTCGATCACCGCGATGTCGCTGTCGGCGGCGCCGTGGACGAACAGCGGCGCCACCCGGTCCATGCCCTGCAGTCGGGGGTCCAGGTTGCGGCCGGCGCGACCGGCGGCCAGCCCGACGTAACCGGCGTCGACGTAGTCCGGACCGATCTTGAAACCGGCGACGGACAGGCCACGCCCTGCGAAGGCCGCGAGGAGTCCCACCGCGATCGCGGTCTTGCCGTGTCCGGAGGACGGTGCCGCGATGACGAGACGGGGGATGGCGGTCATAGCTTGCTCCTTGAACAGGCACCCCGCCGGCGGGGATGCCTCACGCGTCGGGGCTACGGGACCCCTCAGGATGCACCGTGCGCGCCAGTCCTCCGCCCCCGGGGTCGTATCGTCTCCCTGGCCGTACGGGCGGCTGCCCGGTCCGTGGGGCCGGTCGGTACGGTGCACAGGTGTCACACAGCACGTCGACCAGGCCCCGCCGGTACGGATTCCTCGCCTCCCCCGGGTGGATCGCGCTCATCGCGGTGGCTCTGATCCTGGCCGCGACGATGGTCGGGCTCGGTTTCTGGCAGCTTTCCCGCTACCACGAACGTACCGACATCAACGAGCGGATCGCCGCGGCCGGCAAGGCGCGCCCCCGGCCCGTGGCCGACGTGCTCGCGATCTCGAAGACCCCGCCGGCGAACGCCGCGTGGGCACGGGTGACCGCCACCGGCGAGTACGACACCGGCCACGAGATCCTGGTGCGCAGCCGTACCGTCTCCGGGCGGGTCGGTTTCGAGGTGGTGACCCCGCTGGTGCTCGACGACGGCACCGCGGTGCTGGTGGACCGTGGGTGGATCCCGCCCGGCGAAGGGGGTGCCGCCGCGTTGCCGGACGTACCACCGGCGCCCCGTGGCGAGGTGACCGTGGTCGGCAGGGTGCACCTGCCGGAGAGCGGCGGGGACAAGGCGGTCAGCCGCAGCGGCCAGTTGCAGTCCCGCCGGATCGACCCCGCGAGGCTGGCGTCCGCGGTCGACCACCAGCTCTTCGGCGGCTACCTGCTGCTGCAGCGGCAGACCCCGCCCGCGTCCGGGTTCGTGCCGGTTCCGATCCGGTACGAGAACTCCGGGCAGAACCTCTCGTACATGGTCCAGTGGTGGTTGTTCTCTGTGATCGCACTGGTCGGCCCCGGCTACCTGATCCGGCGGGAGGCCCGCCAGTGGGAAGGCCGGAACCCCGAACCCGCCTTCTGACGCTGGTTCCGCGGCGGAGATCCCGGGTACGGGGTCTGCAGCGGCCCAGCCCGGACGAGGAGGTGCGCCATGACGACGGCCACGACGACCCAGTGGACGATCAATCTGACGTTCCAGGAAGACCCGGACCACACCACCGCCACCGCGCAGGTGAGGACCCCGGCAGGGCAGCACCTGAAGGGCCTCGGCCAGGCCCGGCGCAACCCGCACGACCGGCCGGTGGCCCGGATCGGCGAGGAGGTCGCCGGCGCTCGGGCGCTGTCGAACCTGGCCCACGAGCTTCTGGAGTATGCGGCCCGGGAGATCGAGTCGAACGTACGCCGCGACGACCCGAAGCTCCGCTGACCACGGCCCGCACCCGTCAGCTGAGCACGCACGCGCAGCAGTCAGCTGGCCGGCAGGTGTCCCGCGTGCAGCGCTCGTACGGTCTCCACGGTGTCGGCTTCGGCCACCGGTTTGTCGTCCCGGTAGTGGAGCACCCGGGCGAACCGCAGTGCCATCCCGCCCGGGTACCGGGTGCTGGCCTGTACCCCGTCGAACGCGATCTCGGCGACCAGCTCGGGGCGTACGTACACCGTCCAGTCGTCCCGCCGGGTCTCCAACGCCAGCAGCCTTTCGGTCTGCCAGGCGAGCATCTCGTCGGTGAGGCCCTTGAACGTCTTGCCGAGCATCACGTACCCGCCGTCGGGGTCCCGGGCGCCGAGATGCAGGTTGGACAGGAAACCGCGGCGCCGGCCATGCCCCCACTCCGCGGCCAGGATCACCAGATCGAGGGTGTGGCGGGGCTTCACCTTCAACCAGCCGCCACCACGCCGGCCAGCCTCGTACGGGGCGTCGAGCGACTTCACCACCACGCCCTCGTGCCCGGCGTCCAGCGCGCCAGCGAACCACTCCCCCGCCTGGTCCACGGTCGACACGACCGTACGGGGGATCAGCAGGTCAGCGTCCACGGCGTCGGCGAGTACCGTCCACCGCCGGTGCGCGGGCGCATCGAGCAGGTCCTCACCGTCGCGGTGCAGCAGGTCGAAGTAGTACGACACCAGCGGCACGGGCGCCGCCGTGCCAGCCCGTCGCGCGCTCGGCGCACCGCGGCGACCGACCCGACCCGCGGTCGCCTGGAACGGCAACGGGCGCCCGTCGTCGCCGAGCGCGAGCGCTTCGCCGTCGAGTACCAGTGAGCGACCGGGCAGCCCACGTACCGCCGCCACCACCTCCGGCACCCGTGCGGTGATGTCGTCGAGGCTGCGGGTGAACACCGCGACGTCGTCGCCGTCGCGGTGCACCTGGACCCGTACCCCGTCGAGCTTCCAGTCCACCGCGGCGGGGCAGAGCTTGCCGATCGCGTCGTCGACCGTGGCGGCGGTCTGGGCGAGCATCGGTGCCAGTGGCCGCCCCACCTCGAGCCGGAATCCCCGCAGCGCCGTCGCGCCTCCGGTCTGGGCGGCCGCCGCTACGGCACGCAGGTCACCGGAGAGCAGCAGAGCACGGCGTACGGCCGCTACGGGCACCTCGAACGCCGCCGCCACCGCGTCGGTCACCAACCCGACCAGCGCGCCCTGTCGAACCTCACCGGTGAGCAGTCCGCGCAGGTAGCGCTGTTCGTCTGCGGTGGCGGCACCGAACAACCGGGTGAGCTGCTCCCCTCGCGCCGCCTGAGAGCCCGCGCCCCGGGTCTGTCCGATCTGTTCCAGGGCGGTGTCCAGGGCATCGACCGTGAGCGTCGGCGTGGTGGCGGGTGGGGGGAGTTCCCGGAGGCTGGCCCACCCCACCCCGATCTGGCGTTGCCGCAACTCGCCGGAGAGGTACGCGACGGTCGGCACCACCTCCCCGGGATCGGCCCGCCGGAGGCACCCGGCCAGCAGGTCCACCTTGGTACGCCGGGACCGGGTCGCCGCCACCGACGCCGAGGTCGCCACCAACTCTGCCAACAACACCGATCCACCCCCGATCAGGTGCCTCTAGCGTGCCAACCGTCCGAGTTTCGCGAGGAGCAGGGCCTCAGCGACGCAGGCTCGCTGGAACTCCTCGAGGTGCAGGCTCTCGTCGAGACCATGCGCCCTGCTGTCTGGATCCTCCACCCCGGTCACCAGGATCGACGCGGCCGGAAAAGCCTCTGCGAACGCGGCGATGAACGGGATCGAACCACCGATGCCGGTGTCCACTGGGGCGGCGCCGTCCCAGGCCTCCTGGAACGCCTCACGGGCCGCGTCGTAGGCCGGGCCGGCGGCGTCCACCGCGTACGGGGCACCGAAACCGCTGTCGAGGATGGTGACCTTGGCCCCCCACGGGGCGTGTGTGGTGAGGTGCCCGGTGAGAGCGGTCAGCGCCGCTTCCGGGTCCTGGCCGGGGGCCAACCGCATGCTGACCTTGGCGCGCGCCACGGGAACCAGGGTGTTCGAGGCGCCCTGTACGGCCGGGCAGTCGATGCCCAGAACGCTCACGGATGGCTTGTTCCAGATCCGTTCGGTGATCATCCCGGTGCCGATCAGTGACACCCCGTCGAGCAGGCTCGACTCCTTCCGGAACCGCTCCTCCGGCATCTCGACCTGGGTGGGCCCGGCGTTCACCAGCCCCGCCACGGCGACGTCACCGGCCTCGTCGTGCATCGTGGCGAGCAGCCTGGTGAGGCTGGTCAGGGCATCAGGCGCGGCGCCGCCGAACATCCCGCTGTGCACCCCGTGTTCCAAGGTACGGACCTCGACGGTGCAGTCGGCCAGGCCGCGCAGCGAGGTGGTGAGCGCGGGCTGCCCGATCGCCCAGTTGGCGGAGTCGGCGATCACGATCACGTCGGCGGCGAGCAGCTCGGAGTGCTGTTCCAGGAACGCCTCGAGGGTCGGCGAGCCGCATTCCTCTTCCCCTTCCACGAACACGGTCACCCCGACCGGAAGCGCGTCGCCGTGCGCCCGGATCGCCGCCAGGTGAGCGGCGATGCCAGCCTTGTCGTCGGCGGCGCCGCGACCGTAGAGCCGGCCGTCCCGCTCGGTCGGCTCGAACGGCGGGCTCTGCCAGTCGTCGGGGTTGCCCACCGGCTGGACGTCGTGGTGCGCGTACAGCAGGACGGTGGGCGCTCCGGGCGGGGCGGGACGGCGCGCCACCACCGCCGGCTGGCCGCCATCCACCGAGAGGATCCGGACGTCCGGCATCCCGGCGCGCCGGAACAACTCGGCGGTGATGTCGGCTGAACGCTGCACCTGGCTGTGGTCGTAACCGGGGAACGCGATGCTCGGAATCCGGGCCAGTGTCTCCAGGCTGGCGCGGATCTCCGGGAAGATCCGCCCCACCTCCGCGACCAGGTCGGGGTCGGACAGGGCCACTGCGCTGTGGGCTTGTTCGCTCATGGTCTGCGATCGTATGCCCTGGATCTGACGTTCACCCAGGTACGTACGCCAGCTCGCCAGCGTTCACCGCCGTGGTCAGCACGTTGCCCGGTGGCGCCAACGGGCACACCCATCGTGAGTCGTACGCGCAGGACGGGTTGTACGCGAAGTTCAGGTCGATCGTCAGGCTGCCAACCGTGCCGGCGCCGCTGCCGAGGTCAGCGCCTTTGACCGTGTCGACGAGGTACCGGCCGCCGCCGTACGTCTCGGGGTTCGGGTCACGTACCGGCACGAAGATCCCGCCCCCGTACGAGTCCAGCCACCACACGTCCAGGCTGCCCAGCTCCGGGATCCGCAGCGTCCCGACCCGTACGAACGGCACCACCCCGTCGGTGGCTGTAGGAACCTCGATCCGGGTCGGCTCGGCGTCCCCGACCGGCAGCTCGTAGCGCAGCGCGGGGTCGTAGGAGGCGTACCGCAGACCGGGAAACCGGCCCCGGTCGGGACCCGGGATCGGGCTGTCCGGGTGGCTGGCGAACAGTTTGTCCCGGGCGTCCCGCCAGATCCACCAGGCACGTTCCGGGTCCGGCTCGGCGCGTACCCGCCGGTAGACGGCCGCGACGGTACGCCGCCAGCCCAGCAACGACATGCTCATGCCCGCCCCCTGTCGACGGGAGCGACGCTACACCCGGCTCAGCGGCTCCGGACCCGGACGAGGGGGTGACCAGCCGCACCGACCGCCGGTCACCCCGACAGTTCTCAACCGGCCGCGGACGCGGCTTCGAAACGTACGGACGGATACTCGCGTTCCGCGTCGCCCGCGGACTCCGGGGTGACACCCGGGTCGGGTGCCCCGGCATGGTCGCCGACCACCCCGCCCACCTGCTCGGAAGCGGCCCCAGCGGCTACTGCCGGCCTCCTCGCATACCCGGAATCAGTGGCCACGTCGTCCTCGTGGTCCGGCTGCTCGGTCAGCTCATCGACATCAGCGTCGGACACGCTCACCGGCTGGGGACGTACCCGGGAGAACGTGGCGGTGCCGCGCGCCAGATTGTGCCCGAGCGCGGTCGCCTCCAGTTCGTAGGAGACCCGGCGGGTGCCGTCTTCGGCTTCGTACTCGCGGGTGTAGAGGCGGCCGGTGACCACGACCGGGTCGCCCTTGAACAGCGACTGGTAGGCGTTGTCGGCCAGGCTTCGCCAGCAGCTCACCTTGACGAAGAAGGTGTTCCCGTCGACCCAACCACCGGTTCGTTTGTCGAACCGCCGGGCCGTCGACCCGATCCGGAAGTTGACGACAGTGGCGCCGTTGCTGTCCAACCGGCGGCGTTCCGGCTTTGTGACGAGGTTTCCGGTGACCGTCACGTACGTGTCGTTCATGCTCTCTCCTGAATCTACCGCGGTCGCGACGACCGCTTCTCATGGACCCGAGCCTCTTCCTCCGGGTGCGCGCCGGACCAGCGCGAATGTCCTCCACTGTGGACAACCATGGGGGCTGTGGACGAAGCTGCGCCCGGCCCTCGCGTGTGCTACGGCAAGCGCCGGGCCACGCCACGGCGCGGGGGAAGAGCGCCGCTACGGCTCCAGGCGGACCACCGCGTCGGCCCGGTCCCGGTCGGCCGCGACCACGGCGGCGTTGTGCTGATCGGACCCGTACGCCCATGCCGTGACATCGTCCGGGGACTTGCCGGAGGCGACATGCCGGGCCACCAGCCGGGCCATCCGGGTGGCGTCGTCGGAGTCGACGTACCAGGTCTCGTCGAGCAGCCCGGCGACCGCCCCCCAGTCACCGCCCGAGACCAGCAGGTAGTTGCCCTCGGTCACCACCAACGGCACCTCCACCGGCACCGCGATCGCCCCGGCGATCGGCTCCTCGATCTCACGGCGGAATTCCGGTGCGTACACACACGTCTCCGTTGACCGCAACCGGCGCAGCAGCGCGAGGTACCCCGCGACGTCGAAGGTGTCGGGCGCCCCCTTCCGGTCGGCTGATCCCAACCGGGCGAGTTCCGCCTGCGCCAGGTGAAACCCGTCCATCGGTACGTAGACCGCCCGCTCCCCCAGCGCCTCGGTCAGCGCGCCGGCGAGGGTGGACTTGCCGGCGCCCGGGGGGCCCGCGATGCCGAGGATCCGGCGCTGTCCAGTGGCGGCGAGCGCACCCGCCCGCGCCACCGCCTCCGGAACCCCCGAGATGATCACGGGTACCTGTCGACGAGCCGGCCGGTCTCACCCGCGACCGCGTCCACCAGGTCGTCGGCAACGGTGCCGATCAGCTCAGCCAGCTCCACCCGGGTCAGCCAGTCGGCGGGCAACGCCCCGGTACCCCACATCGCACCGAGCAGGTTGCCGGCGATCGCGCCCGTGGAGTCGGAGTCCCCGCTGTGCTCCACCGCCAGCCGCAACGCCGCGGCCACCGCCGACGACACCGCAGAGTCGGCACCCTGCCACGTTCCCGTGACAGACCCCGCCGCGGGCACGGACGCCTCCTGACAGGACAGCGCGGCGTACACCCCGATCGCGAGCGCCTCCTCGGCGACCCACCCCTCCCCGAGAGTGGCGAGCACCGTGGCGTCGGCGGGGGCGCGGCGGGCGGCATCGACGGCCGCGGCCAGGGCGTCGCGTACCTCCGAACCGTCCGGCTCCGCCGCGACCACCCGCTCCGTCTCCAGCAGCGCCACGGTCAGCGGCTGGTCAGCGACCGCCAGCAGGTGCACCAGCAGCGCCAACGCGCCACCGGCGATCCACCCGGTGGGGTGGCCGTGGGTGAGCGCGGAGAGTTCACAGCCGGTGCGGTACGCGTCCCGCCGCTCAGTCAGGAACCCCGCCGGTGCGGCACGCATCACGCCGCCGCACCCCTTGCTGGAGTTGACCGGCGCGTCGGTACGCCCCGGCCGCCCGTTCCGCAGCGCGCCGACGCAGGTCGCACCCGGCGCTCGGGCGGCCCACAACCGGCGGTGGCCGAGCAGCCAGTCGTTGGTCTCCGGGAACGGATCCACCGCACCCTGGGTCAACAGCCAGCGCTGGTACGCCTCCCAGAGCCGGGCCACCGGGTCGCCATGCAGCAGCCCGCGGATCAGCCCGTCCGCGGTGAACAGGGTCATCTGGGTGTCGTCGGTGATCAGACCGGGCTCGTCGAGGTCCACACCGCCGGGGTGCCGGCGGCGAATCGTGGCCAGATCGTCGAACTCGACCGGACCGCCGAGCGCGTCCCCGATCGCACCGCCCTGCAGACAGCCCCGCACCCGGTCCCGCAGCCCGACACGCCTCGCCTGTGCGTCCACGCCGCGGATCCTACGGGCCGCCCACCAGGGCCACCCACCCGCTGGGACACCGGGGCCGCCACCCCGGTGGTACCCGGCGGATTCCGTACAGTCGGGGAGGTCCGAGGAGGTGGCGATGCGGGACAGCCCGGAGGTGGTGACGCTCGGCGAGGCCATGGCGCTGTTTCTGGCCGAGCCGGGGACAGCGGTGTCGTATGCCCGCTGGTTCGACGCCTCCGTCGCCGGAGCCGAAGCCAACGTCGCGATCGGGCTCGCCCGACTCGGGCACCGGGTCAGGTACGCGGGCCGGGTGGGCGCCGACCCGCTGGGTGAGACCGTGATCCGTACGCTGCGCGGCGAAGCCGTCGACGTCACCGCCGTGGTCACCGACCCGGACCGCCCGACCGGACTGCTGATCCGGGACGCGCCCGCGGGCCGGCCGATCCAGGTGGTCTACCGTCGCAGCGGCTCCGCGGGTGCGGCGCTGGCCGTGGCGGACGTCCCCACCGCCGCGGCCGCGGCCGCCTCCGTGGTGCACCTGACGGGGATCACCGCGGTGCTCTCCGACACCGCGTACCGCGCCGTCACGGCGACCGCCGAGGCGGCCCGGCACGTGGTCTTCGACCCCAACATCCGGCTCCGGCTCGCCCCGGTGGCGACCTGGCGCTCGCTGGTGGAGGCGTTCGCGCCACTGGTCGACACGCTGCTGGTGGGAGCCGAGGAGTTGGCGCTGCTGGATCTCGATCCGACCTGGTTCCTGACCCGCGGCGTGACGCTCGTGGTGGTCAAGGACGGCGCCGATGGTGCCTGGGCCACCGACGGTGACCAGAAGTGGCGTACCCCGGCGCGGCCGGTGCCGGTGGTGGATCCGGTGGGCGCCGGGGACGCGTTCGCGGCCGGTTGGATCTCCGGGATGCTGCGGGAGGTCCCGGTGCCGCGCCGGTTGGCCGAGGCGGCGGCGGTCGCGTCCTGCGTGGTCGCCAGCCGGGGCGATTTCGCCGGTCTGCCGACCGCGGCGGTACGCGACGCACTCGTCGACACCGACGCCGGCCCGGACGTACTGCGATAGGAGTGGGGATGTCGTTTCGCACGATGGCCGTGATCCGTACCGAGAAGGTGGTCGGGATCGTACGGGCGGACACCGCCGATCGGGCCCGACAGGCGATGACCGCGATGCTCCACGGGGGCCTGAAGGTGGTGGAGGTGACCCTCACCACGCCCGGCGCGCTGGACCTGATCGCCGAGTTCGCCAGCCAGCGTGACGACGACGTGGTGATCGGTGCCGGTACGGTCCTCGACCCGGAGTCGGCCCGGCTCGCCACGATGGCCGGCGCCACGCTGCTGGTCAGCCCGAGCCTGAGCCCGGACGTGATCCGTGCCGGTCACCGGTACGGCGCCGCCGTACTCCCCGGGTGCGCCACACCGACCGAGATGCTGGCCGCTCTGGAAGCCGGCGCAGACGCGGTGAAGTTGTTCCCGGCGTCACTGTGGGGCCCCGAGAACCTGCGGGCGGTACGGCAGGCCCTGCCCCAGGTGCCGGTGATCCCGACCGGTGGCGTCACTCCGGCGGACGCCCCGCGGTGGATCCAGGCCGGGGCCATCGCCGTCGGGCTCGGCTCCGCGCTGACCGCTGGCGGGCCGGAAGCGACCTCGGACCGGGTGGCGCAACTGCGTACCGCGATCGACGCGGCGACCTGACCCGCGGCCCGCCGTTCACGGCGGGGCACACGACCCGGGTCACTGGCCGGGGTGCCAGACACCGTCCCGGCGGATCAGTAGCGGCGAGCTCAGCAACCTGTCGTCCCCGGCGAAGAACACCCTGTCACACGCCCGGTGCACCCGGCCCATGCCCAGCGCCGACTCCGTGCCCGTGACGATCATGACATCGCGTGCCGGTACCCCGACGACCAGCTCACCGGGTACCGACGGCGACAGCCGTTCCCACAACTCGTCGACGAGCAGCAGGCTGGACTCCAGCCCACCGAACGAGACCATGAAGGTTGGCGGCCGGCCGTGCACCTCGACGTCCCGCGCCATCACCAGCAGGGTGTCGAGGGCGGCGCGCCGGACCGCCTCGTGATCGAGCCCGAACTCGTCCAGGTCGGAGTGGCGTACCAGCCGGTCCCCGAACGGCGGCCCGAGGGAGTACGCGACAACCAGCTCACCGACGTACGGATCCATCACCGGACTGTGGCGGGACTCCAGTGTGCCCATGCCGCCCGCGTTCTCGATCACGGGCAGCATCGTCATGCTCGGGGCCGACATGGACGGCAACCTAGTACGTACGCCACGCGCGGCCAAAGCTACGGGAGGTTCCGCCCGTACTCCACGCGCCCCGGTCGGGCGCGGTCCGGTTACGCGCCGAGGGCGGCGGAGACCTGCTGCGCCGCGCGTACCACCAGAGGGGCGAGCCGGGTGATGTGCTCGCGCTCCATGTCGAAGATCAGGCCGGAGAGGCTGACCGCGCCGACCGGCAGGCCGCGGTGGTCGGAGACGACCACCCCGATGCAGCGGATCTTCGGGTAGTTCTCTTCGTCGTCGGCCGCCCAGCCGCGGGCGCGTACCGCCTCCAGGTCGGTGAGCAGGTCGTCGGCCGTGGTGAGGGTCTTGGCGGTACGTCCGGGCAGCCCGGTGCGCTTGGCGATCAGCCGTACCTCGTCGTCCGGCAGTGCCGCCAGGACCGCCTTGCCGATCGCGGTGCAGTGCAGGGCCATCCCGGCGCCGATCCGGGAACGCATCCCGTACGCGCCGCGTCCCTCCAGCTTGTCGACGTACACCGCCTCGTCACCGTGCCGGATTCCGAAGTGGACGGTGTAACCGGTGCGATCGCACAGCGCCCGCAGCGCGGGGCGGGCCGCCCGGGCGGCGTCGGAGTCGTCCGCGCCACGGCCGGCGAGCCGCAACAGGCCGGGTCCGAGCATGTAGTCGCGCTCCTCGCCTTCCCGTACCCAGCCGAGCGTCGCCAGCTCCTGCAGCACCCGGTGCACGGTCGAGGTGGGAAGGCCGGTGCTACGGGCGATCGCCGACAGTCTCCGCTGCTCGACCAGCGCCTCCAGTACCACGACGGCTTTCGCGATGGCTGACGCCTTGGCCCCGGATCCTGGTCGGGCCGCGTCATCGGGGGGTGTCACCGGGTCACTCCCGTTTCGTCGAGTCGGGCCACCACGCCTGGACACGTCGTGGTTCTACCGCGCCATCCAGCCGCCGTCCACCACCAGTACGTGGCCGTGTACGTAGTCCGCGGCGGTGGAGGCGAGGAACAGTACCGCGCCGGCGATGTCCGCCGGCTCTCCCCAACGTCCCGCGGGGATCCTGCCCCGGATCTCGGCCTCCCGCTGCGGGTCGGCGCGCAGCGGGGTGGTGTTGTCGGTGACCACGTAGCCGGGGGCGACGGCGTTGACGTTGACACCGCCGGCCGCCCATTCGTTGGCCAACGCCTTGGTCAGCCCGACCACCCCGTGTTTGCTGACGGTGTATCCCGGCACCAGGATCCCGCCCTGGAACGACAGCAGGGACGCCACGTTGACGATCTTGCCGTGTCCAGCCTCCAGCATCGGAGCGCCGAAGAGCTGGCTGAGCCGGAACACCGCGTCCAGGTTGACCCGCAGCACCTCCTGCCACTCCTCGTCGGTGGTTTCGGCGGCCGGCGTACGGCGGATGATGCCGGCGTTGTTGACCAGGATGTCGACCCGGTGCCGGGCCAGTACGTCAGCGGCGGCGTCGGTGACCTCAGCGGGATCGGCGAGATCCGCCGAGACGGTGGTGACCTTCCGGCCCGCCTCTGCCACCTGCTCGGCCACGTCATCGAGACCGCCGCGACCCCACAGCACCAGATCCGCTCCGGCCGCCGCGAGGGTCAGTGCGACCTTCCGACCGATCCCGCTACGGGCCCCGGTGACGAGGGCGGTACGACCATCGAGCCCGAACCGCTCCGCGAGCCAGTCCGCTGTGCTGATGGTCGGCTCCCGGTTCGCTCCACCACCCCAGCCACGGGCAGCGGCGCGACGTTCGCTGGGCTTCCCCTCCGATTTCACCGCATCGCCTCGACCGGCACCACCTCCACGTCGCTGTAGTCGAGGTTCTCGCCTCCCATCGCCCACACGAACGAGTAGTGCGACGTACCGGCGCCACAGTGGACGGACCAGGGTGGGCTGATCACCGCCTGCCGGTCGGCCACCACCATCGAGCGGGTGGCGTCCGGTGGTCCCGCCAGGTGGATCACCCGGCCGTCGTCACCGAGGCCGAAGTACAGGTAGGCCTCGGTACGCCGTTCGTGGGTGTGGCAGGGCATGGTGTTCCACACGCTGCCCTCGGCGAGGCTGGTGATGCCGAGGATGAGCTGGCACGACGCGATGCCGTCGGCGTGGACGTACTTGCGGATGGTGCGGACGTTCGCCGACGCCTGGTCGCCGAGGTGCACGGCCTCGACCTCGTCCCTGCGGGCGAGCACGGTCGGGTGCGTCTGGTGGGCCGGGGTGGACATCAGGTAGTAGCTGGCGTCGCCGGTGAAGCTGACGTCCCGGGCGCCGCGTCCGACGTACAGCACGTCGTGCGGCGCCATCGGGTGCTTCTCGGCATCGACCGCGACCTCGCCGGTGCCGTCCAGGCACACCACCCCGAGTTCCCGGCGTTGGCAGAAGAACTCGGCTCGTAATTCGTCGGGCGTGGCGAGGTCGACGGCACCTCCGGCGGGACGTACTCCGCCGATCACGAGCCGGTCGTGATGGCCGTAGACGAGACGTTGCTCCCCGTCGGAGAACAGCTCCTCGATCAGGAACCGGCTCCGCAGGCCCGCGGTGTCAAGGCCGCCGAACTCGTCCGGATGGGTGGCATGTCGTACCTCCACCAGTGAGATCCTTTCCGCTGTACGGGAAACTCTTCCTTTGTACGGGACACGTGCGGTCCACTATGCCGTGTCGCACCACGTCGGGCAATGGGCCCGACCAGGGCGCCTGTCGGGCAAGTGGCCAGGCCAGGGCGCTCGTCGGGCAACGGGCCCGACCCTGGCGATGAGGATGACCTGGAGGTGTCACCCGTTGCGGTACCGCAGACTGATGCCGCTGCTCGCCGGCCTCGTGGCGCTCGCCGCCTGCGCCCCCGGCACCAGCGCCGACAGCGACGCCCCGAAGCCCGGTTCCACGGACTTCAAGGGCAAGACGATGACCTACGTGTACTTCACCGACGGCCCCGACGAGCAGGTCACCCGGGACCGGATCGCCGCCTTCGAGAAACAGACCGGCGCAAAGGTCAACCTCCAGGTGGTGCCGTACGCCGACCTGGAACAGTCACTGCAGGCCCGGCTCTCGGGCGGCGAACCGCCGGACGTCGCGCGGCTCACCGACGTACACCCGTTCGCCGGCGACCTGGTCGACCTGCGGGACTTCCTCGGCAAGGACTACGGTTCGGCGTTCCTGCCCGGTCAGGTGAAGGCCGCCAGCGGCCAGGGCGGCGAACTGCTCGCGGTGCCGAGCGACCTGACCATCAACGGCCCGTTCGTCAACGTGGACCAGTTCAAGAAGGCTGGCGTGGACGTACCCGAGAAATGGACCTGGGACGAGCTACTGGCGGCGGCGAAGAAGGTGCAGAAAGCGAACAAGACCGAGTTCGCGCTGGCACTCGACAAGTCCGGACACCGGGCCGCCACCGTGCTCAGCCAGTACGGCACCGTGATGATCGGCCCCGACGGCAAGGAGGCGGTCGA
>JBOGDK010000007.1:0-37837 GCA_050701795.1 Micromonosporaceae bacterium
GCTGTTCGCCAAGTTGTACGACGTCGGCAGCGGCTCCAGGGCGACACTGCCGAACGGCCTGGTCTCCCCGGTACGGCTCACCGGCCTTCCGACGTCGCTTCAGGACGCGAAGCCGGTGACGGTGACATTGCCCGGGATCGTGCACCGGTTCGAGGAGGGCCACCGGCTGATGGTCGTGCTGGCCACCTCCGACCAGGCGTACGCCACCCCGGACGAGCCCGCCGTCTACACCGTGGGGCTGGGCGCGCCCGAGCTGAGCCTGCCGCGGGTGGCCGCGGAGCCGATCGCGGGACCGACATCGGTGCTGCGGTGGGTGCTGGTGGGACTGGTGGCCGGGCTTCTCGCGGTGGCCGCCGGCATGGTGTTCCTGGGTCGCTGGCGGCACCGCAGGCGGGACCGCAGCGTGGTCGCCGAGTACGCCGAGACCCCGCTGGTAGTACGCGACCTCCGCAAGGAGTACGCCGACGGCTTCGTGGCCGTGGCCTCGGTGGCCTTCACCGTGGAACGCGGCCAGGTGGTCGGCCTGCTCGGCCCGAACGGCGCGGGGAAGACCACGACGCTGCGTACCCTGCTGGGGCTGATCACGCCGACGTCCGGCGACGCGTTGGTGTTCGGCCACGAGCTGACCCCGGGCGCTCCGGTGCTTTCCCGACTCGGCGCCCTGGTGGAAGGCCCCGGGTTCCTGCCGCACCTGTCCGGGGTGGACAACCTGCGACTGTTCTGGCGGTCGACGGGCCGTCCGTGGGCGGACGCGCACCTCGATCAGGTGCTGGAGATCGCCGGGCTCGGGACCTCCGTACACCGCAAGGTGCGTACGTACAGCCACGGTATGAAGCAGCGGCTCGCGATCGCCCAGGCGATGCTGGGGCTGCCGGAGCTGCTGGTGCTGGACGAGCCGACGGACGGGCTGGATCCGCCGCAGATCGCGGAGATGCGCCGGGTGCTGCGCGCCTACGCCGGTACGTCACGCGCGGTGCTGGTCTCCAGCCACCTGCTCGCCGAGGTGGAGCAGACCTGCACCCACGTCGTGGTGGTGCACCGTGGCGAGCTGGTCGCCTCAGGTCCGGTGGACGACATCGTGGGCGACTCGCCGACGGTGCTGTTCGACGTCTCCGACCTCGACGACGCCGAACGTACGCTGCGCGCCATGGCCGGCGTCGAGTCGGTCGGCCGGGACGGCGGCCAGCTCGTCGTCGACCTCAACGGCACTGCCCGTTCCGACGCGGTGGCGGCGTTGGTGGCGGCGGGGGTCGGCGTACAGCGCGTGGTGCCGCGACGGCGGCTGGAGGACGCGTTCCTGAATCTGGTATCTGGTGGCGGCGCGGGGAGTGACCGATGAGCGAGACACTGGCCGCTTCGCGCGATGGCGCCGCTGACGGGTACCGGTACACCGCGACCTTGTCGCTGGGTACCGAGTTCCGCCGTCAGTTGAGTCGCCGGCGTACCCAGCTCACCTTGGCGATGCTGGTGGTACTGCCGCTGATCATGGTGCTGGCGTTCGAGTTCGGGCCGTCTGACGACGACGATGACGGCGGCGCAAACCGCGGCTTCGGGTTGGTGGATCTGGCGACTGGTGGTGCGGCGAACTTCACCATGTTCGCGCTGATGGTCTCGACCACGTTTCTGCTGGTGGTCGTGGTGGCGCTGTTCTGTGGCGACACGGTGGCGAGCGAGGCGAGTTGGGGGAGCCTGCGGTATCTGCTGGCCGTACCGGTGCCGCGGGGTCGGCTGCTGGCGGTGAAGTTGACTGTCGGGCTGGCGTACTCGGCGATCGCGATCGTGGTGCTGATCGGCACCTGCCTGGTGATCGGCACGATGGCGTTCGGTTGGGAGCCACTGCGGGCGTCGATCGGCGGTGAGCTGTCGGCGACCGAGGGCGCGCTACGGGTGGTGGCGGCGGCCGGGTACGTGGCGTTGATGATGCTTCCGGTGGCGGGCCTGGCGTTCCTGCTGTCGGTCTCCACGGACGCCCCGTTGGGCGCGGTCGGCGGGGCGGTGTTCCTGCACATCCTGTCGAACATCCTGGACCAGATCACCGCGCTGGGTGACATCCGCAACCTGCTGCCGACCCGGTACAACTTCGCGTGGATCGGGCTGTTGTCCTCACCGGCCCAGACCGACGACATGGTCCGGGGCGCGATCGGGGCCCTGGCGTACACCGCGATCTTCTTCGCTCTCGCCTGGTGGCGCTTCCTCCGCAAGGACATCACCAGCTAATGGACTCACGCGATCTTGAAGCGTGGGTCGCGGGCAACGCGGACCAGGGCTTCAAGATCGCGAGGGTTCGGCAGCGCTACAACGCCTCGGCGTAGTGGGGGACGGTGGCCATCGGTGGGCGGTCTGGCCAGGTGACCTCGAAGTCCGTCACGTCGACCCCGCCGTCGGCACGGCGGAACTGCGTGAACTCCGTCCACACCGGACTCTTCCGCGACACCCGGTGCAGTACGGAGTGCAATATCGTCGCCGCCATCCGGCCCAGCGCCTCGGTGCTCTGGTGATGGTGTGCCCGGTGGTCCAGATCCACCTGGGCGAGGGCGTCCAGGCCGCAGGCCCGTACGGTGTCGATCAGCATTGCGATCTCCACTCCGTACCCGGCGGCGAACGGGATGCGTTCCAGCAGGGCGCGGCGACCCGCGTACTCGCCCCCGAGCGGCTGGATCACGCCACCGAGCTCCGGGAAGAAGGCGTTGAGCAGCGGACGGGCGGTCAGTTCGGTGACCCGGCCGCCCCCCGCGCCGGAGCCTTCGGTGCCCGGCCGGTCATAGAAGCCCTTCACCAGCATCACGCCGGGGTCGGAGAACAGCGGTCCCACCAGCCCTGTCAGGTAGTGCACTCCGAAGTCGGTGAGGTCGGCGTCGACGTACACCAGGATGTCGCCCTTGGTGACGGCGAGCGACTTCCAGAGCACCTCACCTTTGCCAGGGCGGGATCCGAACTCGGGCAGTACGTCGTCCCGGTGGAACACCGTCGCCCCGGCCCGCGCCGCCACTTCGGCGGTACGGTCACTGGACCCGGAGTCCATCACGACGACCTCGTCGATCAGCCGGGTGCGTACCGCGAATTCGTGGATCTGCGCGACGATGCCGCCGACGGTGGCTTCCTCGTCCAGCGCTGGTAGCACCACGCTCACCTGGGTCGCGCCCTTCTGGGTCCGCAGCCGACCGACCGGCCAGTCCTGGGCTCGGGACGTGCGGTCGGCGTACCACTGCCTGGCGGTGGAGTGCATAGTGCCAACCATGGCAGCGGTACGCCGTTGCCGCACGATGAGGTCAGGGTTTCCGGGACGTAAAACGCGGAATCCGTTTAACTCACTAAACCACTCTTATCTATGCAAACTGACTAGCAGTACGCGGGGTGATCCGCGTGTCGGCCTTGGCGACCTCCCAGGGGTGGGATCTGGGTCACGGCGGGTTCTCATCGCTGGTCAGGGTTCATAGACTCGGTGGCGACGTACTCATCCAGAGGGGCAGAGGGACCGGCCCGGCGAAGCCCCGGCAACCACCGCGTCAACGCGACAGGTGCCAATTCCGGCCCGCGGCGCAACACGGCGTGCGGGGTAGATGAGAGGGCTTCCCGCCATGGCTCTGACCGCTGACGAACGCGCGCTCGACCACTCCGCCGAACCCGCCAACCCGGCCCGCGCTCTGCTCTGCCGTGCCTGCGGCGCGGAGTACCCGCTCGCCGCGCAACACGCCTGCTACGAGTGTTTCGGCCCGCTGGAGATCGGCTACCACAGCGACCGGCTGCGGCAGGTCACCCGGGAGCAGATCGAGGCGGGACCCCAGAACATCTGGCGGTACGCCGGGCTGCTCCCCGCCGGGCAGGACCCTGCCACGCGGGTCAGCCTGAACCCGGGCATGACTCCACTGATCCGTGCCGACAACCTGGCCCGGGCACTGGGCATGAAGTCACTGTGGGTGAAGGACGACTCCGCCAACCCGACCCACTCGTTCAAGGACCGCGTGGTCTCGGTGGCGCTCACCGCCGCGCACAGCCTCGGCTTCACCCGGTACGCGTGCGCCTCCACCGGCAACCTCGCCAACTCCGTCGCGGCGCACGCCGC
Source organism: Micromonosporaceae bacterium (assembly GCA_050701795.1). GTDB lineage: Bacteria > Actinomycetota > Actinomycetes > Mycobacteriales > Micromonosporaceae > WHSM01. Next base: position 4,064 of record JBOGDK010000007.1, read on the forward strand.
CCGGGCCGGCGCCGAGAGCATGGTCTTCATCCCGTACGACCTGGAGACCGGCAAGGTGGTCACCACCGCGGTGTACGGCGGCGACCTGGTCGCGATCGAAGGCTCGTACGACGACGTGAACCGGCTCTGCCAGGAGCTCACCGAGACCGACGAGTTCGAGCAGACGGCGTTCGTGAACGTCAACGTCCGTCCGTACTACGCGGAGGGCTCCAAGACCCTCGGGTACGAGGTCGCCGAGCAACTCGGGTGGCGGCTGCCAGATCAGGTGGTGATCCCGATGGCGTCGGGGGAACTGCTGACCAAGGTGGATCGGGCCTTCGGTGAACTGGTCGAGACCGGCCTGGTGGATCCCACCACCGCGCCGCGGATCTTCGGCGCCCAGTCGTCGGGCTGCGCCCCGATCGCCACCGCGCTGCACCAGGACACCGACGAGATCGTGCCGGTACGGCCGACCGGTATCGCGAAGTCGCTCAACATCGGAAGCCCGGCAGCCGGGCCGTACGCCCTGGAGTCGGTGAAACGTACCGGCGGCTGGATGGACCACGTGGACGACGACGAGATCCGGGACGGCATCAGGCTGCTGGCGCGTACCACCGGAGTCTTCGCGGAGACGGCGGGCGGGGTCGTGGTGGCGACCCTGAAGAAGCTGCTGGAGACCGGCAGGCTGGACCCCGAGGCGGAGACCGTCATCTACAACACCGGTGAGGGATTGAAGACCCTCGACGCGGTGGCCGGTGCCGGCCCCACGTACGAGATCGTGCCCTCGTTGCGGGCGGCGAAAGCGGCCGGGCTGCTCGGCGCCTGAGCGGACCCTGGCCGTTGGCCGTCGCCTTACCCCGTCCCGCTGGCAGGCCCCGCTCCACCAGGGTTCGCTGCAGATCAGTAGCGGGGGTAGCTACCGGGGGGTGGCGCGGCAGGACGACCGGGTGGTGGGCCGTAGCCGGGTGGTGGTCCGTAACCGGGTGGTGGGCCGTAACCGGGCGGTGGTCCATAGCCGGGCGGTGGTCCGTAACCCCGGGGTGGTCCGTGGCCCGGTGGTGGTCCGTATCCGACCGGGGCGGCCCCGGCGGGGACGTGTGTTGAGTTCCGGCGCTTCCTGGCTGAAGCCCCCCACACCCCGGCCCCCAGCAGCAGGAACACTCCGATTGCGCCGGTGACCAGCGGCATCACAAGACTCTCGGCGTACGCGGTGCCGTCGTTGACGTGGGCAGTGACTGTCTTGCCCTCGTCGGAGGTGCCGGCGTTTTCCACCTCGCCGGTCTGCCGCTGGCCGTTGAGCTCCCAGTGGCCGGTGCAGTGGGTACGACGGCCCTTGCCGTACCCGGTGGTGGTGCACTCGTCGACGGTGGCCTGCACGCTCGGGCCGGTGTGGCTCTGTACGTACGACCAGCCCGACCAGACGAATAGCCCGGCCGCGACAAGGACGAGGATGATGGCGTTGATGGTGGCCCGCATAGCTGCCGCACGCTACCGCATCGGCGCATCCGCCTGGCGTGCACCGACCGCCGCGAATCGTGTCTCCGGGCCGCCGGGGGAGCGCGTCACGTGTCCGAGCTGCGGTACCGCGGTCCCGGATCGTGGGCTACTGAGGAGTATCGGCGCGGATGCCGTCGGAGGACTTGACGCGAGGTGACCCGGGGACGCAGGATGACCGGTGCGGGAGGACGCTACGCAGTCCACACACTACGGTGTGTGCGACCCAGTTCCAGTACCGGTAACAGGTACTGGCGCGTGCGTCCTCTCGACCAATTTCTGGCCCGTGACAGCTCCGTCGGCCGCGCCCTCGCCCCTCTGCCACGCCCGGGCAGGGGAGCGGCGGACGTGAAAACCCGTGGCGTGATCGGCATGTGGAGCGCACGCTCGGTGGGTGGAGATAGCGACACTGCCGGCCGATGACGACGGGTACGCGTCCTGGTACGACCTGCTCCGTGCTGCCCGAGCAGTCGACCGCCCCGACGACCCGCTGTTTCCCCGTACCGCCGTGTACGCCGGCCTCAGCAAGGGCTGGCCGGGAGAGACCGCCGAACACTGGATCGTTCGGGACGGCGACACCGTGCGGGGCATCGCGGAGCTGACGTTCCCGCAGTTGGACAACCGGACCAACGCGGCGCTGGAGCTCCTCGTACACCCGGGCCATCGGCGTCGCGGTGTCGGCGGTGCGCTGCTCGCCCACTGTGTCGAGCGGGCACGGGCCGCCGGCCGTACGAAGCTCATCGCGGACGTCATTGAAACCTGGCCGGGTGGTGGCCCGGAGCGGTCCACCGCCGGGGCGGCGTTCGCGACGCGGCACGGCGCCAAGCGGGCACTCGAGGAGATCCGCAGCCGGATGGTCGTATCGACCGGGAGCCAACCGCGGCTGGACACCGCGCTCGCCGAAGCCTGGGGGCACGCGTCCGGGTACTCCCTGGTGCGCTGGACCGAGGACGGCACGCCGGACGACATCGTGGCCGATGTCGCCGCGCTCGACAGTGACTTCCTGAACCAGGCCCCGTTGGGCGAGTTGGCGTGGGAACCCGAGAAGGTCGATGTGGCCCGTACCCGGCAGATCGAGCAGGCGCTCCGGGATCGCGGCTGGATCGCCTGCCACACCGCGGCCCGGCACGACGCCACCGGTGACGTGGTCGCGTGGACGATGCTCAGTTTCTTCCGGGATACCGGCGACCACGCCTGGCAGGGCATCACCCTGGTACGCCCGGACCACCGCGGCCACCGCCTCGGCACCGTCGTCAAACTCGAGAACCTGAGGTTCGCCCGTACCCGGCACCCCACACTGGCCAGCATCGATACCTGCAACGCCACAGTGAACGACCACATGGTCGCGATCAACAACCTGATGGGCTTCCAGCCCGTCGACCTCACCGTCGGTTGGCAACTCGAAACCTAGTGCTCCAGCGCCTGTCCACCCATCACCGGAACGTGTCTGGGACATCCCAGGGGGTGGCCGTCTCCGCATAGCCGAACGCTCTATGCTGTCTCCCGGTCACCACGGGCTCATAAATGAGTCCTATCAGGACCTCTCCAAGGTGGGATTTGGTCGTGGCACGCTTCCAGGTTTCTTTCCAGTCGATGCGCTCCCGAATCGCAGTCGCTCTCACGGCGATGGTGACTCTCCTCGTTATCGTCGCGGGGTACGCGGCGTGGTTGACCTTCGACGACGGCCTGAGGCTCCGCGACGTACGGGCGATGCACGAGCAGGTCTACGTACCCACGGTCGCGATGGTGACCGAACTGCAGCGCGAGCGGTTGCTCACGGCGGAACTGGCCGCTGACGACTCGAAGGCGCGACGCCGGGACCTGACCGAGCAGCGGGCGGCCACCGACCGTACGGTGGACAAGTTCCGGACACGTGCCGGACGCGACGCTGGGGCGTCATCCCGGGTCGACGACGCCGTATCGCGGCTGTCGAGGATCGACTCAGCTCGCCGTCACCTCGACGACGGGTCGGGCGGGCGCGCCGGTGAGGATTACACGAGCGTCGTAGCGTCCGCGCTTCTGGTACTGGACGCGATGACCAGCAACGAGACCCTGATCGTCGGCGCCCAACAGCGCACCTTGACGGCGCTGCAGCACGCCACGGAGAACCTGTCCCGGCAAGGGGCGCTGCTCGGTGGAGTTCTGGCAGCGGGCGGAGATCTGACCCCGGCTGACTACCGGACGTTCGTGGCGTTGGACGGCGCCACGGACAGCTGGCTGGACGCCGTACGGGCGCAGGTACGGGGTGAGGACAGGATCCGATTCCGTACCGTGGCCAAGAGCGACGAGTGGAGCACGCTGCGCGAAATGGTGGCCGCTGTCGACGTGCCAGCCGAGAACAGCGAGCCTCTGCCCGGCGAGGTGGTACAACTGGCGATTCCGTTCGAGAGCGAGGACTGGAGCCGCACCCTGACGGCGGTGCTGGGTCAGTTCCGCGCCCTGGACACCGATCTCGCCGACATCATGGTGGCCGCCAGCACCGAGGCGGCGGACACGTTGCTGTGGCGCGCCGGCATGATCACGGCCGGTGGCGTACTGCTCATCGTGATCCTGATGCTGGTGTGGATCGTTGTCGCCCCCAAGCACGTCGTCGGTTCCCTGGCTGAGCTGCGCAGTACCAGCGCGATGTTCGCCGAGCGGCTGCCGGGGGTGGTGAGGAGACTGGAAGACGGCCACCCGGTGGACGTGGACGAAGCCGCTCAACCGGTCGAGTTCGGCCCGGACGAGTTTGGCGACGTGGGCCGGGGCATCAACCACCTGATGGCGGTGGCGGTCACGTCCACCGTCAGCGCCAAGGAACAGAAGAACACCAAAGACGTGATCGCCTCACTGGCCCGGCGACACCAGGGCCTGATCAGCGAACAGCTGAAGGCGCTCACCGCGATTCAGAACGATGTCCAGGAGCCTGACCTGCTCAGGAAGTTGTTCGCGCTGGACCAGCGGGTGACGCAGACGCGACGGTACAACTACAACCTGATGATCCTGGCGGGTGAACCGCCGCCCCGACTCCGGAAGAAGCCGGTGTCGATGTGGGACGTGATGCGAGCCGCCACGCAGGAGGTCACCCACTACAAGCGGGTGGCGGTACGGCAGGTCGACGGTGTGGCGTTGATCGGGCCCGCGTACGCCGACGTGACGCACCTGCTCGCTGAGCTGATCGAGAACGCCACGGTGTTCTCGCCACCTCACACGAAGGTGACCGTCGCCGGTGAGCTTGTCACCAACGGGTTCGTGATCGAGGTCGAGGACAGCGGGATCGGGATTCCCGACGACGAGCTCCCCACTCACAACGAACGCCTGGCCAGCCCGCCGACGGCACGCATCCACCCCGACGTGACGCAGCTGGGGTTGTTCGTGGTCAACCGCCTGGCGGTGAACCGCGGCGTCAAGGTGACGCTCAGGCGTTCCCCGTACGGCGGCACCACCGCGATCGTGCTGATCCCGCAGAATCTGCTCACCGACGTCTCGCCAGACGTGCTCACCTCGTTGAACAGACAACGTAGTAGTTCGGCGGGACGGAGGTGAGTTCCCCGTGTCAGGATCACGCGACACGTCCGAGGGCGAAGAGTGGGAAGACGAGACCGCCGAACCCCTCATCCGGCCGTACGCGGTCGCGGGTGGGCGCACCAGCCGCCGCCGGTTCGACCTGGTCGCTCTGGTCCACACCACAGCCGGCCACACCCCACCACGTGCCCACCGGCCGCTGCATCCCGAGCACCTTGCGGTACTGGACCTCTGTCGTGGCACCACCTGTTCGGTAGCGGAGATCTCCGCTCGGCTGGGTCTGCTGGTGGGGGTCGTTCAGGTCCTGCTGGACGACCTCGAGGACGCCGATCTGGTGACGGTGTGGAACCCCGGAGATGGCCCTGAGGTCCCGATGTTCGATGTGCTCACGCAGGTCCTGGAAGGGCTTCACGCACTCTGACCCGGCTCATGATGCCGGGGCCGCCGTCCTCTGTGGACTGTCCAGCGGTACGGTGGCGTTCCGTACGGTGGCTGTCCGGTCACCCGGAGCCTAGGATTCAGTACGACTCTCGTTCGCTTACCCTCATACGCCGCGTTCGCCGGCTACGAAGAGGAAGGCAGCCCCGCGATGACCCGGTCACAGGCGCGTCCCGCATTGGTCAAACGCCTCTTCGCGGGGGTTCCCGGCCTCACTGCCTCCGTCCCGGGCCGCCCTGGCCCGCCCGGCCTCGCGCGGCACCTGTACGCCGTGATCGCCTGCCCAGGCAAGTTCGCCTTGTTGATCCCCGCTGTGCTCGTGACGCTGTTCGGGTTCCTCTCCGAGCTGCTGCGTGACTGGTCGCCAGCCACGGCGGAATACCTCACCATCGCTCCGGCCGTACGGTGGTGGGCGATCGCGGTCGCGGCGGCGGGAATCGGTCTGGTGGTATGGACCAACGTGCTGTTCCACCGCAACCTCGGTACGTTGCACCCCGACGACGGCCCTCGCAGGCTCGTCACCACCGGACCGTACGGGTACCTGCGCAATCCGATGATCACCGGCATCATCGCGTTCCTCGCAGGTGCCGCCGGTATCCTCGGCTCCCCGGTGCTCGCCGGGTACGTCGTCGCGTTCTCGATCGCCAAGACGTGGTACCTCAGGAACTCCGAAGAGCCGCAATTGACGGAGGCGTTCGGCGAGGAGTACCTCCGGTACAAGGAGCAGGTGCCGTACCTGTGGCTCCCGTGGCGGCGGTGACGTCGCTGACCGCGGGCGTCCCTGACTGTGCACTGGTGCAGCCAGAGGGCTTGGGCCCCGGGGGTCGGCTATCGGCTGCCGGCGAAGCGTGCGGCCAGTCGGGCGACCCAGCCGCGAAGTGGGGTGCCGGCGTACCCGCCCGCTTGCAGGCCGGCGTGCTGCTCGAACAGGTTGCGGGCGCCGTACCCCCCGGTGAGCAACCACGACCACGCGGAGGCCAGTAGATACAGCGGGAAGAACAGCAGACCCAGGAACGCGTACTGGGTGGCGTGCCGGCTCTCGTGCCGGAACAGGTCGGCCTGTTCGTCGGCCAACAACCAGTCGGCGGACCTTCGGGTCACGATCACGTTGCCGACGGTGAAGCACCGCTGCCGGGGCACCGCCAGCCGGTAGCCGCTTGCCACCAGCAGTCCGTCCGGTCCGCGTCTGATTGCGGTACGCCCCAGCACCGCCACCAGCAGTCCGACCAGAGTGGTCAGGTTGATCCAGTTCAGGATCATCCGCAGCCGCCGGGGTCCAGTCATCCGCCGCTCCGCCGAAACATCGACAGGACATGCCTTGAGCGCCACGAGGCTCCACGCTCGGTCATGGGCGAGATGGTCCCACGAGGAAAGCGGCGAGAACAGACCTGGATGTGACGGAACCTTGCAACAGATGCGATCGGGTGTCATGCCGAGGCATGATGAGGCGCATGACCGACGCCACCTCGTCCCAGACCCAGGGCGGCATCCCGCCCGCCGGCGGCGGTACCGCACCGGCTGACCCGGCCGGCGCGACCGCCCATCAGGACCCTGCCGCCACCGCCTCCGCGCATCCGATGTTCACGGCGCATCAGGAGACCCTCCTGACGGCGCTGGACACCATCCGTACCCGTGGGTACTGGAGTCCCTATCCGGAATCACCCAGCCCCCGGGTGTACGGGGAGACCGCCGCCGCCGACGGCAAGGCCGCGTTCGACGCGTACCTGGGGCAGCGGTTCCCGGTGGAGCAACCCGGCACCGACCGCTGGGTGTCCACCGAGTCGAGCCCGTTCGGGGTGACGCTCGACGTCAGCTACCCGCACCCGGACGTGGAAGTGCTGTTCGCCGCCGCCCAGGACGCGATGCCGGCCTGGCGGGACGCTGGCCCGGACACCCGGGCCGGGGTGTGCCTGGAGATCCTGGACCGGATCCACTCCCACGTCTTCGAGCTGGCGAACGCGGTGCACCTGACCACCGGACAGGCGTTCGTGATGGCGTTCCAGGCCGGCGGCCCGCACGCCCTTGACCGCGGACTGGAGGCGGTGGCGTACGCGTACCGGGAGATGACCAGTCAACCGGGCCGGGCGTACTGGGAGAAGCCCGCGGGCAAGGGCGCCACGTTGACGATGCAGAAGACGTACCACGTGGTGCCGCGGGGCATCGGCCTGGTGATCGGCTGCAACACCTTCCCCACCTGGAACAGCTATCCGGGGCTGTTCGCCTCTCTGGTGACCGGTAACGCGGTGGTGGTCAAGCCTCACCCGCGGGCGATCCTTCCACTGGCCGTCACGGTCCGGTACGCCCGCGAAGTGCTGGCCGAGGCGGGCTTCGACCCGAATCTCGTCACGCTCGCGGCGGAGGCTCCTGACGAAGGGCTGGCGAGGACACTCGCCACCCGTCCAGAGGTCAAGATCATCGACTTCACCGGGTCATCGGCGTTCGGGGACTGGCTGGAACGCAACGCCCCCCAGGCACAGGTCTACACCGAGAAGGCCGGTGTCAACACGGTGATCGTGGACTCCACCGACGACTTCAAGGGGCTGTGCCGCAACCTCGGCTTCTCGTTGTCGCTCTACTCCGGTCAGATGTGCACCACGCCGCAGAACATCCTGGTGCCCGCCGGTGGCATCGCCACGGATCAGGGTCCCAAGAGCTTCGACGAGGTGGCCGCCGGGATCGCGGCCGCCGTCGGCAAGCTCACCGGTGACCCGGAACGCGCCGTGGAGCTGATTGGCGCGATCGTCAACGAGGGTGTGGCGTCCCGGCTGGCGAACGCGGCGGCATCGGGAGCTGGCAAGGCCTTCCTGGATTCACGGTCGATCGACCATCCGAACTACCCCGATGCGGTGGTACGTACCCCCGCGGTGATCGGGCTCGGCGCCGGTGACGAGTCGGTCTACAGCTCTGAGTGCTTCGGCCCGGTGTCGTACGTGATCGCCACCGACTCGACCTCGCAGAGCGTGGACATCTTCCGCAAGGTGGTTGGCGCGAAAGGTGCCCTGACAGCGGGCGTCTACTCCACGGACGAGGCGGTGCTGGACGACGTGGAAAAGGCGGCCGTGGACGTCGGCGTACATCTGTCCTGCAACCTCACCGGCGGCGTCTTCGTCAACCAGTCGGCGGCGTTCAGTGATTTCCATGCCACGGGCGCGAATCCGGCGGCGAATGCGGCGCTGACTGACGCGGCGTACGTGGCGAACCGGTTCCGGGTGGTGCAGTCCCGCCGGCACGTGTGACAGACGGTCCCGCTGGGCGGTCGGCGGTGGTTTGTACGGTTATGATCCGGGACCCTGTAAAGGGGTGCCGGGGTCGTGTAGCGTTCGTTTTCGGTCGACGTTCTCAGCCGTCACCGTGGTAGGCCGCGTGAAAGGCACCGGGTCCGTCTACCCCGACTCCGCGCCGTGGAGTCGGTGCACCACCAAGGTAAGGAAGTGCGCAGTGGCACAGGGCACCGTCAAGTGGTTCAACTCGGAAAAGGGCTACGGCTTCATCGCGGTTGACGGAGGGGCGGACGTTTTCGTCCACTTCTCGGCGATCGAGATGGAGGGCTACAAAGCGCTGGATGACGGTCAGCGCGTCGAGTTCGACATCGCTCAGGGCCAGAAAGGCCCCCAGGCTGAGAACGTCAAGCTGGTCGGCTGACGTCCCTTTGGGCGGGGTAGCGGCGGGCGGCGCCGTGCCCCGCCCGAAGTGTGTCTATCCCCCGTTGGCATCAGTCCCATAGGGTCCAACTCGCGACAACGTCGAGCGGGGAGAGTCGATGTCTCAGCAGCAACCACCGGGCGGACCGTATCCCGAACAGCCGTGGGGGGACGGCGCCAGTGGGCCACTGCCTCCGCCTCCTCCGCCACCCCCGGGCGCCCCGGTGTCAGGCGAACCATACCCACCTGTGTCCGGCACACCATCGGACTACCCGCAGCCACCCGGTTACGACCAGTACCCCAGCTACGACCAGTACCCCGGATACGACCAGCCCGCAGGCTACGGCCCACCCCCGGGTTACGGGCCGCCGCCTGGCTACCCCCCGCCGGGGACGCCACCCGGGTACCCGCCCGGTGCGATGCTGCCGCTTCGCCCGTACGACCCGCTGATCGGGTACGACTTTTCGTCCTGGATGGACCGGCTCAAGGGCGTCGTGAAGCGCAGCTGGGGCAGCGTACTGAAACTGATGCTGCTCGGCACGGTGCTGCCCGCCATCGGCCTCATGCTGGTGCTCGGCGCCGTCATCATCGGCGTCGCGCTCCTGGCGAGCCAGATGGCGTCCGACGCCGGCGGGGGCGGCACGGCCGCAGTCATAGTGGTCCTGGTGATCGCGCTGTACGCCGCCATCGTTGTCGGAATCGGGTACTTCTACGCCGTCACAGGACTGTCGGTGGTGAAGGCGATCGCCAACGACGCCGCAGGTCAGCGGGTTCCGCTAGGGACGGTGTTCAAGTCGTCGCTGAAACTGGGGTGGCCGACCCTGGGCTGGGCGCTGCTCGCTGGCCTGGCGACGACGCTCGGAATGGTCTTCTGCTACGTACCCGGCCTGTATCTGTTCGTGGCGCTGAGCATGCTCGTGCCGATCATGGCGTTCGAGCGGCAGAACGGTTTCGCGGGCTCGTTCCGGCTGATCCACACCAACTTCTGGCCCGCCACCGGTCGGATCGCGATCCTGTACCTGTTCACCATCGTGATCTCGGTCGCGGTGCAGATCATCTACTACGTGGTGATGGTCCCGCTCAGCATTGTGATGGGTGAGGATCCCTCCCCGGCGGCGGTTGTCCTGCTTGTCGTCGTCATGGTGCTGGTCATGCTGCTGATGCTCGCGGCGGCGCTCGCCGGTCAAGCGATCATGCTCTGCGGGTACGTCGTGACGTACGCCGAGCTACGCGCGCGGCTCCAGCCGCAGCTCACCACCGCACAGCTCGCCGCCGAGGCCAACGCTCCCTGAGTCGGGCGTCTCTACTGGACGGTGCCGCCGGCGACTGGCGGCACCGTCGACTCCAGGACACGGTGTCAGCGGGCGCCGGAACTCCGACGTCGACCCTGCCGTACGGCGAGATCCTTGGCGTATGCTGCCTCCGCTGGAGGTTTCCGCCGTGCGTCTGATGCGCGCCGGCGAGCGAGACTCCGGTCGGTCGCGACTTTAGGAGTGAGGCATGCGCGTACCACTGAAACCGTTGCTGGGTCTGGCGGCGTTGGCGCTGGTGGCGGCAGGGTCGTCGGCGGTGGTGGGTACCGACGCGGTGGCGTCGGAGTCGGCCGCCAGGCTCTCCAAGGACATCGACACGATTCTCACCGACGCCCGGCTCACCGGCTCGCAGGCTGGGGTCCTGGTGCGCGACGCGGACACCGACGAGGTGCTGTACGCCCGCAACACCTCAGGGCGTCAGATGCCGGCATCGAACAACAAGCTGTTCACGGCGGCGGCGGCCCTCGAGGTGCTGGGGGCTGACTACACGTTCACCACCCGGGTGTCCGGCGACGGTAGCCAGACCGGTACGAAGCTGAACGGCGACCTCTACCTCACCGGCGGAGGCGACCCCACCACGCTGGCCGAGGACTACGACGCACTGGCCAAGCAGGTCGCGGACGCCGGCGTACGGTCCGTGACCGGCAAGCTGATCGCCGATGACAGCTTCTTCGACTCCAACCGACTCGGCAGTGACTGGGCGAACGACGACGAGCCGTATTACTACGCGGCCCCGATCTCGGCGCTGACGGTGGCACCGGATACCGACTACGACGCCGGGACCGTGATCGTCGAGGTCAGCCCCGGTACGAAACCCGGCGCAGAGGCGAAGGTGAAGCTGATCCCGGAGACCGGGTACGTACGGATCGACAACCAGGCCACCACCGGCAACACCAACGACATCTCCGTGGAACGCGAACACGGCGGCAACACCATCGTGGTCTCCGGCACCATCTCCAGCGGCACGGTGAAGCAGTGGGCGTCGGTCTGGGAGCCGACCGGGTACGCCGCCGACGTCTTCCGCCGCGCCCTGGCCCGGCACGGGGTCGAGGTTGCTGGAAAGACCACTCTCGGGGAGACCCCGAAGAAGGCGGATCCGATCGCCGACCACGAGTCGATGCCGCTGTCGGAGTTGCTCGTACCGTTCATGAAGCTGTCCAACAACGGCCACGCCGAGGTGCTGACGAAGGCGATGGGTCGCGAGGTGTACGACCGGGGAAGCTGGTCGGCGGGGCTGCAGGCCGGAGGCGACGCCCTCGCGAAGCTGGGTGTCGACACGGGCACGATGCGGATGGTGGACGGCTCCGGGCTTTCCCGGCGGGACCTGACGACTCCGTCGCACCTCGGCACGCTGCTCGCCAAGGCGCAGCCGGAGCCGTGGTTCAAGGTCTGGTACGACTCACTGCCGATCGCCGGGGAGTCCGAGCGGATGGTGGGCGGCACGCTGCGCAACCGGATGAAGGACACCGCGGCGGCCGGCAACGTGCACGCCAAGACCGGTTCGTTGACCGGGGTGACGGCACTGTCCGGGTACGTCACGAGCGCCGACGGGGAGCGGCTGATCTTCTCGATCGTGTTCAACCAGTACCTGTCCGGCAAACCCAGCGACCTGGAGGACCGGATCGCCGTACGGCTCGCGCAGTTCAGCCGTTCCGAGACGGCGAGTACGCGGGTGGCGCCGTACCGGATCGGGCCGCCGTCGTACAACACACCCAGGTCCGGTCAACTGGAATGCTCCTGGCTGAAGGCCTGCTGACGCCTCTCGGATAGGCGCATCTGCACCGGGGTCCCTGTGGGGCCCCGGTGCAGAACTGTCTCGGGCCTCTGACCAGCCGGTATACCGCGGCGGGAGGCGGCGCACGGTCAGCTCGGGCCGTCGTGCGGGTCGGGTGGCTCGCGCCGTACCGCTTGGGTGGCAACAGTCACCGCGGGCGGGGCCGATGCCGCGGAAGCTGGCCGGCGGCCCGCGTCTAGCTTGCACTCTCGGGCCTAGAGTGCTAAACCTGTGATTGGCACTCGGCTCCTCTGAGTGCCAAGAGACTCCGCCCTCAGGTGGGGTCGCCAAGGTCGGGTGGTGAGACCTCTGGGTCGACCGTCGCGGGCATCGACCCGACCGGCAGTGTGTATTCAAGAGCGTAGGTACGCAATTGGGGTTCTGCTTGGGCGGGCCCCGCAGACCGCACACGCAAACCGGAGGACAACGCCGCATGGCAAAGCAGATCGCGTTCGACGAGGAGGCGCGCCGCGGACTCGAGCGGGGCATGAACGTCCTCGCCGACGCCGTCAAGGTGACGCTGGGCCCGAAGGGTCGCAACGTCGTACTCGAAAAGAAGTGGGGCGCCCCCACCATCACCAACGATGGTGTGTCGGTCGCCAAGGAGATCGAGCTCGAGGACCCGTACGAGAAGATCGGTGCCGAGCTGGTCAAAGAGGTCGCCAAGAAGACCGACGACGTCGCTGGCGACGGCACCACCACCGCTACCGTTCTGGCCCAGGCGCTGGTGCGCGAGGGCCTGCGTACGGTGGCAGCGGGTGCCAACCCGATCGCTCTGAAGCGGGGCATCGAGACCGCCGTGGCCTCCGTGGCCGAGGAGCTGTCCAAGCTCTCCAAGGACGTGGAGACCAAGGAGCAGATCGCTTCGACCGCCTCCATCTCCGCTGGTGACAACAGCGTCGGCGAGATCATCGCCGAGGCGATGGACAAGGTCGGCAAGGAAGGCGTCATCACCGTCGAGGAGAGCAACACCTTCGGCCTCGAGCTTGAGCTCACCGAGGGTATGCGCTTCGACAAGGGATACATCTCCGGCTACTTCGTGACTGACACGGAGCGCATGGAAGCTGTCCTCGATGACCCGTACATCCTGATCGCCAACCAGAAGATCTCGGCGGTCAAGGACATGCTCCCGGTCCTCGAGAAGGTCATGCAGGGCGGCAAGCCACTGGTGATCATCGCTGAGGACGTCGAGGGCGAGGCCCTGGCCACCCTGGTCGTCAACAAGATCAAGGGCACCTTCAAGTCGATCGCCGTCAAGGCGCCGGGCTTTGGTGACCGCCGCAAGGCGATGCTGCAGGACATGGCCATCCTCACCGGCGGTGAGCTGATCAGCGAGGAAGTCGGTCTCAAGCTCGAGAACGCCGACCTCTCGCTGCTCGGCCAGGCCCGCAAGGTGGTCATCACCAAGGACGAGACCACCATCGTCGACGGTGCCGGCGACGCCGACCAGATCGCGGGCCGGGTCAACCAGATCCGCTCCGAGATCGAGAAGAGCGACTCCGACTACGACCGCGAGAAGCTGCAGGAGCGGCTGGCCAAGCTGGCCGGCGGCGTCGCGGTGATCAAGGTCGGTGCCGCCACCGAGGTGGAGCTCAAGGAGCGCAAGCACCGCATCGAGGACGCCGTACGCAACGCCAAGGCCGCCGTCGAAGAGGGCATCGTCCCGGGTGGTGGCGTCGCGCTGGTGCAGGCCGGCGTGAACGCGTTCGACAAGCTCGACCTGACCGGTGACGAGGCGATCGGTGCCTCGATCGTCCAGGCGTCGCTGGCGGCTCCGCTCAAGCAGATCGCGGTCAACGCCGGTCTCGAGGGTGGCGTCATCGTCGAGAAGGTGCGCAACCTTGACAACGGTCACGGCCTGAACGCCGCGACCGGCGAGTACGTCGACATGCTCGCTGCGGGCATCATCGACCCCGCCAAGGTGACCCGTTCGGCGCTGCAGAACGCCGCGTCGATCGCCGCGCTGTTCCTGACCACCGAGGCTGTGGTGGCGGACAAGCCGGAGAAGGAGAAGGCTGGTGCCGGCGCTGACGCTGGTGGCGGCATGGGCGGCATGGACTTCTGAGTCCAGTCGCAGCTACGTAGAAGGGGCGGGCCGCTCGGCGGCCCACCCTTTCGCGCACCCGGGGCCGTCGTCCCGGGGACCGTCTCGGCGCGCGCCGCCACCCCGCGCCAAGACCCCACCCCGCGCCAAGATCCACGCTAGTAACCGATTACCAGCGGTTTCGGCGGCGCTTCAGACGACTTGTTTCCGGATACCAGCGAAGATCTTGGGGTGCGGTAGCGTGCCGGCATGGCTGACCGGATCCGTACCCTGCTGCGTGAAGCTCCCGTTGTGGACGGGCACAACGACCTGCTGTGGGAGCTTCGTACTCTCGCCGGGTACGACTTCGATTCCATCGACATAGCCGTCGACCAGCGACACACCGGGATCCACACCGATCTTCCCCGGCTGCGTACCGGCGGTGTCGGCGCCCAGTTCTGGTCGGTGTGGGTGCCCTGCCACCACGAGGACCCGGTGGTGGCGACCCTGGAACAGATCGACGCGGCGTACCGGATGGTCGAGCGTTACCCCGACGACCTGCGGCTGGTCACAATGGCCGTCGAAGTGGAGACGGCGGTACGGACGGGGCGGATCGCGTCCCTGCTCGGCATCGAGGGCGGGCACTGCATCGGCGAGTCGCTCGGCACACTCCGGATGATGTACGCGCTCGGCGTCCGCTACATGACGTTGACCCACGTGTCGAACACGCCGTGGGCGGACAGCGCCACCGACGAACCCAAGGTGGGCGGCCTGAACGACTTCGGCCGCGACGTGGTGCGCGAAATGAACCGACTCGGCATGCTGGTCGACCTCTCGCACGTGGCTCCCACCACGATGCACGCCGCGCTGGACGTGAGTACGGCCCCCGCGTTCTTCTCGCACTCGTCCGCCCGCGCCCTGTGCGACCACCCGCGAAACGTGCCGGACGACGTACTGCGGCGGGTCGCGGACACCGACGGGCTGGTGATGGTGACATTCGTACCGGGGTTCGTCACCGAGGAGTGTCGTTCCTGGATGGACGGACTTGGGGACGAGGAGGACCGGCTGGACACGGTGTACCCGCACGGCTCCTCTGAGTGGCGGGAGGCGGTCACCCGATGGGTCGGGACCAACCCCCGCCCGCCGTGCGGCGTGTCCGACGTCGCCGACCACGTCGAGCACGTACGTGCGGTCGCGGGGGTAGCCAACGTCGGGCTCGGTGGCGACTACGACGGTTGCGTATGCCCGCCGGACGGGCTGGCCGACGTGGCGGGCTACCCTGCCCTGCTGGCGGAGCTTGCGGAGCGTGGCTGGTCGGACGGTGAGCTGGCGGCACTGACGTACCGCAACGCGATGCGGGTGCTCCGCGACACCGAAGAGGCCGCCGGCTGACTTGTCGAGATCTTGAAGCTTGGGTCGTCGTTTTCCGCGATCAAGGCTTCAAGGTCGCTGCGAGTGGGCGGCGCGGATAGCGGCGTACGCGTTGATGATGCCGGCACCTGCGGCGGCGGCCGCTCCGCATCGGGTGGTGCCGGTGATTGGTGTTGCGGTGTCCCGCAGCAGCTTTTCGGTGCCGGCGATGTCGCCTCGCAGTGACGGCACGGCTGACCACAGCAGAGCCACCGCGCCGGCCACGTGCGGGCCCGCCATCGACGTGCCGTCCAGTGTGGCGTACCCGCCGCCGGGGATCGCGGAGAGCACTCCGGCGCCGGGTGCGGCGATGTCGGGTTGAGGACCGGCACCGCGGCGTCCCCGGCTGGAGAAGCTCGCCACCCGGCCTCCCTCCGTGACGGCGGCCACCGTGAACCCGCCCCGGTGGCGGGCTGGTGGGTCGGTGAGCGAGCCGCAACGCGGGCCGGTGTTTCCAGCTGAGGCCACGAAGAAGATCCCGGCCGCCCGGAACGCGCTGACCGCCGGTGCCAGTACGGTCGCGTCGCACCCCTCCGCGTCCGGGCACCCCCACGAGTTGTTCAGTACGTGAGGTGCCCGCGCCGGATCCCCGTCGGTGAACGCGTCCTGTCCCGGCCGGTACGGGGCGAGCATGAACTGCAGACAGTCCAGGTACTTCGACGGGCTGGCCATGTTCCGGGCCAGGTTGACGCAGCCCACCCAGCGCGCTCCCGGGGCGACCCCGATGTCGCGACCACCGACAGCTGAGCCGGTGGTGTGCGTACCGTGGCCGCCGAAGTCGGTGGGGGTACGGGTGTGGTTCCACGGGTCGTACCAGGAGTCGCCGCCGCCACGGAAGTTGTCTTCGAGGGCGGGGTGGCCGCCGTCGACGCCGGAGTCGGAGCTGCCGACCACCACGCCCTCCCCGGTGACGCCGTACTCGGACCAGACCCGTGGGGCGCCGACCATCTCGAGGTTCCACTCCGGCGCCGCCGGGCCCGGCTCGCCGCTGATCGGCAGCCCGCTGGGGTCACCGGGGATCGGGCGCAGCACCGGGTCGAGCAGCACCCGGTCCACGTCGCCGCGGCCCGCCAGCCACTGGCGTACCAGTGGGCCGGCGTTCACGGAGATCCCGTTCACCAGGTAGTACGGCGTGTAGTCGATGCCGAGTCGGTCCAGTGCGCGCCGTAGCGGCCGCTGGGTACGTTCCGCGTGTGCCACCAGCCGGCGGTATACCGTGCCGATCCGCTCGCCGCGGTCTCCGTGGACGTCGGCCAGGGACGCCTGTGAGGAGAGCACCACGAACAGCCGCTCGCCGTGGAGCCCGGGTTGCCCGGTGGCGTACGCCCCGGCCGCGGCCAGTGCGACGACGGCGGTGAACAGCGCGGCGAGCCAGGGGCGCCGCAACGCGTGGCGCAACGTGACCGCGGCGCCGAGCGCGAACCCGAGACCCACGCCTAGTGCCGTCACCGCGGCGAGCAACAGCCAGCCGGACTCGAATCCGAGCAGGATCGAGAACTCCTCCGGGTCGGCGAACCCGAGCGGCCCGAATGCCGCCATCCCCACAAGCACCGCCACCGGGACACCTGAGGCAAGGGGGCGCCCCTGCGCGGCAGTGATGCTCGGGTGCTGCGGGGCGGTGGGGTCTTGCGGCGCGGTGGTGCTCGGGTGCTGCGGGGCGGTGGGGTCTTGCGGCGCGGTGATGCTCAGGTGCTGCGCGGCGGTGGGGGGTGGGCGCCGCGGGGCTCCGGCCGGGTACCCGAGGGGTCGGCGCTGCAGGGCCCCGGCCGCGTATCCCAGGGCAGGTAGCGCCACGAGGGCCGGCAGTTGCACCCCGGCGCCGCCCAGTCCGGCGGTGAGCAGAGCGATCGCCACACCCGCGACGTACCCGCCGCCGATGACGAGTCGCCACCGCGCCAGCCGGGTGTACGCACCCCAGAACCGCCCGTTCAGGACGGTGCCTACGAGGGCCCCGAACCCGGCCGCCGCCAGCACCGCGAGCACCGTTTCCAGGATGCCGCCCAGCGCGCCGAACCACAGCCACGGCAGCAGGCTGATCAGACCACCGGCCACGGCGAGCGTCATCGCGTCGGTGGGCCACCGGCGACGTACCGGAGGGTCGACGGGCTCGGTGCCGTGGTCACCGGTCACAGACTGGCCCGACGCCGACGCCGACGCCGACGCCGACGCCGCCGGTGCCGGTGCCGGTGCGGCTGCGGTACGGCGTCGTCGTACCACCCGGATCGCTGCCGCGAGACCGCCGGTGACCAGCGCGAACACCGCGAGGTAGAGCTCGTTGTGGACCATTGGTAGCGCCCGCAGGACGCCCAGCAGGGCGAACAGCACCGTCGCGGCCGTCCACGCCAGGCCGGCGGCACGCAACCCCGGCCAGCGGCGCGGGAACCACAACGGCGGCACCGCGAACACCAGCGCCGCCCCCGCGGTGAACAATCCGATAACTGGCCAGTTCGGGCGATCGGTGTCCTCCGCGAGCGCCAACTGGTCGAGCACCCAGGTGAACGACTCGCTACCGACCACCAGCAGCACGATCAGGAATCCGGCGACGCCGACGTACCCGGTGGCGAGCCAGCCCGGCCACGGCGACGGGGCGGGACGCCACGGTGGCCCGGGAGGCGGCGGAGGAAGGGTGCCGACCGCGGTGGGTGGCGGTGAGGGCGGTGTCGGGTCGCCCGGCATCGTCATGGCCCGCACGATACGTGCCAGCCGCACGGCTCCCGTACGCCATGGGGGCCGGCCGGGGCCTTCGGCCGCCGCCCGTGCGCCAGGGCGGCGAAACGGGACGGTGTGTTCCTTGACGAGCTTTATAGCCGAATCTGCCCTAGTGTCCTGCGCCAGAGATTCGGCTGCGAAGTCCGGCGCCCCAGGCGCCTCGCCGCGTTGTCGAAATGCCTGCATACAACACCGGTATGCAGGCAACTCCTCCGCCTTGCGATGCATCCACCTGGACACCGGAGGTCATCAACCAATCTCTGGCGCAGGACACTGGAACCTATGATCATCGCGCGCCGGCGGGGCGACCGGTTACGGTGAGGTGTGCGACGGGATCCCAATATTTCGAGGTACGCCGCGAGCCGGCTGTCGCCGCGGCGGCGTACCAGTGACCTGCGACGGTTGCGTGACGAGACCTTCGACGTGCTCGTCATCGGCGGTGGTGTCGTCGGCGTGGGTGCGGCGCTGGACGCCGCCAGCCGGGGGCTGTCGGTGGCGCTGGTGGAGGCCCGGGACTTCGCCGCCGGCACCTCCAGCAAGTCCAGCAAGCTGATCCACGGCGGGCTGCGCTACCTGGAACAACTGGAGTTCGGCCTGGTCCACGAGGCACTGCGGGAACGTGGTGTACTGCTGACCCGGCTGGCGCCGCACCTGGTGCGGCCGGTGCCGTTCCTGGTGCCGCTGACAGAGCGGATCTGGCAGCGGGCGTACTACGGGGCCGGCGTGCTCCTCTACGACGTGCTCGCCACCGCCTTTGGCTACGGCCGGGGCATCCCGTGGCACCGGCACCTGACCCGCCGGGGTGCCAAGCGGCTGTTCCCCAGCCTGGCGGATGAAGCAATGAAAGGCGCGATCCGGTACTACGACGCGCAGGTCGACGACGCCCGGTACGTGGTGACGATGGCACGTACCGCGGCCAGCTACGGCGCCGCGATCGCCACCTCGACCCGGGTGGTGGAGGTGCTCCGGGAAGCCCGCGAGGTGGTCGGCGTACGGGTCCGCGACATGGAGTCCCGGGACGAGTTCGAGGTACGCGCGCGCACCGTGATCGCCGCGACCGGGGTGTGGAGCGACGACATCAGCGAGATGATCCGGGACTGGCCGGAGCTCGCCGGCAGGCCAACCCCACCGGCCAGCGCCAGCTCGTCCGGGATCCGGGTACGCGCCAGCAAAGGCATCCACCTGCTGGTGCCGCGCAGCGCGATCAGCGGCGATGCGGGGCTGATCCTGCGTACCGAGAAGAGTGTGCTGTTCGTGATCCCGTGGGGCGGGCACTGGCTGATCGGTACCACCGACACCGACTGGTCGTTGGACCGGGCGCACCCGGCGGCGTCGGCCACCGACATCGAGTACGTCCTGGACCACGTCAATGCCGTCCTGGACCGGCCGCTGTCCACCGACGACATCGAGGGTGTGTACGCCGGGCTGCGACCGCTGCTGTCCGGTGAGGACGCGGCCACCTCCAAGCTGTCCCGGGAACACGCCGTGGTGGAGCCGATGCTCGGCCTGATGCTGGTCGCGGGCGGGAAGTACACGACGTACCGGGTGATGGCCAAGGACGTGGTGGATCTGGCCGCACACCGGCTGGCGGTGCAGACCCCCGCCGCCGGGTCGCAGGCGGTGCACACGGGCAGACGGTGGCTGCGGTCGCGTACCGCTGACGTCCCGCTGCTGGGCGCGGAGGGTTTCGGGCACGCGTGGGCGAACCGGTCCAGCCTGGCCCGCCGGCACGGCGTACCGGTGGGCGCGGTGGAGCACCTGCTGGAGCGCTACGGCACGCTCACCCGGGAGGTGCTGGCGCTGATCGACGAACGCCCGGAGCTGGGTGCCGCACTGGACGGGGCGCCGGAGTATCTGGCCGCCGAGGTGGCGTACGCGGCGCTCGCCGAGGGCGCGGTGCACCTCGACGACGTGTTGACGCGGCGTACCCGGATCTCGATCGAGACCCCACACCGGGGGGCCGACACCGCCGCCCACGCGGCGCGTGTGATGGCGCCGGTGCTCGGTTGGGACGACGCCGCCACCGCGCGCGAGGTGGAGCACTACCTGGCGCGGGTCTCCGCCGAACGCGAGTCGCAGCAGGCGCCGGACGACAAGACCGCCGACGCGGCCCGGCTGGGCGCCCCGGACGTACGGGGGTACGCTCCTGACCCCTCCCGGTCCGGGTGACGGCTCGGCGGTACTGAGTGTGGTGCTCTACATCGACCAACCTCGGTGGCCTGGGCGGGGCCGGCTGTGGTCGCACCTGATCAGCGACACGTCGTACGCGGAGCTGCACATGTTCGCTGAGCTGCTCGGCGTACCGCGGCGGGGCTTCGACCGGGACCACTACGACCTGCCATCCGAGGTGTACCCGGCCGCGGTGCTGCTCGGGGCACGTCCGGTGACCTCGGCACGGATCGTGGAGTTGCTCGCCACCGCCGGGCTACGTCGCCGGAAACCTCGCACCAGTACGTCCATCGACCCGGTTCGCGTCGATCCGGCTCCGACTGCGCAGGCTCCCTCCGGCAGGGTGGACGAGCGGGGCGCCGAATCAGGTTGACGGCTCCGGGATGTTGGTCAGCGCGGCAAGCTCGCGTCTGAGGTTCTCCCGGGCAGGCGCCTCCCACGCCGCCACCAACGCCGGTACGTGGTAGAGCGACGGCAGTGCGAGCAGCCGGCGCAGCACTCCGACCCGCCCCGCCCGGAACGCGGCGTCTGTTATGTGCGCGTACTCGAGACGGATCCGGTGCGCGTAATGCCGGTACGCCTCCGGATCGGTGGCCAGCACGCTCAGGTCCGCGTCGCAGAGCAGTTCACCGTTGCGGTCCCCAAGGGCCGGGTCGTGGTGCTCGGTGAGTCGTACCAGCCGTACCACTTCGTTCACCCTGTCGGCGGACACTCTCAGTTCGCGCAGCGCGCCGCGGGCCAGGGCGGCACTCGCCTCCTCGTTGTCGTGGCGGCGGGGGGCGTACACGGCGTCATGGAACCAGGCGGCGAGTCGTACGGCGTGAGGGTCGTTCGCCCACGCGGCGTGCTCGTCCACCATGGCGAGCACCGCCCCCAGGTGGTTCAGATCGTGGTAGTGCCGGTGCGGTTGGCTCCAGCGCGCCACCAGGTCCGCGAAGGTGTGATCCGCGGTCGCGGAATCAACATCTGTGGGGAGGTCGCGTCGCCAGACCACCGGCATCACTGTCATACACCTTAGTGTCGTGACGAGATGACAATCTGCAACACACCAGGTGTGCGACTGTCCGGGGAACCGGGGCGGCGGTGCGCGCGTCGTACCCAAATATGTCCTGTTCATGAGGAGGTGCGGGTATGAAGCGGGTTTTCGGTGGACTCCTGTTGGTCGCGACCGTGGCACTCGCCGGATGCGGCGGGGGCGGAGGCGGCGAGCAGGCGAAGCCAAGCCCGTCCCCGACGCAGTCGAGCAGCGGCCAGATCGGCATCCCGCCTGGGGAGACCCCTGGTGACCCGACGTATCCGCCGGGGAAGGAGCCGATGGCGATCAGCCTGGCGCGTACCGGCGGTGTGGCCGGGGTCGATCAACGCATCCAGGTGACCGTCGACGGGGCCTGGACGTACTCCGAGGACGGGAAGAAGGAGACGGGTCAGCTCACCGACCAGCAGGTCTCCAAGTTGCAGTCGCTCGCGATGGACAAGGGACTGCGTACCGAGGCCAAGATCAAGGACCGACAGACCTGCGCCGACGGATTCCAGTACGACCTGCGCGCCGGTTCGGTGTCGATGACCGCCACGGACTGCGGGGGTCAGGAGGGCCGTCCCGCGTTCGCGGCACTGGTGGACTATCTGGTTGACGCGACACCAATGTGACATTCGTCAATATTTGACCCGGTGCCGCGGGCGCGCCTGAGAGAGATCATTACCGTGCCGTATGACTCTCGTCGCCTTCGCCCTGGTGCTTGGCGCGGCGGTGTCACACGCGACCTGGAACCTTGCCGCCAAACGGGCAAGCGACGGCGGGATCGTGTTCGTGTGGGTGCTCGCGGTCATCTCCACCGTGCTGTACGCGCCCGCGGCGATCTACGTCGCCCACCCGTTGTCGCTGCCGGCGCTCACCGTGATCGCGATCAGCGCGGTGGTGCACCTGGGCTACTTCCTGCTGCTCCAACGGGGGTACGTGGTCGGCGACCTGTCCGTGGTCTACCCGTTGGCGCGTGGCAGCGGCCCACTGCTGGCGGTGATCGCCGCGATCATCGTGCTGGGCGACCGGCCCAACCTCGTGGCGCTGTCCGGGGCCGCTCTGGTGGTGACCGGAATCCTGATCATCGGAACCGGTGCCGCCCGAGCCGGCGCCACCATCGCCGAGACCGCGTTGCCGGATCCCGAGGCCTCCGTACGGCGTGGCACCGGGATCGGGTACGGGCTCGCCGCCGGGGTCCTGATCGCCACGTACACGGTGGTGGATGCCGCCGCCGTGAAGGCGTTCGCGGTGACGCCCATCCTGTTCGACTGGGCCAACAACACGATCCGCACGGCCCTGCTGACACCGTACGCGGTACGCCATCGATCAAAGATCAGCCAGGTGTGGCGGGAGCACTGGCGGGCGGCGCTGGTGGTGTCGACGTTGGGGCCGCTCGGCTACATCCTGGTGCTGTACGCCTTCACCCTGGCCCCGGTGAGCCTGGTAGCCCCGGCCCGGGAGCTGTCCATCGTGGTCGGCACCCTGTTCGGGTTGTGGCTGCTGCGTGAACCGCAGGGAGTACGCCGGATCTTCGGCGCCGTACTCGTCGTGGCCGGCGTGGCCGCCCTCGCACTCTCGTAGCGCGCAGAGCCTGTCGAGGGGTATGGCGGTGAGGAATTCGACGATCAGACCGATCGCGGGGCCACCATCCTCGGCCGGGTCGGTTTCGCGGCGGCACTCCATGAGAGTGCGCCGACCTGCTGTCAGCCTGGTGCGAAACTTTAGTTTCAAGGGACACGGCATACGTCAAACTCAAGTCTCAATTGAGTTTCACGTATGCGGTGTCGACCAGAATCACAAGTTTGGGAACTCTGTTCGAAGGATCTCACTGGAACGCTCGGCCCGGTCCGGGCGACCACTGTCGAAGCTTCCGAAGAACTCGGGAAGCTCCTCGGAGCCCTGGCTGTCGAAGGCTGGCACTACGGACAAGTGGACACGCTGTCCGGTTCGGGCGCCGTGGCCGCGCAGCTCGGCCAGCAGCCTCTCATCGTCCTCCGGGACGACCAGATCCCACTCCCGTGCCCCTTGCGGGTCTGCCATGGCGTGCAGACTATCGGCCCGCCGCTCCGCGCTCGCGACTCCCGGCTGGCCTGGGCGGAACTCCGCGAGTGGCGGTGGGACCGTCGGGTGCCCCGGACAATGGACCCTGGCCACGAGACACGCTCGGCGTGTCCCATGGATCCGGTCCACTGTCAGGGGCGGGCTGGCGGACGGGTCAGGTGCGGTTGAACAGACGGGTCAGGCCAGCGACAACTGCGGTGGTGAGCACCCAGCCGGCCAGGATCAGCAGGTAGCTGACGTACTGCGCGAAGCCGGTCGGGTTCCAGGTGCTGTCGTGCCCCAGGTTGATGATCGGCAACAGCAGGTCCAGGGCGTGGATCACCGGTTGGTACTCCGGTGCGGTCTTGGGGTTGCGTGGCTCCGGTGTCGAGACGCTGAACGTGATCGCGCCCAGAAGCCAAAACGCCCCCAGCCAGAGCCCGGCGAGCCAGTTGCGGTAGCCGTACCCGACCAGCCCGTCGAGAAGGTAGCCGGCGAGCTTCCCGGGCCAGGTCAGGGTGCGCGGCGGCGGCGGTGTTTTGCCAGCAGTACGCGCCGCGCCTCCGGCTCGTGCCCCATCCGTCGGTAGCAGGCGGCGAGTTGCTCGTACGGCTGCGGCGAGAACCCGTCCGGATCCCGCCGCAACCACGCCAACCGCACATGCACTGGTGCTCGTGCTCCGACCGACCGGGTGCCCTGTGCCTCCGAGAGTTGGGCTTCCAATCGGTCGTAGGTGCAGTGATCCAGGCGCAGTCGGGCAGGCCAGGTCCTAGGGTCGTCTACCAGGCGACCAGCGGACAGCCCTGAGAAGCCGACCAGCCCATCCGGGGGCTCTGCGAACAGGAGTGAGACATTTGCTACCTGTGCCTGGGTCAGGTCTAGGGCATCTCCGTCGCGGTTAGTGAGGGTGGCGCCATTGAAGTTAAGTGGGTCGCCGATCTGTGCGCCGGTTAGGCAAACTTCGCCGCTCGCGGTGAAGTTGTCGCAGGCGAAGATTCCGCCGGTGGCAATGATCCTATGGCGAAGCGGCCGGGCCACATGGCCGGACGAGCGTTCAGCGGCGATCTCCATGCACCCGCCGTTGCTCCCTGACTTCTGGCTCCTGGTTGGTGGCGCGGGGCGCTTGGGCGCGCACTGTAGGGGTGCCGCGCGGTTTCGCCGAGCACCTGTGCCACCAAGCAGCTGGAGGGTAGGGTAAAGGTATGACCACGCGCAAGATCACCCTCAGTCTCCCCGAAGAGCTGCTGACCGAGGCCGAGGCCGCCGTGGCAGCCGGCCGCGCCCGGTCGGTCTCGGCGTACGTGGCCCACGCCGCCGGCACCGCCAAGACCCGCGCCCGCAGCATCCACGATGTCCTCGCCGCCTGGGAGGATCAGGCAGGCGCTCCGAGCACCGTGCAGGCCCGCGCGGCTGAGGAGTGGGCCGCGGCGTTCCAGGCTCGCAACGACGCCCGCTGGCAGACCCGGCAGGGCTCCGGGTCGGCCGCGTGAGGCCGGAGGTTCCCGGTTTCATCCTGGACGCCAGCGCGCTGCGAGTGTCCCGGCACAGCCTGTTCGCCCGCACGCTGATCAGCCGGTACGCCCGGCAAGACCGGCCGATTGTGGTCCCGGCTGCCGCGCTGGTCGCCGCCGCCGGCGCCGACTGGATCGACCCGGCCGAACTGGACGCGCCTGCCATCACGGTGACCGCGCTCACCCAGGCGATCGCCCCGGCCGTGGCGCTGATCATGGCTGGAGCCAGTGCGGCGCCGCTGGTCGAGACCGCACACACCGCCTACGAGGCCGTTGCCACCGGCTACCCGGTGCTGACTGCCGACCGGGCGCTGTACGAGAAGCTGGCGGTGCGGATCGACCTGGAAGAACTCCCCGAGTAGCTTCGAGTGGGGCGGCCCGTTATCCCCAGTTCAGAACAACGGTAAGATCGCGGGATCGACACGCCGACTGAGTTGGTGATGTTCCAAAGATCCATTTCGGCCATTGTGGACGATGGGGACGCGACCGCCGACCGGCCCGACAGGCGGGCCACAGCGTGACGGTGCGAGTGTTAAGGCTTGCCGAACTCGCCTTTTGTAGCGCCGTCGAGGAAGCACTCCCACTCGTACGCGGTGAAGACCAGTGGTGCCTGGTCGGGGTGCTTGGAGTCGCGTACGGCGACGTGGTCGCCCAAGTCGGCGACCTCGACACAGCCGCCGTTGGTCCCCGATTTCTGGCTCTTCTTCCACACGGCGCGGGAGAGGTCGACGTTCACGGTGCGCTCCTAGCCTGATTTCAACTCTCGGATCGCGGCCGTGATCAGCTTTGCCGACTCGGGTGGGCTGAGCGCCGCCGCGGTCAAATGGCTGTAGGCGACATTACACCGCTGCAGGTCGACCGCGCGTTCGAGATACAGCCCGCCGGCCTGCCCCTCCACGTACACCACGGGAGAGCGGATCTCGTCGTCGAAGTCGAAGATCGTGAACGCTCCGAACGCTCCTGGGTAGCCGCCGTGGCTGAAGGGCACGACCTGCAAGGTCAGACGATCTGTCATGGCTCGCAGGTGTTCGAGCTGGCGCCGCATCACGTCAGCGCCGCCGACCATCCGGCGCAGCACCGCCTCGTCCAGGACCACCCAGACGTCGGGCGGCTCATCACCGCGGAACACCCGGTCCTGGCGCGCTAGCCGGATCTTGACCTGACGCTCCACCTGCTCTGGACCAGACCCGGGGGTAATCGTGCTTTCCAGAGCCGTCGCGTGCTCCTCCGTCTGCAACAGGCCGTGCACCATGAGGGGTTCGAAGATGCGGATGGACGTGGCGGAGGACTCCAGGCCGAGGAAGGTGCCGAACGAGTTGGGCACCCGACCGAACTGCGACCACCAGCCGCGCTGCTTGCCGAGCTTCTGCAACTCCATCAGTGAGCTACGGGAACGCTCGTCCTCGATGTTGTAGAGGTCGAACATCACCATCAGCTCGGCCTTGATGACGCCGACGTACCCTGCCTCGATCTTCTTGATCTTCGACTCGGAACAGTCGAGCTTCTCCGCGACCTCGGCGGTGGTGAGGCCCGCGGCTTCGCGGCGTCGGCCCAGCTCATCGCCGAGTTGCCAGCGAGGGATCGTCGGGCCATTGACCTTGGGCATTCTCTGCCTCCATTGGTGTTCGTCGCCAGCGCCGATTCCGCCAGCGCCACTATCACTGCAAGCGCTGCCAGCGCCCGCCGGGCGAAGCGTCGTGGCAACCAAAGGGACCTCTCGGAGAGGATCCTAAACGCGGATGCCCCAAACATGAGACAAATCTTCCATGGAATACTTGATGCCCTGACATCGCTGGCGGAAGTGTTACGACATGTGAGCGGTCAAGGGCCGACAGTAGGGGGTCACTGTGGACGGACAATCGTCGCGGCGCTGGTGGGACGCCACCGGCTTGCTGTTCGAAGCGGGTCAGCAGGTGCAGGGGCTCGCGCTCACCATGCGAAAGCACGAGATCGCGCCGGGCCTCGGCGTGTGCCAGGGCTGCGGTCGTACCCCCGCGGCAGAGTTGCCGGTCTTCGGGCACCGGTGTGAGATCGCCGTCGACCAATGGCGTCTCACCCGTCACGCGCTCAAGCGACTGCT
Organism: Micromonosporaceae bacterium; assembly: GCA_050701795.1. Classification (GTDB taxonomy): domain Bacteria; phylum Actinomycetota; class Actinomycetes; order Mycobacteriales; family Micromonosporaceae; genus WHSM01. The sequence goes on from JBOGDK010000007.1 coordinate 31,167, forward strand.
CGCCGCAGAGCCTGGCGGTGCCAGCGAACGCGGAACGAATCCGGCGGTCGGCCGGGCTGCCGTACCGCCGAGCGGATCATGACCCGCGCCTCGATGGGCCGGGCGCGCCCTGCTACAGCCGATCGAGGAGCACGCTGGCGAGGAACCCCGCCGTCGCGACGAGGCCGATCACCGGGCCTCCGTCCTCGGCGGCCTCCGGCAGCATCGTCGAGGCGACCATGGTGAGTACGGCGCCGGCGGCGAAGGACAACATGAACGCCTGGGTGCCGACTGACGTACCGCCCAGTGCCGCGTACCCGAGCGCCGCGGCGACCCCGCTGGACACCACGATCGCCGCCCACACCGTGAGCACGTATCCCACGCCGTGCCCGTGACGCCGCATCGCCACCGACGAGGACAGGCCCTCGGGAAGGTTCGACAACGCGACCGCCACCACGAACGCGACGCTCGGGGTGCCGCCGTGCAGCAGGGTGACTCCGATCGCGGCCGACTCCGGGACACCGTCCAGGAACGCACCGAACGCGAGCACCGCACCGGAGGCGCCGGCCGCGGCCGCTCGTGACGCCGTACCGCCGAACGGGTTGGATCTTTTCCGGCTGCCGCCTCCCGCCCGGGACACCAGGACGTCCCCCACGAAGAAGGCGAGGCTCCCGCTGGCCATGCCGATCGCGGTGTGCACCAGGGTGCCGCTGGTGGCCGCCTCGCCGACCAGGTCGTACGCCACCGCCGCGAACAGTACGCCCGCGCCCGCCGCCATCACCGCCGCGGTGAGTCGCCGTGGAAGCCGTACGAAGCACCCGATCAGCGCCCCCACGATCAGGGTCGACCCGGCGGCGGTGCCCCACCACAGTGCCTCCAGCATGGTCCGATTCTGCAGCGCGCGGGTACGCCGCGGAAGCGGTATCAGTCCAAGGGCTTCGACATGGCGATGTCGTCGATGTATTCGCCGTCGATGAAGAACTCCCCGGCGTACCGCCCCTCTACGACGTACCCGTGCCGCTCGTAGAGCCGCTGTGCGGTGGGGTTGGTGCCGAACACGTTCAACTTCAGCTTGCGGCCACCGTGGCCGCGGACGCGGTGCTCGGCGGCCCGCAGCAACGCGCCGCCCACCCCGTTACCCCGGGCGTGTTCGGCTACCACGAGCCCGTGGATCGCGAACAGGTGCGCCCCCTCCGGCATCGGATAGGGCTGCCGCACCTTGATGTGCCCGACGACCGAGCCCTGGTATTCGGCGACCATGACGTCCTCTGGTGTGTTTGTTTCGCCGAAGAACGAGGTCCGCCGTTGCTGCTCCGCCAGGTACGACGGGAAACCGGACCCTGGCGGCCAGGATGTCACCTCGATCGCCAGCAGCGCCGCGTCATCGGCCACCGTCGCGGAGCGCACCTGGACCGGCTCCACGGCGGGTCGTACCTGCTCAGCCGGCATCGGGCACCGCTGGTCCGAGAAGATCGTCGGCGTCCACGATGGAGTACGCGTACCCCTGCTCGGCGAGGAAGCGTTGCCGGTGCCCGGCGTACTCGGTGTCGACGGTGTCCCGGGCGACCACGGTGTAGAAGTGCGCCTGGCGACCGTCGGCCTTCGGGCGCAGCACCCGACCGAGCCGCTGCGCCTCCTCCTGGCGGGAGCCGAACGTGCCGGACACCTGGATCGCCACCGCCGCCTCGGGCAGGTCGATCGAGAAGTTGCCGACCCGGCTCACCACCAGCGTCTTCAACTCGCCGGTACGGAACGCGTCGAAGAGCCGTTCCCGTTGCTTCGTGGTGGTCGAGCCCTGCACGATCGGGGCCTGCAGGTGCTCGGAGAGCTCGTCGAGCTGGTCGAGGTACGCCCCGATCACCAGGATCTGGTCGCCCTCGTGCCGCTTCACCAGCGCCTCCACCGCCGGCAGCTTGGTACGCGCGGTCGAGCACACCCGGTACCGCACGTCGGCCTCGGCGGTCGCGTACGCCATCCGCTCGGCGTCGGTGAGCGTGACCCGTACCTCGACGCACTCGGCGGGCGCGATCCAGCCCTGGGCCTCGATGTCCTTCCACGGGGCGTCGTACCGCTTCGGGCCGATCAGCGAGAACACGTCACCTTCCCGGCCGTCCTCGCGTACCAGCGTGGCTGTCAGGCCGAGCCGGCGGCGGGCCTGCAGATCCGCGGTGAACCGGAAGATGGGTGCCGGAAGCAGGTGCACCTCGTCGTAGATCACCAGACCCCAGTCCCGGGCGTTGAACAGGTCAAGGTGCGCGAACGCGCCCTTCCGCCGGGTGGTCAGCACCTGGTACGTCGCGATGGTGACCGGCCGGATCTCCTTGCGTTCCCCGGAGTATTCGCCGATCTCCTCCTCGGTCAGCGAGGTGCGCGCCACCAACTCGCGCTTCCACTGCCGCCCGGCGACCGTGTTGGTGACCAGAATCAGTGTGGTCGCCTTGGCCTCGGCCATCGCGGCGGCGCCCACCAGCGTCTTACCGGCGCCGCAGGGCAGCACCACGACCCCGGAGCCACCGGCCCAGAATGAGTCCACCGACTGCTTCTGGTACGGGCGCAACGACCAGCCGTCCTGGTGGAGCTCGATCGCGTGGGCCTCGCCGTCGACGTACCCGGCGAGGTCCTCGGCGGGCCACCCCAGCTTCAGCAACCCCTGCTTGAGCCGGCCCCGTTCCGACGGGTGCACGATCACGGTGTCGTCGTCGACCCGGGCGCCCAGCATGCCGGCGAGCTTCTTCGACTTGGTGACCTCGACCAGCACGGCACGGTCGAGCGCTTCGAGCACCAGCCCGTGGGTGGGGTGGTTGGCGAGCTTGAGCCGGCCGTACCGGTCCATGGTCTCGGCTATGTCGACAAGGAGGGCATGCGGCACAGGGTAGCGGCTGAACCGGATCAGCGCGTCGACCACCGACTCGGCGTCGTGCGCGGCCGCCCGCGCGTTCCACAGCCCGAGTGGGGTGAGCCGGTACGTATGCATGTGCTCCGGAGCGCGCTCCAACTCGGCGAACGGGGCGATCGCCATCCGGCAGGCGTCCGCGTCGGGGTGGTCCACCTCCAGCAGCAGCGTCTTGTCGGACTGGACGATTAATGGTCCGCCGGTCACGGGTCCTCCCATCGACTACGGCTTCCCAGTGTCCCTCACCCCACCGACAACCCCGTCCCGCTCATGATCGTGGCGTCCGCCACGCCCGCACGGAGGCCTGTACGTCGAGACGCGGCGGGTGGCACGAACCGGGGAGCACAGCTGCCCCGCCGGAAGGCAAAGTTTTGGTCACAGCGGCAACCATCGGGGGCGTCCCAGGCGTGTAACGGACGTCTGGGGCGTGTAGGGGCAGGAGATAGCAGATGCGGCGTATCACTCGCATGGCGGTCTGCGCCGTCGTCGCAGTGACTGTGGTGGCGCTCGGCGCCGCGACGTACGCGTTCGGCAAGGAACCGGCCGCTGAGGCCACCTTCAACTACGCGACGCCGGACACCAGCCCGTCCGCCACATCCGACGGGTCCGGTCAACCGTCCGCCACGGGGGAGGACGGCGGGCCGGACCCGTCACCGTCCACAACGGGGAAGGACGCGTCGCACGGTTGTCCTACCGGGCCGAAGCAGCGGAAGGTGGAGACCCACCTCGCCGCGATCGGGGGCTTCGGCCCGGTCACCGTCGACGGAGAACAGTCCGCCGAAGACTGCGCCGCGATCAAGAAGTTCCAGCGCCGGTACGGGATCACGCCCTCGAAGGGCAAGGCTGGTCCCACCACCGCCTACGTGGCCCGCCGGCTCGCCGCCACGAAGCTGGACACCTGCAAGCCCAAGGCGAAACTGACCGTGTGTGTCGACCTGACCCACCAGACCATGTGGGTGGTACGCGACGGTGACGTGGTGCTCGGCCCGACCCCGGTACGTACCGGCCGTCCCGGGTACGCCACCCCCGCCGGCCACTACAAGATCACTGAGAAGAAGCAGCGGACGATCTCGTCGTACTACGACGTGGCACTGCCGTACTGGCAGCGGTTCGTCGGCGACATCGGGTTCCACCAGACACCGTCGTACCTGCACTCCGAGCCCGGCTCCCACGGGTGCGTCAACCTGCTCCCGAGGGACGCGGTGGCGCTGTGGAAGCTCACCTCGGTCGGCACCAAGGTCCATTCGTTCGGGCGTAGACCCGGCACCTGACGCTTGCCTCCCCTGCGCGGCGGGCCCCTTCCTGAGGGAGGGGCCCGCCGGGAGGCGTTGCGGAGGGGCCGGCCGGGAGGCGTTCAGGCTGCGGGGTGCAGGTCGGTCAGGGTGCCTTCGGGCCGCGGCTCGCTCAGCAGCACCGTGCGGTAACCGTCCGCCGTCGGGAACCAGGACAGTCCCGCCGGGCCGGCGGCGCGCAGTGCGGTGGCGTACGCGTCGGCGATCCCCAGATCCGGTCCGAGTACGGTCGCGGCCGCCCAATGGTCGGCCGGACGCTGGGTGTGCGGGTCCACCACGGGGCCTGTGGAGGTGGACAGCGCGGCGTCGGTGACGGCCACGGAGAGGTTGTGCGCCGGGTGGCGGATGCCGACCAGCCAGGCGTTCCCGCCGCCGGCACCACCCCGTACCAGAAGTTCGTCCCCGGCGGTGAGGGCGAAGTCGGTGAGCCCGGCGTCGGCGAGCGTGACGGCCGCCCGTTCCAGCGCCCACCCGGTCAACAGACCAGCAGGGTCGAATCCGCCGGGCATCGCCCACGGGTCGAAGTAGCCGGACGTGGCGTCGCGGACCTGCCGGCAGCCGGCCATCACCCCCGCGGTGACGGCCGCCCGGATCCGGTCCGCTGCCGGCCGGCGCCAGAACCGAGGGGGTGTGAAAGCCGTGGAGGCGGTACGCAGCCGCGCCACCGCCGACCCGAGCGCGCGGGCCAGTGCCGTCCGGGACATCCCGGGTGGCGGAAGGATACGGAAGTCGACGGTCGTGGCCAGGAAGCTCGCGGTGTGTCGTACCGGGGTCCAGTCGACGACGTACCGCGTCTGGGTTGGCCTGGAAGCGAGCATGTGGCGCTCCTTTCGTCCCCGAAAACGACCGCGCCCCGGGGATATGACGGGAGGCTCGTCATACCCCCGGGGCTAGTGTCTGCCTGGAAACCAGCCAGACACTTGGCCGGATGAGCCGCCGCACCACCAGCGACTCATACCCCCCGGAAAGGTTCGCGCTTCCTACTTTGGGGCTCAGACCTGGGACGAGCCTTGGGTGAGGCTGGGAGTTTCCTGGGAATCAAAGTTCGGCTATTCCGTAAGCTTCTTCTATGCGAGCGCGCGATCTTGCTGGTGAATTCCCGACGGTGGAGCCGACGACATCCGCCCTGGAAGCGGCGAGGCTTCTCGCTGACCAGGATCTGCCCGGGTTGATCGTGCTTGACGAATCCGGTCGGCCGTCCCAGATCCTGCCCGGCACCCAGGTGCTGCGGTTCGCCGTACCCCAGTACGCACAGGAGGATCCGGCGCTCGCGCGGGTGATCGACGAGTCGCACGCTGACCTGTTCCTGAGAGCCCTCGACGGCAAGACGGTACGGGAGGTGCTGCCGGAGACTCCCCGGGAGTTGCCCGTCGTGGAAGCGGACGCGACCGTGTTGGAGGTGGCGGCCCTGATGGCCCGGGTGCGCAGCCCTGTGGTCGCGGTGGTGGCCGATGGGCGGATGACCGGCGCGATCACGTTGGACAGTCTGCTCGACCGGTTGCTCGCCACATGACGGGCGGCGTCACCGCGATGGGGGGCGTCACCGCGATGGGCGGTGCCAGCGCGCGCCACGCGTCGAGGGTGCCGGCATGACCGTACAGGCGTGGCTGTCGATCCTGGTGTTCGTCATCGCGTACGTGCTGATCGCCACGGAGAAGGTGCACCGGGTCGCGGCGGCGCTCGGCGGGGCGGCGGTGATGCTGGCGCTCGGGCTGACCGACGGGGAGCACGCGTTCTTCTCCGAGGAAGCTGGCATCGACTGGAACGTGATCTTCCTGTTGCTCGGGATGATGCTCGTGGTCAGCGTGCTGAAACGTACCGGGGTCTTCGAGTACGTGGCGATCTGGGCGGCGAAGAAGGCGAAGGGTCGCCCGTTCCGGGTGATGGTGATCCTGTGCCTGGTGACCGCTGGCGCGTCGGCGCTGCTGGACAACGTGACCACGGTGCTGTTGATCGCTCCGGTGACCATCCTGGTCTGTGAACGGCTCGGCGTGGCGGTCGCGCCGTACCTGATCGCGGAGGTACTGGCGAGCAACATCGGCGGTACGGCGACCCTGGTGGGTGACCCGCCGAACATCATCATCGGCAGCAAGGCGGGGCTCGGGTTCAACGACTTCCTGATCCACCTCGCGCCGTTCATCCTGGTACTGCTGGTGGTGTACGTCGGCGTGATCCGGGTGTTGTTCCGCAAGGCGTTCGTCTACCGGCCGGAACGGGTCGCCGAGGTGATGGCGCTAAGGGAACGCGACGCGATCCGCGACACCCGGCTGCTGATAGTCAGCGGCGTCGTCCTGGCAATGATCATGCTGGCGTTCGTGCTGCACACCGCGCTGCACCTGGAGCCGGCGGTGGTAGCGATCGTGGGCGGGCTGTTGCTGCTCGCCGTGTCGAAGCTGGACACCACCGAGGTGGTACGGGACGTGGAGTGGCCCACCCTGGCGTTCTTCGTCGGGCTGTTCGTGATGGTGGGCGGCCTGGTCGCCAACGGGGTGATCGAACGGCTCGGC